>PMBG01000017.1 GCA_003153755.1 Chloroflexota bacterium | reverse complement strand
GTTAGGACGGCCGGCGGTAAGTTCCTATACCCACCGGACATCGAGGAGAGGCTCAGCGAGCGCGAAGCCACGATGCTGAAGCGCTTCGACCGTCTGCGGACGCTCGCAAAAGAGACGGCCGCACTCGAGGCCGCACTCGGCCAGAATGGACGGAACCAGCCTGCAGCCAAGGAGGAGGGGAGTGATTAGTAAGCGAGTCCCGGTCGAGCCGATCGTCCTCGACGACGCCACCGCCGCAGCCCTCCTGCCGCCGCGTCCGCGCCGGGGTCACAAAGGAACTTTCGGGAAGCTGCTCGTGATCGCCGGTTCTGTGGACTACGCGGGCGCCGCCCTCCTTGTGTGCACCGCGGCAGGCCGAGCCGGGGCGGGCCTCGTGACGCTGGCCACTCCGGAATCGCTGCAGCCGCTCTTCGCCGCGAAGGTCGTGGAGGCGACCACGCTATCTTTGCCGGAGGACGACGTCGAGGAAGTCGATCCGGAGGACGCGCTGGCAAGGATCCTGGATCACGACCATGACGCCCTGGTGGTGGGTCCCGGACTGCGCCCGAGCCTGTCGATGACCGAGCTCATCCGCGGCTTGCTCGCGCCCGATGAGGATGGCGAGCCGTCGCCCGCGGTGCTCGACGCCGAGGCCCTCCGGTCGCTTGCTACCGTGGACGGCTGGCCGAGCGAGGTAGCCGCAAAGTGCGTCCTGACCCCGCATGTCGGTGAGTTTCTGCGTTTGCGTGCCGCCGACGGCAAGGATCCGGACAAGCTTGGCGACCTCGTCTTTGACGACGAGAGGCGCCTCGCCGCGGCACGGGAAGCCGCCCGTGAATGGGGTCAGGTCGTCGTGCTGAAGGGCGCGCGGACTGTGATCGCCGAACCTGACGGACGAAGCGCGATCTCGCCCTTTGAGAATCCGGCGCTCGCGAGCGCGGGGACCGGCGACGTACTTGCCGGTACGATCGGCGCGCTGCTGGCGCAGGGGCTGGATACGTTCGACGCTGCCCAACTCGGCGTGTACCTGCACGGAATGGCCGGCGAGGCCGTTCGCGCACGGATCGGGGACTCGGGGCTGCTCGCCTCGGACCTAACGGCCGAGCTTCCGCTGGCTCGGAAGAAGCTGGCCGCGCTTCTACCCGCCGCCGATCCGAGCCTGCGCGGGTGAGCGCCACGGCGAGCGAGCGAGGTGTGGCGCCCGCAGAGACCTACACGGACGCCGGCGGTCGCGACGGCGAGAACCGCGTGGCGACTCGACACCCTCTTGTTGAGGTTCGGCCGGGTGGCGCTCTCCCGCCGATCCCCAAGAGTGCCTGGCTCGAAATCGATCTGGACGCTCTGATCTCGAACATTCACGTCCTGCGTGGCCTCCTTCCGCAGGGCACCCGGATCGAGCCGGTGGTGAAGGCCGACGCCTACGGCCACGGCGCGGTGGCCGTGTCTCGCGCGCTCGTCGCGGACGGCATCGCGAGCCTGGTCGTCGCAACTTATGACGAAGCGCTCGAACTGCGCGAGGCCGGCATCGCAGTCCCGATCCTGATCCTCTTCCCGATCCCGGCGGAACTCGCTGCGGATGCCTTGCGCCATGCCATGTCGATCGCGGTGGGGGATCGGCTGCTCCTTGCCCGAACGCTCGCGGCCCTCGAGGCGGGCCCGGAACCCGCCGGCCCGTGCAAGGAACTGCCGGTGTATCTCGAGGTGGAGACCGGGCTTGGACGCGGCGGGGTTCTGCCGGAAGACGTTGCGGAGATAGCGGCCTCGATCGAGGCGTGTCCGCGCGCTCGCCTGGCCGGGCTCTGGTCGCATCTCCAGGCACCGGCCGACGCGAGCATCACCTCCGGCCAGGACGATCGATTCGGGCTTGCCTCCGGGCTTCTGGAGGCCGCCGGCCGAACCCTTCCGACTCGTCACATCTCCGCCAGCGGCGGCGTTCTCGCGGCCACGGCCGGGACGTACGACGTGGTGCGGATCGGGATTGCGCAGTACGGCATCGTTCCGGATCGGCTGGTGGTGACTGCCGAGTTCGAAGCAGCGGCGGCCGCTCTCCGGCCCGTTCTCTCGTTGCGCGCCCGGCCCGTCAGGGTCGCCTGGCTGGATGCCGGCACCGGCATCAGCTACGGCCCGACGTTCGTGACGGCTCGCCGGTCATGCATCGTCACACTGCCGGTGGGCTACGCCGACGGCTACCCGCGCAGCCTCTCCAACAAGGCACAGGTACTTGTGCGCGGCCGGCGCGTGCCCCAGGTTGGGACCGTGGCGATGGACGCGCTCATGGTCGACGTCACCGACGTCCCGGGCCCGGAGATCACGATCGACGACGAGTTCACGTTGATAGGCGAGCAGGACGGACAGAGCATCGGCGCCGTTGAGGTGGCGCAGTGGGGCAACACGATCTCGTACGAGATCCTGGCGGCGATGTCTGGGAGGCTACCCCGGGTGTACTATGCGGCAGCCAAGCCTGTGGCCATGCGCGCTGTGGCGTGCGAGACGAGCCGCGGCTCGGGGAGGACTGCCGGCGAGACCGGCGTGAAGTCATTGGACGGTCCCGGCCCCAACGATTGCGGATAGCCGCCAGGATACGGATCGACGGAGTTGCTTTGACGGTAATGGAGACCCACAGCCGCTCTGAGGAGCAGCGTGAGGACCTCGTAGAGCAGGCGGCTCGCGAGATCCAGCTGCGCGGTCTGACCGCGCCCGCGGTCCTGTTCCTGCAGGCCAGCCGTCCGTACCGGCCGCTCGGCAGCAGCGCGATGGTCTTCTTCGATCCCACGCTTCACGACGTCTTCGGCGGCGACCTTCCGGCCGCCTCGGAGATACTCGCCGACGACCTGGGCATCGAGCAGCTGATCGAGCGCCTCCAGGATCCCGACGAAGAGATCGCCTGGGACGCGTAGGGAACGTCCGCGGCTCGTCGTCGGGGAAGGGACAGCGGTGCCGGAGCGGGTTAGCATAGCCACGTGAGCTACCAGCCTCGCGCGTTCTTTGCCCTGGACCTTGGATCGGCCACCACGTCCGCAGCATTGCTCGGGCACGTCGGCGGCCGGTGGCGTCTTGTGGCGCACGTTTCCGCTCCGGCCACGCTGGACCTGGAGGACCTGCTTCGGGACCTGGTCCGGCGGGTGGAGCTCACGGATCCGACGCTCCTCGCCGAGATTGCCTCCGGTCGCGAAGGCGAAGTGGCCTTCTACGTGGACGATTGGCCCAGGCTGACTTCATGCAGCACGCCTCTGCGTCACATCGCCGTTCTGGCCGGCTCGCGCCGCCAGCGGCGGCGGCTCGAGGAGACGGCGTTGCGCGCGGGATGGCTCGTGCAGGGCGGCAGCGCGGACCAGGACGATCCCGTTGCGCTGACTCGGCTCTTGATGTCGGCGAATACGACCACCGTGCTGCTCGGCGCCGACCACTCGCCCGGCGGTGATGAGAAGCGTCATCTGCCAGAACTGGCGGCTCTGCTCGCGGCAGCAACGAGACTGCGTCCCGAGCTGACCGTGATTCTCGCCGGCGGCGCGGCTGCGTTCGAGTCGCAATTCGCCATCACCGGCGATGCCGACCTCGAGATTGCCTCCGCGGCGGCCGCCCCGGTTTTGCCTCCGGCCGATGGCGCGAGCGCGGTTGATGCCGCCGGTAAGGACGATCAATCAAAACGGCCCGGCCATGCACCCGAACCCATCGCGGTCTTCGACGAGACGGCCGATCCGGAGGCGGCGGCAGACGGCGCGGTTGATGAAGCCGTTGCGACGGCACCAGAAGCAGACGCCGCAGACGCCGCTGACCGCGCGGTTGATGAAGCCGTTGCGACGGCACCAGAAGCAGACGCCGCAGACGCCGCAGACCCCGCAGACGCCGCAGACGCCGCACCGGCCGCACCGGCGGCACCGGCGGATTCCGCGCCGCCCGCCACGTCCGTGCCCGAGCTGACTCTGCCGGCTCCGGCCGCGAGGCACGCCTCCGCGGCGCCGGCTCTCCACGTCATCCTTGCGCCGGACCCCGAGGCCGGAAGGCCTATCGGTTCGGCTCTCCAGCAGGTCCTCGAAGGCGTCCGCGTGTTGCCGAACGACAGCCGGCTGGGCATCGCCCGATCGATCGCTTCCCTCGCTTACGTTCTGGATCGTTCGATCGAACTCGTGGAGGTGGGACTTCAGGGTGGCCTGCGGGCCCATTCCGAACCGATCGGACAGGGCCATTTCACCGTTGTGTCCAGCTATGCGATGCCGGCGGCCGCTTCCTTCGCGCCATCCGATCCCTCGGACGAGGTCATTGACGGCGTGGCGGCGTGGTCGACAATCGCGCTCGACCGTCATCAACTGATGGACCGCCTCAACGACACGCGCCTCGTTCCCTGGGGCGAGGCCGACGGCAGTGGCGCCATCTTCAGACTCGCGGCGGCAAAGGCCGCAGTGACGCGTCTGGTCGACGCCACCCCCGACATCAGTGAACACCCGCTCCCGGAGCTCCTGGTGGCGGCCGGCGGCATATTCGCCTCACTTCCGCCGGCGGTCGTGGCGCTGGCGCTGGCGGACCTGATCCGGCGGCCCGGCGCGACAAGCATGGTCTGCGATCAGGCCCGTCTCCTGGGACCGATCGGCGTTATCGAAGACGAGGCAGAGCGACGCCGGTTGCTGGCCAACCTCGCCGAGGAGATCCTCATGCCGCTGGGTAGCCTGATCCTTCCCGCGGGTGTGCGACCTGGCCGGAATGCCGGCACCTTGCACTTGAAGGGTGTGAACTCCATCGCGGAGATAGAACTGCATCCGGGCGCAATCCAGGTCGTGGATCTCCCGCCGGGTCGGTCGGCGAAGGTGGCGGTGGACTTCCGTGACGCGGTGAAGCTTGGGACGCGCGCACATCACTTCGATCTCGACGTAGTCGGCGGTCTGGGGGGTCTGCTCGTGGACCTGCGGGACATCCCGCTCCGCATATCCGACCGGCCCGAGTCCAGACGCGCGGCACTCGAGGCCTGGCAGCGGGGCATGTGGCCGGAGGTGGACGAGTGAGCGCAGTGGAGGGCGCGGCCGGAGTGGAGATCCCTGCCGATCTGGCGCGGGTGAGCTGCCGCCGGATCCTCGTCTTCTCGCCCACGATCCGGTTCCGCCTCGGTCCCGGCGACCGGGCGCTCGTCTCGGCAGGCGATCGAGTCGTTGCCGGCATGCCGATCGCCGAGCGCACTCTGGACGCCCAGCTCGTGGATGTCGGCCGCATAGCCATGCCCGGCGACACAGTCCGGCCGGTGCTGCCGGCCTCAGCGCCCGAGGGACGGACAACCGCCGACGAGAATGTCCTCGCGCCCCTCTGGAACGACCGACCGCAGGAGACCATCGAGGCCCGGATGGGTGCGAAAGCTCCCATGGCGACGCGAGTTGAGCGCGGTTCGTCACTCCCGCCGATGGCACCTTCCAGGCCCGATCGGCGCCGCCCGCCGTACCCCGGGAAGTGGTGGATCGGCGGCGATGAGCGGCGGGGCAAGAACGGCAAGGGCAAGGTAAACGTCCGCGTGGGTGGGACTCTCCTATACGAGACGAACGGCCGGTGGCGCGCGGCCGCGGGCGAACACCATCAGATCGTCGAAGCGCCGGTTGCCGGCGTGGTTGTCGAAGGGCGCAACGGGGTCGGCGTCGCGATCGAAGTGCACGGCGCGGCCATTCCCGGAGCACTCGCCGCCGGCGAAGCGTCCCGCGGCTACCTGGATGTCCCACGTCTCACCGATGGAGAGCTCTGGGCGAGCGCGCTCGATGTGGGTCGCTCCGGGGCCGTAGTGGTGGCCGGCAGCCGTATCTCCGCGCAGGCGATCAGCCGGGCACGGGCCATGTCGATACGAGGCCTCGTAGCGGGCTCTGTGGGCGAGGGGGAGTTGCGAGACCTAGCGGCCTCCGAGGCCCGCCAGAAGGCGAGCCTGGCTCCGTCCGTACCGTTCGGCCTGTTCGCGCTCGACGGGCATCAGCGCCGCCCGCTGCCGACGCCGGTTCTGGCGCTGCTCGCGGCCCTCGCCGGTCGTGAAGTCGCCATCGTCACCGACCCGCCGCTTCTGGTGTTCGACGTCTCCGAGGTNNGTCCGGTTCGTGGACGAGACGGAAACGACGGTCGTCCCGGTCACTGATCTCGAACGCTTCGTCTTCTAGGAACCGGCTCGGAGAGTCGCCGGCCGGCGCCCGACGCCCGGAACGACCGGGCCGGAGCCTGATGAGGACCCCGCCCACGGTCTAGTCTCTCCGGCATGGCTTCGAGCTCACCCGCGCGTCTGCGGGCATTCATACGGCGCAGCACAAGGCTCCGAGAAGTCCCCGGTCTTCCGGGCGTGCGCCTGCAGCTCGCCGACGACGTCATGTCGATGTGCCAGCTCGCCGGCGCGGAGCTTGGTCAGGCGGACCCCGACCTGCCCTACTGGGCCTTCGCCTGGGCCGGCGGACTCGCCATCTCGCAGTACCTGATGAAGAATCCTGGTGAGGTGGAAGGCCGCACCGTGCTGGACGTCGCGTCGGGTTCAGGGCTATGCGCGATAGTCGCCCTCCGTTGCGGAGCCGAGTCCGCCCACGCGTTCGACATCGATCCGCTGGCCGAAGCGGCGGTCGCTCTGAACGCCCGCGCCAACGGCGTGCGAGTGGCGTTCGGGCGCGGGGACGTGCTGGAATCCCCTCCGCCACCATGCGATGTGATTCTCGCCGGCGACGTCTGTTATCAGGAGACGATGTCGAGCCGGATGCTGGCGTGGCTCCGTCAGGCGGCCGAGCAGGGCACGCGCGTGCTGATCGGCGACCCCGGCCGCCACTACCTGCCCGTCGATCTCGAGCGGCTGGCCGCCTTCCGTGTGCGGACGAGTCTCGAACTGGAAGACGCGGAGATCAAGGAATCCGCCGTGTTCACGTTTCCCGGAGTCTCGATCGGCGCGGTGCCGCGCGGCTTTCGGGTAACCTCCAGTGGTGAGTGAAGTGGTGAGGTCCAATCGAGCCGTGGTCACGCGCGAGCCAGCTGGTACGCGCGCGCTTGCGAGTGCCCTGGCAGGTACGGCACGGCCGGGTGACCTGATCAGCCTCATCGGGGATCTCGGCGCCGGGAAGACCCAGTTCGCCAAGGGTTTTGGGTCCGGGCTCGGCATAACGGACACGATCGTTTCGCCGAGCTTCGTGCTCATGGCCGAGTATCGGGGCCGGCTCCCACTCTTCCACATCGACCTCTACAGGCTTGCAGATGCCGCGGACGCGTTCGCCGGCGGACTCATCGATGAGCGCCAGGGCGAGGGCGTGACGCTGATCGAATGGGCGGAGCGGCTCGCCGACGCGATGCCGGCGGACCACCTGGACGTATTCATCGACGGGACGGGGGATGACCCGCGCAGGATCACGCTGCGCGCCGGCTCGGCCGAGTACGGGCGATACCTCGATGCCGTCCCGGCCTGGGTCGAGGCTGCCGAGAGCGCCGAGGGGTCCCGATGACCGCCGGACTGCTCGCCATCGACACCTCGGGCACGAACGCCCTCGTGGCACTGGGCGCCGAGGACGGCTCTCTCGTCGCCGAGCGGCGCTGGCAGGCGGGGTACCGCCACGGCGAGGAGTTGCTAGCGCGCATCGACGAGATACTCACCACCGCCGGCATGACCGTCTCCGACCTCAGCGGCGTCGTTGTGGGGACCGGCCCGGGCGCTTTCACCGGACTGCGCGTCGGCCTCGCTACGGCCAAGGCCCTGGCGCGGGGTCTCGACATACCGATTGCCGGCGTTGCCACTTGCGACGCGCTTCTGTCGGGCACGCCGTTGGCCGCGGGCATGCAGGCCGTCCTGCTGCTTCCTGCCGGGCCGTCGGACCGTGTCCTGGTCGTGGCCGGCGAAGCCGTGCTGGTGAAGGGCGGCGACGAGCCCGGTCTGCCCGGCAATGCCGTCCTCGTGGCCGTCGACCTCCCCGCCCGTGCCCCCGGCGAGGCGATCGATCGCGGTTTCGCTGCAGAGGCAGGCCTCGCCGCCGCGCTGCTCCGCCTCGGCGCGGAGCGCATCGCTGCGGGCGGCGACGATGTCGCGCGGCTCGTGCCCGAGTACGTGACCCTGCCGCGTGGCGTCGCGGCGGTCAAAGGAGAGGTGCGATGGTCGCACGACCCGAAGTAGCCATCACCGTCGACCGGATGACGGTCGACGACCTGCCCGCCGTCCACGTCATTGAGCACGAGAGCTTCAGCACGCCCTGGCCGTCACATGCGTATCGACAGGAGCTCGAGACGAACCGGCTCGCCCACTACATCGTGGCCCGCGTCAAGGACGAGATCGTCGGTTTCGCGGGCATGTGGCTGCTGGTCGACGAGGCGCACATCACCACATTCGCGACGCGCACCACCTGGCGGCGCCAGGGAGTGGGGGAGCGGCTGCTCCTTGCACTTCTCGAGCTGTCGGCCGCTCGGGGCGCCACCGAGGCCACGCTCGAGGTCCGACCCACGAACATCGGGGCCCGCCGGCTGTATGAGAAGTACGGTTTCAAAGTTGTGGGCGTCCGGCCGCGCTACTACAGCGACAACAACGAGGACGCATTGATCATGACCACCGACTCGCTCGACGGAGGGCCGATGCAGCAGCGAATCGCGCGACTGCGCGCCGAACTCGCGCGACGTCCGGAGATCCGGCTCGGGGCGGATGATCTGCCGCTGGACTCGGGCCGTGATGGCGCCGGCTCNNAGGAGAATCCACTCCAACGTCGTGGCCAGCCAGGTGGCGATGCACGCGGCGTCTGGCGGGATCGTTCCCGAGGTAGCCGCTCGCGCTCATCTCCGGTGGATCGTCCCTACATTGGACGAGGCCTGGACCGCTGCGGGCGTGACCTGGGATGACATCGAGGCGGTTGCGGTAACGGCCGGGCCCGGTCTGGCCGGGTCGCTGCTCGTGGGGATCAACTTCGCTAAGACCCTGGCGTACGTCCACAAGAAGCCGCTTATTCCCGTGAATCATCTGGAGGGCCATCTCTACGCGGCGTGGCTCGCGGACGAGGCACGCGAGGTACCCGAGCCGCTCTTCCCGCTCGTGGCGCTGATAGTCTCGGGCGGGCACACATTCCTCGTGGAGATGCGCGACCATCTCGAGTACCGGCTTCTGGGAGAGACGGTGGACGACGCCGCCGGAGAAGCCTTCGACAAGGTGGGACGGCTGCTCGGCCTTCCGTATCCGGGCGGTCCGGCCATCATGAAGGCCGCGGCAGGCGCCACGCGACGGGACACGATCTTCCCGCGGGCGTGGCTCGGGGATTCGTTCGACTTCAGTTTCAGCGGACTCAAGACGGCTGCCCGACGGACGATCGCCGCTGAAACGGGCGGGACGGGAACCGAGACCGGCGACACGCCGCTGGCCGAGGACCGCGTTTCGGAGCTCTCCTACGGCTTCCAGGAATCGGTAGTGGACGTGCTCGTGACAAAGACGCTGCGTGCGGCCCGCCAGGTCGGTGCCAGGTCGGTGGTGCTCGGCGGTGGCGTCGCGGCGAACCGTGTCCTGCGAGATCGTCTCGCCGATGCTGCCGCCTCTGCCGGAATACCGCTGGTGGTACCGCGTCCGGCGCTCTGCACGGACAACGGAGCGATGATCGGCGCGGCTGGTGCGCGGCGCATGGAGGCGGGCGCACGTGCCGGACTCGATCTCGACGCGCGTCCGTCGATGCCGCTGGCCAAACGGTGAACGCCCCGACGCCGACGCCCAGGGCTCCTCGACTCGATCCACTCGCCGTGCGCCGCCAGCTGCGCGACGAGGGTCTGCGCGCCCGCCATTCGATGTCCCAGAACTTCCTTGCCGACCCGGACGTGCTGCAATCCATACTGGATCTGGCGGACCCGGCGCCGGGGCGGCGCATCCTCGAAGTAGGCCCCGGTCTTGGGATTCTCACCGGTGGTCTGCTCGACGGCGGCGCCACGGTCACCGCGGTTGAGCTGGACAGAAGGCTCGGGTTCCGGCTTGCTCGCGTCAAGGAAGAAGCGATCGCGGCGGGGAAGCTGCGGCTGGTGGACGGCGACATCCTGGATCAGGAGATCGCCTCACTGATGACGCCGCCCTACGACGTGGTTGCCAACGTCCCGTACCACATCACCAGCCCGATCCTCCACCGCTTCCTCGGAGGGCCGCCGCGTCCGGAGCGGCTCGTGCTCATGGTCCAGAAGGAGGTAGCCGAACGGATCTCGTCCGCGCCCGGCGATATGAGCTACCTCTCGGTCTTCGTCCAGTTCCACGCCTCGGTGAGGATCGCCTTCAGGGTGGCACGCGAGGCGTTCGAGCCCGCGCCGGAAGTGGAGTCGGCGGTGGTGGAGATCCGCCCGTTCGATCCGGCAGGCGCCGCCCCCCGCCTCAACGCCGAGGAAGAGGACGGGCTCTGGCGGCTGGTGCAGGCCGGCTTCAGAGAGCGGCGCAAGAAGCTTCACAACGTCCTGTCACGCCAGCTGCCGCTGTCGGGCGCCGAAGTGGCCCAGGGACTCGCTGCCGCAGGCATCGACGGTGACAGGCGCCCTCAGACGCTCTCCGTCGATGAATGGATGAGCCTCCGGGTCGCGCTTGGCCCCATTCCCGGCGGAGTCAAGCGATGACCGCTGGTGACGGCCAGGACGGGAGCGGCACAGGCCCACGGACGTTGCGTCGCATCGAGGGCGGCCAGGGTGGCCGCAGCGGCACCGGCGGCCCCGGCGACGGCGAGGGACCAGGTACAGACGACAGCGGCGGACCCGGCACAGACGACGGCGGCGGACCCGGCACGGGCGCGCGAATTCACCTCGTCCGCTTCGCCCCCGCGAAACTCAATCTCACCCTGGCGGTCCTGGGCCGGCGCGAGGATGGGTACCACTCACTCCACTCGGTCATGGTTCCGCTCGCGCTCGGCGACGCACTGACCGTCACGGTTCCGCACGCCGCGCGCCACGACACACTGCGAATCTCCGGTATCGCGCTCGGCGTCGATCCCGACAACCTCGTTCTCCGTGCGGTGGCCGCCACGAGAGCCGCCGTCGAGGAGTCCTGGCCCGGCGCCCCGGTACGGCCGCCGTGGCTCGCCGCGCGCCTTGTCAAGCGCATCCCGGTGGCCGCCGGGCTCGGCGGAGGCAGCAGCGACGCAGCGGCCGCGATCGAGGCTGCGCTTGCCGCCTGGCACACGACGATGCCATTCGCGGACAGGGCCCGCCTCGCGGCCTCGCTCGGGTCCGACGTCTCGTTCTTCCTGGCTCGCGCCAATGCGCTCATCACCGGCCGCGGCGAGTTCGTTGAACCACTGCCCGAGATCTCGGGAGAACCGCCCGCGATCCTGCTCGTTACGCCGCAACTGCCGGTCGCCACGCCGGACGTGTTTGCCGCCTATGCGGCGGGCGCGCGGCCCGGAGATCCGGCGCGTGCCCGGCGCATCTCCGAGCATCTCGCCGGCGACCTTCGAGGCGGAATGACCTCGAGCAGACTCCTGGATCTGGCCGCCGACCTTGCCGCGGCCAACGACCTTCTGCCGGCCGCTACTACGGTGGAACCCGGGCTGGTCGACTTCATGCACTCGCTGGAGCGCCACCTGGGTCGCCCTGTATGCCAGTCGGGTTCGGGGCCCACGCAATGGATTCTGTATCCCACGCTTGCCGACGCCCGCAAAGCCGGGCGATCGGTCAGAATCGCCCTATCGGACGGTAGCCTGCCGTCCGTCGGGATCGGCGAGCCGTTCGTGGCCGCCACGGCGATCATGCCGCCGCACTTGCCGCCTTCGGATGTGCAGCCGGCCATTGCCGGACGCACCTACGGGCCCCGTACGGTCCACAATGAAGAGACCTGAGAACCGCATCATGAGCCGGCCGGAACACCGGACCGAACCCCTCGAAGGAGACGAGACTCGATGAGTCGCACCGAGATCGCAACGGCCGCAGCGCCTGCAGCCATCGGCCCATACAGCCAGGCCATCGATGCGGGCTGTTTCATCTTCTGTTCGGGCCAGCTCGGCGTGGACCCGGCAACGGGAGACCTCGTGCAGGGCATCGAGGCCCAGACCGAGCGTGCGCTCACGAACCTCGTGGCCGTTCTCGCGGCCGCGGGCCTCACGACCGCCGACGTCGTCAAGGTCAATGTCTTCATCGCCGATCTCGCCAACTTCGCCGCGATGAACGCGATCTACGCGAAGTACTTCGAAGCCCCCGAACCGGCCCGCAGCACCGTGCAGGTCGCGGCACTGCCGAAGGCCGCCATGGTCGAGATCGAGGCAATCGCACGGAAGGCGAGCTAGGACGCGGTGGCCGCTTCAATCTTGGGGTACCGCGACGTGGTCGCGACATGCTACCGTCCGATCCCATGAGCCACGGCGTAGAGGGCATCCTGCCGGTCGTGCTGGCGGCCGGCCTCGGAACGCGAATGAAGTCGCGCAAGCCCAAGGTGCTTCACGAATTGTGCGGCCGGCCCATGCTTGCCTACGTTCTCGCCGCGGCAAGTGAAGTTGGGGGCCGAAAGCCGCTCGTCGTCTATTCGAGCGCGACGGAAGCCATCAGATCGGCCTTCGCCGAACACGCGGATTTCGCGCTGCAGGCGGAGCCGCTCGGAACGGCCGACGCCGTGAAGGCGGCCCTCGCAGTCGCCCCCGACGAGTTCGAGGAGATGCTCGTTCTGTCGGGCGACGTCCCGCTCGTCCAGACGGATCTCCTGATCGAACTCATCGATCTGCGGCGTTCCCGGAACGCGGCCGTTGCCATCGTGGGCGTCCATTCCACCGATCCGGAGGGGCTCGGGCGCGTCCTTCGCAGTGAAGATGGCGGCCAGGTCCTGCGTATCGTCGAGGAGAAGGACGCAACGGTCGAAGAGCGCGACATCGACGAGATCAACGCGGGCGTGTACGCGTTCGATGCCCGCTGGCTGAGGCGCCGCATCCACGACGTCAAACCGTCGGCCGTTTCGGGCGAGTTCTACCTTCCGGCCCTCGTAGAGCTGGCGCGTGAGGACCACCGGGCCGTGGTCTCACTCGAGGTCGAGGACGACGGCACGCTGGCGGGCGTGAACGATCGGTCCCAGCTCGCCGCCGCGGAGCTCGAACTGCGCATGCTCATCAATGAGCGCCATATGCTGGCCGGCGTGACCATGGTGGACCCGATCCGCACCTACGTTGACGTTACCGTGGAGCTCGCCCCGGACGTGGTTCTCGAACCCGGCGTCATCCTGCGGGGAAGCACGCGCATCGGCGAGGGTACCCGCGTCGGCGCGGGCAGCCAGATCATCGACACGGTCGTGGGTCGCGACTGTGTCGTCTGGGCCAGCATTCTCGAATCGTCCGAAGTTGAGGATGAGGTCCAGATCGGGCCGTTCTCCCACCTTCGACCCAAGTCGTCGATCGGGCGCAAGGCCAGGCTTGGCAACTTCGCCGAGGTCAAGGCCAGCCGCCTCGAGGCCGGCGTCCAGCAGCACCACTTCAGCTATATCGGCGACGCCGAGGTAGGCGAGCGCACCAACGTGGGCGCGGGAACGATCACCTGCAACTACGACGGCGCCAGGAAGCACAAGACGAAGATCGGGAAGAATGTCTTCCTGGGCTCCGACACTATGTTGATCGCCCCGATCGAACTCGGTGACGGGGCGCGGACCGGGGCCGGATCCGTGGTGACGAAGGACGTACCCGCCGGGATGCTGGCCGTCGGCGTGCCCGCACGGCTGCGCAAGCCCGCGGCCGGGACCGAGCCGGACGACCGATGAGCGACATCATCCTGCAGCTTCTGGTAGTCATCGGCCTGGTTGCGATCGAGGCCGTCTTCGTGGCGGCAGAGATCTCGCTGATAACGCTGCGGCGCAGCAGGATCGAGCAGCTGATCGAGGAGAAGCACCGAGGAGCGAAGACCGCCCGTCGGCTCATGGAGGATCCGGCGCGCTTCCTGGCCGTGGTTCAGATCGGCGTGACGTTCGTCGGTTTCCTTGCCTCGGCCTACGCCGCCGTGAATCTCGCGGATCACCTGGCCACGGTCTTCGTGGACATTCCGCCGATCAAGGCCGCGTCGACGGGACTGGCCATCCTCGTAGTCACCATCCTGCTCGCCGCCTTCACCATCGTGGTGGGCGAGCTCGTGCCCAAGTCCATCGCCCTCTCATATCCGGATCGTGTGGGTCTGGCACTCGCCGGCCCGGTGGACGTCGTCGGCAAGGTGTTCGCGCCCGTCGTCTCGATCCTGACCTGGCTTACCCGCAGGATTTCCGGTGGCTTTGGGGGCGACTCGGTGGCGCGACGCGCGCAGATCAGTACCGAGGAGTTGAAGCTCATCGTGGAGCGTGGTGGGGAGACGGGCGTTCTCGAGGCGGAGGAAGAACAGATGATCAGCGCGGTCATCGAACTCGGAGAGCGTCGCGTCCACGAGGTCATGGTCCCTCGTACGAACATGACCGCGCTGACTGTGACCGCGTCCCTGGACGAGGCGATCGACACCATCGTCAAGGCGGGGCATAGCCGCATTCCCGTGTACCGGAAGTCGGTCGACGAGATCATCGGCGTCCTGTATGCCAAGGACCTGCTGCCGTTCCTGAAGAGCGGCGGCCACAAGCCGGACCTGCGTAAGCTGCTGCGTCCGCCGCTGTTCGTGCCCGAGTCCATGAGCATCGACGACCTCCTCCACAAGCTCCAGGGACGCAAGGTGCATCTCGCCATCGTGCTGGACGAGTACGGCGGGACCGCCGGGATGGTCACGATCGAGGATCTTCTAGAGGAGATCGTGGGCGACATCCAGGACGAGTACGANNGAGTACGACGTCGAGGAGCCCATGGTCCTGCGCATCTCCGACGATCAGGCACGGGTGGATGGGCGCGCGTCCGTCGACGATCTCGGGGAGTTCTTCGACGTGGAACTTGGCGAACTCGAGGACGCGGACGAGTACGACACCGTGGGCGGCCTCATTTACCACAGAATCGGCGGCGTTCCGCGCCCGGGCGACATCGTCGAGTTGGGCGAACAGGAGTTGGTCCTGAAGGTGGAAACAACCGATGGCCGGCGAGTGGCGAAGGTCCTTGCCTCTCGTGCGGAATCGAAGGGTGAGGCGCGGCTGGATGCCGGCGAGGAATCGAGGACGACTGATCGGTAGCGGGGCGGATTGGCGCCAGGAGGAGTGCGGATGAACTGGGGCCTGCGCAGCCGCATGGCCGCGATAGTGGTCGCCACCGTAGTGCTGACGTGGTGCTCGCTGTTCATCGCCTACGACTACCGAAGCCCCGTCAACCAGTTGCTGCACGGCATGGGCACCGTACCGCTCCAGGGTTGGGGTGCGCACGAACTGGAAGACGCATGCATCCGCCTGGAGGCGCCGCTTCAGGTACCCACCTACGCCGCCGACAAGGCCGTAGTTCTGGCGGGCCGGGTTTACCCGGCGGCATATGTGCGCGAACTGGTGCTTGCATCCTTCACGGACACGTGCTCCGGCGCCGCGCCGCGTCTCGCGTGGGTTGTTTCCGTGGCCTGGCCCGTGTCGACGGACCTGAGCGATCAGGCCGTCTATGCCGCGGCGCCCCGCGCGGTCGCGATTGTCGATGCGCTCTCCGGCGCCCTGATCGCGGTCCACGCCGAAGGCCGGCCCTAGCCGGGGGCGGCAGAACCGGGTCGCCGCCCGGCTAGACTCAGCGGACCTGGTTCTCGATGAGGAGGATTCGCGTGACGAAATGGCGCTGGCCCAGCTGGGCGATCCTGGGATGGTTGGCGGTCGGAATTGGGGTGGCCGTCCTGCTTACGTCCACGACGGATGCCAGCTCGGCGGGTTATCGCTTCGGCCAGTTCATGTGGATCTGGTTGATCGGATTCGTGGCGCTCGGGGTGGCCTGGCGGCAGAGGCGCCCCGGGTACACGTGCCGGTGGTGCGGGCTCTCGATGATGAACGCCGGAACGCGTTGCCCGCGCTGCGGTTTCTACGAAGGCATGCCCGGAGTGACCGAATGCCCCAGCTGCCGCGGTCTGGTGGATATGCGCGTGCCGCAGTGCCCGCGCTGCGGCTTCTTTCCCGGGTCGGGCCCGGGGCCCCAGGTACCGCCGCCGGCTTGAGTCGCGCCTATGCCTTGATGACGCCAACGATGATGCCTCGGAGGGCATCCAGCGCGGCAGCGTCTCCAACACCCGCGGCTTCGAGTTCGGCAATCGCCTCGTCACGATAGGAGCGGGCTTGCTCGCGGGTGTAGTCGCGGCCGCCGATCTCCTCCAGCAGCGAGACGGTCTCCGCGATCTGTGCGTCCGTAGGGCTATCGTTCCGCCAGAGCGTCTGGAGCCGCGTACGTTGCCCAGCCGAGGCGTGCTCGAAGGCGTAGATCACCGGGAGCGTCATCTTGCGCCGCGCCACGTCGGTGGGCTCCTTGCCCGTGATCGCCTCCTCGCCCCAGATACCAAGGAGATCGTCGTTCAGCTGGAAGGCAATGCCGAGGGCCCAGCCGAAGGCCCGGTATCGGGCAATCACGTTCTCGTCGTCCGTTGCCAGGATGGCACCCGACTCCACGGACGCGGCGATGAGTGCCGCGGTCTTGCGGCCGATCATGTCNNTCGCACAGCGCCAGGCACGTGTCGTCGTGGAGACGCATCATGCGCAGCACCTTGGAGTCTGGGAAGCCGAGTTCGGTCAGTCTGTGAAGCGCTTTGCGACTGAGCGTGAAGAGCATGTCGCCTGCGTTGATCGCCTGCGGAATGCCGTGGACCGCCCATAGCGTCGGCCGGTGCCGCCGCTCCCTGTCTCCGTCCTCGATGTCGTCGTGGACAAGGCTGAAGTTGTGCCCGAGTTCTACCGCCGCCGCGCCCGGAAGGGCGTTGTGGTAGTCGCCCGTTATCGATGCGAAGGCGAGCAACCCGAGCAGCGGGCGGATGCGCTTGCCGGATGCCCCACTTCCGTCCAGACCCATGTGGTACCGGCACATCTCGTAGAGGCCACCGGTGCTCGCGTCCTTGTCGGAGACGAGGCGGAGTATCTCCTGCTCGGTGGCAGTCACCAGTTCGGGTAGGCTCGGGGCAGTCTGCACCCGCGGATCATAGCAATCCGACTTCGGAAACCTCAGCCGGACCCGGCATGCGCCACTCTGCGGTGTCTGCGGCCCGTAGAACGCCGCCGGCGAGCCGTCCGGCCGAGCGTCAGCGGTCAGACCGGCTCCACGAACGCGGAGCCCGGGATATCCGCGTCCGAATCGCCGGGACCGTTTGGGCCCATGTCGCGCATCTTCGCCGACGCCTCGTCGATCGCGATCTCGATCAGGTCCATCTTCTCGAGGTCTGCGTCGGTGGCGGGGGAGTAGTCCGGGCCCACACGGCGTCCCGGGAAGTAGCGTGCGGTCATGAGATCCAGAATTCGGCGCTTCTCAGACACGTCCACGATCTGCCTGCCGTGCCCGAAGGCGATCACGCTGCGGTAGTTCGCAGTGTGGTTGGATGCCGTCTTGGACGCTACCAGCGCCACCAGCTCGGTCACGGCAACGGTGACGGGCCGGCCGTCGCGAAGCAGCCGGAGCGTTGCGTTGCCGGGCGAGCCGTGGAGATATATGCAGCCCGCCTCGTAGTGGTAGAGGAAGGGCGTCAAGCGCGGCTCGCCATCCTGCGCAAACGCGGCGTGGGCGACGCGCCCGGCCCGCAGGAACTCCTCGATGCGTTCCGGGACGGCCCGATCGGCGTGGCGGCGGATACGCGCGCGATCGGTGCGAGGGCCCGGGGCCGACGGGCGGCCGTCGGCGGAGGCGGCGTTGTTCTCGTTCATCCGGGGAGGATAACTGAGGGCGAGACCGCCGGCAGTCCGAGCCACAGCCGGTCCCGACGCGAGTGGCTATGATCCCCGGCATGACGACGCAGGAATCGCGGCCGGCACGGATTCTCGTGCTGTACCAGACAACGACCGGAAACACAAAGCTAATGGCCGATCTCGTCGTCGAAGGCGCCCTTGCCGTTCGCGACACCGACGTCCGGCTGAGGAGCGTCGAAGACGCGGGCCCGGACGACCTCCTATGGTGCGATGGCATTGCCGTAGGCTCGCCGACCTGCATGGGCACCATCTCGTGGCAGATGAAACGGTTCTGGGACGAGATCGCCTTGCCGGTGTGGCCCAAGATCGAAGGGAAGTTCGGATGCGCCTTCTCGTCTGCGGGCGGACTTGCCGGAGGCGGTGAGACGACCTGCCTNNCGGACGCTCCACTACGGAGCCGTCTGCGCCGGACGACCTCGCGACGAAGGCGACCGCGACGCTTGCCGGCGTCTCGGCACACGGCTGGCGGAGTGGGTTCAGTCGATGATCCTCGGACGGCCCGAGCTCGGGCCACAGTCCGCGACATACGACCGCCGGACGTAGCTCTCCGCAGGACCACGGCGTGGTAGCGTGAGGTCGTGCCCGCTCCACGCCTCTACGTCACCGACGCCATAGTCCTATCCCGCTTCGACTACGGCGAGGCGGACCGGATCATGACCCTCTTCACGCCCGAGCTCGGCAAGATCAAGGCGATCGCCAAGGGTGTGCGAAAGCCCACGAGCCGGCTCGGCGGGTCGGTGGAGCCTCTCGCCGAGCTCCGTGTCGCGCTGGCCCGCGGTCGGACATTCGACGTCGTCACGCAGGTCCAGGTCATTCACGCCTGGCTTCGCTTGCGTGACTCGCTCGAGTCCGCGGCCACTGCCTGGTATCTCGCAGAGCTCGTGGACAGGGCTACCGAGGAACGCCACGAGGCTGCCGGGCTCTACGCGCTGCTGCGCCGCTCGTACGAGCTCCTGGACGCCGGGATGGACCCGGGTCGCGTGGCGCGCTGGCACGAGATGCACCTCGCCGACGAGATGGGCGTCCGGCCCGAAGTCGATCGCTGTGTCGAGTGCGACCGCATGCTCGAGGCGGACGAGTCGTTCCGGTGGGTTCCGCCCCTGGGCGGCGTTCTCTGCTACCGCTGCCCTGGCCCGCCCGCCGATCGCGCCGGGCTGTCCGTCGAGGCGCTGAAGCTCCTCAAGGCGTACCAGCGGATGGATGTGGAGGCGCTCGCCGCGCTGCGTCTGCCCGACTCGGTCGAGAGAGACGTGGAGGCCGCCATGCGCGACTTCATGCGCCTCTCCCTGGAGCGCGACGCGCGCTCACTGCCGTTTCTCGACGAGGTCCGGCGCAGGTGAGCGACCAGTACGCCGGCACCACGCCCGAACATCCCCGTGTTCGCCGGGCCGTCCGCGTTGTCATGATCGACCCGGACGACAGGTTCCTCCTGATGCGGTTCGTCGAGGGCGGCGACACCTGGTGGGGGACCATCGGAGGTGGCGTAGAGTCCGGCGAGACCGATCTGGACGCGGTGCGTCGCGAAGTGCGCGAGGAGACGGGGCTGGCCGAACCCCAGATCGGTCCATGCATCTGGCTCCGCGATCACACCTTCCCGTTCCGGGGCGGTTGGCTGCGCCAGGTCGAGCGCATCTATGTGGCCCGGACACCGGCGTTCGATGCGGTCTGTGCCGATCCGGAGACCGAAGGCGGCTGCTTCGGCGGTTTGCGCTGGTGGACGGTCCCCGAGCTCGAAACCACGACCGACGCGATCTCGCCGACGCGGCTTGCCGAACTGGCTCGCGGCCTGCTTCGCGACGGCCCTCCGCCCGAACCGGTGGACGTCGGCATCTAGCAGGCCGGACGCGCGCCGGAGAGCCGCCCGGAGCCTAGCGGCGAAGGGCCGGCTCGGACGATGTCGAATTGGTTTCCGCCGCGGGCTGTGCCGCTTCCTTCGCGGCCGCACCGGCCGCGGCCTTGCGCGACAGCGCGAGCTTAACGCTGG
This sequence comes from Chloroflexota bacterium, assembly GCA_003153755.1. Classification (GTDB taxonomy): domain Bacteria; phylum Chloroflexota; class Limnocylindria; order Limnocylindrales; family CSP1-4; genus Fen-1039. The sequence goes on along the minus strand of PMBG01000017.1, from coordinate 2,852 downwards.
CCCTCAGCTGGGCGGCGGTGTACGGCTTGCGGAGCAGCATGGCTGTATCGACGTGCTCGGCGAACAACTCGCTAACGAGTTCCGGCGAATAGCCCGAGGTGAAGAGAACTGCCGTTTCAGGGTGCCGCCGACGGATGGCGCCCGCCAGAACCGGTCCTCGCATGCCCGGGAGCATCACATCGGCCAGCAGCAGATCGATCGGAACCGATCTCTCCGACGCAAGCTTGTCCGCCTCCCGCCCGTCGGTGGCGCCGATCACATTGCAGCCCATCTTCTTGAGCCAGAGCGCGGTCACGCGCGCTACCGAGGGCTCGTCCTCGACCAGCAGAACGGTGAGCGGACCCAGCTCAGCCGGGGTTTCTTCGGTCTTCGCATCCGTGCTCATACCGACACTCCACCTTTGCGCACGGGAGTATGCGCTCCGACTATGACAGGTGATACTGCCGATTCGCGTAGGTGATGTGACTCATCGGCGCACGGTCGCCCCCGGCCCGCGGGGCGTCGGCTAGAATCGGGCGACTATGGCCAACAGGAAGACGAACATGACCGAGAGATTCGGCCTGACAAGGGTCCGAGTCGCCGGAATCGTCATCGTCGTCGCCCTGCTCGGAGGGATCGGGTTCTGGGCCGTCTCCTCGGGCGTTCTCGATAGCGCGCCGATCTACCTGCGGAACGAGACTCAACGCGACGTCAGCATCGGCATCGTGGGCGTTGGCGGGAGCACGGACAAGTTCCTCGGCGGCGACGCGGTTCTGAACATACCCGGCTGGGTGGATGGCGTGTGTCCCACCGCGAGCTGGGTGGCCGGCATGGGCGCCAAGCCGCGAGGCGCAGTGATCGTGGCTGCCGGCACTCGCATCGCCATTTCGCACGAGTTCGCGTTTCCAGCGAGCGTGCCCATGTACGTCCGGGTCGATGCCGCCGGAACGGTCCATGTCGGCGAGAAGCTTCCCAGCACTCCGACGGACTGCGCTGAATACAAGTACAGCGTGATCAAGAACTAGCACCAGGACCGGCCGTTCGCCAGGTCCTATGGGACGGGCCAGTTCTCCGCTTCGAGGAAGTCGCCCGTCAGGTAGTCCAGGATTACCGTCCAGGTGGCTTCAACCGAGGGGCATGCAGCCGTGCTCGGATCGGGCGCGACCGATGGCGCAGCCGGGCAGCCTTCGCCGGGGAGCATGAAGCTGTAATGCGAGCGGAAGTTGACGACCCAGACCCACTGCCGCGAAGTGGCGTGCACGGTCGAGACCTCGTTGTAGTGGGCGACCCGTGCCGAGACCACGCTGGCCGTCGAGATACCCCAGGTTCGCCCCGACAGGCTCTCCAGGAGCTTGTCCATGTCCATCCCGCCGGTGGGCGGACTGGCGTCCACGAAGCCGACCCTTGGTGTCTGCAGCGGCTGCACCGGCGCGGTCGGATTATCGGAACCGGCCGGCGTTTCTGTCGCCTCAGCGACGATCGAAGGCGGGGCTTCGGTTGGCGTGGGTGACGGTGCAATCCGGTAGCCCATGGCCAGGCCCAGGAAGACGCAGATCGCCGCGACAATCGGTAGAACCGGCGGGACGGGAAGGCCGCGACCCAGCGACCGGGGCTTTATGGGCGCCCTGTCCGGCAGTCCCCAGTCATCGTCGCGATCGTCCATGGCCCCGCTCCCGCAAAGCGATCCCATGCAGGTGCGCCGCCGGCTCGAATGGTGTCGGACACGCCGCATCGCTCTCGCCAGCATAGCCGCGGCGTGTCAGGAATCAACGGCACTTTGGAGTGCACGGCGGTGGTCTGGTCCGGCTGAGTGCCCGCGCCATTGTCGTGCGAGAATTGCGGCCCACGCTTTCGAACGACAATCGCAGAAGGCCGCGACCGCCTGCGCCCGAGGAGACTTCTTGTGACCGCCGCCAACCAGACCCCACCGGCCGACGATCCGGGACCATCCGTAGCCAGCCTGGATACGATCGTCTCGCTGTCCAAGCGGCGCGGCTTCATCTTCCCGAGCNNACAACGTCAAGCGCGCCTGGTGGCGGTCCATGGTCCAGGAGCGCGACGACATCGTGGGGCTTGACGCCAGCATCATCATGGCGCCTCAGGTCTGGGTCACCTCCGGCCACGTCGCCAACTTCAGCGACCCGCTCGTCGAGTGCACGACCTGCCGGCGCCGCTTCCGGCTGGACGAGCTGCCGGGCACGGAGACCCTGACGAACACCGACATGATGGACGACACGATCGTCGCCCGGCTCGGCCTCAAGTGCCCGGTGGACGCAGGGCCGCTGTCGGCGCCGCGCCGGTTCAACCTCATGTTCAAGACCCACATGGGACCGGTCGAGGAAGACGGCAACGAGGTGTACCTTCGGCCCGAGACGGCCCAGGGGATCTACGTCAACTTTCGGAACGTGCGCGAGACCAGCCGAAAGAAGCTGCCGTTTGGCATCGCCCAGATCGGCAAGGCATTCCGCAACGAGATCAGCCCCGGCAANNTACTTCGTCAAGCCGGAGACCGCGGCCGACGTGTTCAACGAGTGGAAGCCGCGCCGCAAGGCCTGGTATGAGCGCTACGGCGTGAATCCCGCCCGCCTGCGCTTCCGCCAGCATCGCCCCGACGAACTGGCCCATTACGCCAAGGAAGCGTGGGACGTGGAGTACCGCTTCCCGTTCGGATGGAAGGAGCTGGAGGGCATCCACAACCGCGGCGACTGGGACCTCGGCCGGCATCAGGAAGCCACGGGCGAGAACCTCGAGTACTTCGATCCGGCCACCGAGGAGAAGTACATTCCGTGGATCGTGGAGACCTCCGCCGGCGGCGACCGCGCGGCCTTCACCTTCCTGATCGATGCGTATCGCGAGGAAGAGGTCCGCGGCGA
>PMBG01000010.1 GCA_003153755.1 Chloroflexota bacterium | reverse complement strand
CGCTCGCACAGGATGACGTGCGGGTTTCCCGACGAGACGATGTATTCGGCGGCCATCAGCCACTCCTCGATCGTCGCGCCGTAGCCGCGCTTCAGCATCACGGGTCGGCCCGCCTTGCCCACCGCCGTGAGCAGCGAGTAGTTCTGCATGTTGCGCGTGCCGACCTGGAGGATGTCGGAGTGCTTGGCCACGACCTCCACCTGGCTCGGTTCCATCACCTCGGTGATCGTAGGCAGGCCCGTCTCCTTGCTCGCCTCGGCAAGGTACTTGAGGCCCTCCACGCCGAGGCCCTGGAACGAGTACGGGCTTGTGCGCGGCTTGAAAGCGCCGCCCCGCAGGATCGTGGCGCCGGTCTTCGCAACGGCGCGGGCCGTCTCGAGCATCATTTCGCGGTTCTCGATCGAGCAGGGGCCGGCCATGATCGTCAGCCCGCCGTCGCCGATCCTGGCGCCGAGGACCTCGATTATGGTGTCCTCCGGGTGCGATTCACGCGAGGTCAGTTTGTATGGCTTGGTAATCGGTGTGACGGACTCCACGCCCGGCATTACCGAGAGCTTGCTCATCAGTAGGTCCCTTACCGGAGCGACATCGCCCAACACGGCGATCACGACACGCTGGGTGCCGTAGTTGTCGTGGGCCTGGAGTCCGTACTGGCGGAGCTGGTCGCGAACGTTGTTCGACTCTTGCTCCGTCGCGCTGGTCGACATAACGATGATCATCTGTGCGGTCCTCCTCTAATAGCCAAGCTTGCTTGGCTCGCCATCTGCCGGCTTCGGGGGATCAGGCTGGGCAACAAAAAAGCAGAGGCTCTATTGCCTCTGCTGGCACCCGGCAGGACCCGTGAACCCGGGCCTAAGCTCCGGGAACGGTCATGCCGGGGTGCGATAAAAGTAAAAGTGATTCATAGCGGTGCAGCGACAGTAGCGGGCGACGCGGCCCGTGTCAAATCCCGCCACGAACGTCTCGAACGTCACTGGATGTTGCTGGCCGACCAGACCTGATGGAGCACGTAGGCGCCGTCCGCGGCCGGATCCACCAGGCACGGCTGTGCCCCCTGGACGATCACGTATGGGTGGAGGCGGAACTGCGCCAGCCTGGTTCCAACGAACGTAACCTCAACGATCACGCCCTCCATGGTCTGGCGGCTCCAGCTCTGATCGAAGAGGAAGTTGCCGTGGCTGCCGATCGCGAACCGCGGTCCGTTGGGCCCGGGCAGGATCGAGGCCCAGGACGCCCAGTGCGTTCCGCTCCCAAGCACGCCGTCGGCGCCGCAGTCGTAGAACATCTGCCGGTGCGCGACCTGTTCGGGCGTGATGTCGTTGTGGTATTCGGGCCAGCCCCATTGCGGCATGGCGATCACAACGTCCGCCACCTTGCGCGCGGCCTTGATCGAGTTGCAGACATTGGCGTCCGTCATCGGCGCCACGCCGGCGTGGGCATCGGTGGCAGCTGCCGACCCGGTGATGTCATCCCAGCCCACGAATGCGAACTTGATCCCCCGAACGTTCACGACGGCCGGCGCGAGGGCATCGGCGAGTGTCGCGCCTGCGCCGGTGTGCTTGATCCCGGCCTGGTCGAGGTACGCGACCGTGGACAGCACTCCGGCCCGGCCCCCGTCGGTGATGTGGTTCGAGCCGAGCGTCACGACCTTCACGCCCCCCTTTCCGGCAAGCAGCGTGACCGCGCGCGGGTCGACCTCGAACACCATGCCGGTGTTGTGCTGGATCGCGTCCTTCACGACGGGACACTCGAAGTCGTTGGCGCTGATGTCGTTGTCCGAGATCAGCGCGGCTACGGCGCCGTTTGTGTTCCTGCGCGCGATTATCGGGGCCGGCCAGCCGAGATCGGTCGTCTTGAAGCCACCGTATTGGGCGGTGCCCCCGCTGAGGACCCAGTCCCACCCCTTCTTCACGGTGTTCGCCATGTATGAGACGCCGCGGTCGGGGCACGTGTCGCCGGTGGAGATGAGGGTCCGGACGGCGGCTTCGGAGTAGAAGGCCCAGGCGGGGTCGACGGCCGCTACGGCAGTCAGCGGGTATGCGACGGTGCGATGGCTGGGGCTGCCGAAGAGATCGGCCGTTCCAACGGCAAGAACCTTGATCGACGGCGTGACGAGGCCCGGCGGCAGAAGAGCCATCGGCAACTTCTTGCTGTAGACGCCGGCCGTGACCTCGGCGGCGGGTGTGCATGCGGTTGCCGGCGGGATGGTCAGGGCGGTCTTGTTCAGTGTCAGTGACGTGACCTCACACGGAACCACCACCTTGCCGGCCGCGATGTCCGCGGAAAGCGCCTCGGGCGTTATGGCGGTCCTGGCGTCGTCGTAGCGGACGATCACCGCGATCGGGAAGGTGACGGGCGAGGCGGGCGTCGGCGACGGCGTGGGCGTGGGAATGGGCGTCGCGGTCGGTTGCGACGTTGCCGTTGCGGCGGCGGTCGGCGTGGGAGAGGGCGTCGGTGTCGAGTTTCCGCAGGCGCCGACGAATACGGCGAGCAAGACACCGCCGACGAAGCGCCGAACGCAACTGGCGCCAGATGAAGCGACCGACATCGAGCGGTATTCCTCCGATCGGGCGTAGATCAGCCCGTTTCCCTTTGCAGCGCCAGCCTAACGCGTAGCGCGCCGCCCGGGGCGGCCGGTGCGAATTCGGTCCGGGAATCGCACGACCCCCGGCGCGTCGTCGGAGGTCGCGTGTTGATACGGCAAAGGTGGCGCGCCCGGCGGGACTCGAACCCACGACCTCCAGGTCCGCAACCTGGCGCTCTATCCACTGAGCTACGGGCGCTTGTTTCGCCGTGCCTCCTACGAGAGGACCTGGCGGAGAGGGAGGGATTTGAACCCTCGAGGCAGGTTACCCCACCTGGCGGTTTAGCAAACCGCTGCACTAGACCACTATGCGACCTCTCCAGGTGTCACAGCGGGCGGAATTCTAGCATGGCCGGCGCCGGTAGCAGCAGAGGCATTTCCACTACGCCCAGTTCTACGCCGCCGCGGCCAGCCGTTCCCTGTCCGAATCGCCGAAGAGCGCGTCGAGCTCGAGCAGAATCACGAGATCGTCTGCAAGCTTGGCGACACCGCGGATGTAGGCGGAATCGGTTCCCGCCACGACGTCGGGCGTCGACTCTACCGCGTCCTCGGGAACCATCAGGACCTCGGAGACGCCGTCCACGATGAGGCCCACCCTCGTACCCGCCGTGCCCGCGACGATGATGCGGCTCGCCTTGGTAGTCTCCGCGGTCGGCAACCCGAACCGCGAGGCCAGGTCCACCACGGGGATGATGCGGCCGCGAAGGTTGATGATCCCCTGCACGAAGGCGGGCGCGGCGGGCACCGCCGTTATCGGCTGAAATCGGATGATCTCGTATACGGAGCCGATGTCGAGCCCGTACCGCTCGCCACCCAGCTCGCATACCACGACCTGGAATTCACTCATGGAAGACGCTCCGTCGATTCTCGGGAACGAGGATGCATCGGCTCCGGGTGTGCCGCCCGGAGCCGATGCTGGGTGGGGTCTTGCTAGGCGGCCTTGGTTCGACGTGAACGCGAGGCGAGGCTCGTCGGTGCCGCGTAGGACTGCGTGGACGATGCCGATGACTCGAGCACGAAGCGTGCGACCACGGCGTCCAGTTCTGTAGCCATCTGGGCCAGCGAACCCGCGGACGCCACGACCTCCTCGGCCTGGGCGCTCATCTCCTCGGTCGCCGCGGAGACCTCTTCGGCCGCGGCGCTGTTCTCTTCGCTGATCGCCGCGATGGCGTCCACCGAGGAGGAGACGGTCCGGGCCGCGTTGGTCATCTGCGATGCGGCATCGTTGGTCTGGCCCGCGATCAGGGCGATCGCGTCGGAGGCTGAGACCACGCCCGAGCTGGCCCGGCTCATGGCCGAGACCGCGATGGTGATCCGCTCCACGGCCGCCTTGGTCGCGGCGACGGAACTGCTGATGTCGTCGAGAGACGCTCCGGCCTGAGCCGCAAGCTGACTTCCGTGTTCGACTTCGGCGGCCCCGGCGCGCATCGCGGCCACGGCCTCCTCAGTTCCGCGCTGGACGTCGGCGATGAGGGCGGCGATCTCCTTGGTCGC
>PMBG01000088.1 GCA_003153755.1 Chloroflexota bacterium | reverse complement strand
CTCGCGGCGCGCCGGCGCGGACCGCCGCCGCCGGGCGCGGCGCGGCGCGTCCACGATCCTGCCAAATACGAATCCCCGTAGTGCGAGGCACAAACCCGACCCGAATCGGCGGCCGAGGTTCCCCTCGGATGGGCGGTCGGCGTCGGATTGGCCGCCAAATCTCGATGCCGCCCGCCCGACTTTGGGTCGTCGCTCTCATCTACGGCTGGTTTCGCGCCTCGGCCGTGGCTTTGGCGACCGTCTATCCTGCCCCCCACTACCCGGGTTCGTATCTGTCATGAAGGAAAGCCCGAATGTCCGGCGGACGGGATTCCGCAGGAAGGACTCGAGCTGGCGGCCGTCGGCCGGATACTTGGATCGGAGCAGGGCCGAATGTTCAGCGGCATGACGTCGGTTCGTGCGGGTATCCAGCACGACTACCCAGCCACTCACGAGCCTCGGGGTCCATCCACGCGATGCGGCGACCGCCCCCGCGACCCGGACCTTGCGATCCAGCGTCCCCATCAACTCGTTGATGTCCGTGAATTCGGTCTTGAGTTCTACCACAAGGAGATGTGCGCAAGACTGGTGCCAGCCGAGCTGATCGATCACGCCCCGGTCCGCATAGAAGGCGAACGACACCTCGGGCTCGAAGGTCCATCCGGCTCTTTCAGAGACCAGCGCAGCGAACCTCTGCGCCAACCGGGAATGCTTTCGGCTCAATAGCCGATCGGCGTCACCCCCACGCCACCGTGCAACGATGTCGATACGAACGTCGAGGACTGCGGCGATCTGGCCGAGGACCTCAATCGACAGCCGCCGGCAATGCCCGCGCTCCACCAGAGACACCGTCCCCTGCGAGACCCCTGCGAGTTCCGCGACGTCCTGCTGCCGGAGACGCTTCTTCGTTCTGACCGAACGCATGAGTGATCCGAGGCGCAGGTAGTCCACGCGACAGAGTCTGCGGCGCTGCGATCAACGGCCGCTTATGCGCGAAGAAGGCCGCCCGCGAGATGCGGACGGCCTTCGTGCCACTCGGCTCGGGTGCGGCGTGCCACCGCGCCGAGTCTGGCTGGGAGGAAGAGTGCTACGGCTTGACCAGGTTCCAGTTCGGGTAGCTGCCGTTCGTGTCGCCGGGGGCCTTGTCGCCCGCGTAGAAGTAGAGCGGCAGGCCGTTGTACGTGACCTCGAGGGTCCCGTCATCTCGGGTGATCGTTCCGAGCTTGCCCGTCACGCCGTCGCCGGCTGTGGGAGCGGTTGCGGCCGGGACCGAGACGGACGGCCACTTGACCAGGCAGCCGCCGCTGCAGGCGCTCTTGCCGCTGTTGGCGGTGTCGCTGGTGAACGTGTAGACGGTCATTCCATTTGAGCCCGCGACCAGGACGGTCTGGCCGCCGATGGACCTGGCAAGGAGAGTAGCCGTGGCTGCGGCCGGCGTTGCCGCAGCCGGAGTGTCCGTGGCGCCTGCGACGGCCACCGTGGCGGCCGCCGGGGTGTCCGTTGCGACCGGGACCGCTGTTGCAGCCGCGCTGCTGCATGCGGCCACGAGCGCCGCGATGACTATCGAGCCGGCCAGGAGCCGCTTGATGGAATTCATGTTCATTCTCACTTTGATAGCGGATCCGTCGGGGCCAGGTGCTCCGCCCGGAGGTCCCGACCTGCGGGGCCATCGCTTCCGCAAGCTTGCCCGCCGCCTCATCGAGACGCCATCGGCCTGGGTCCCGAAACCGGTCGGACTTAGGTCTGACGAGACACCGGACTCTGGACCGTTCAGTGCGTGAAGACCGCCCATACAATTGCGACTGAACGGACTGGAGGAGAGAACGTGCTCCGAAGTCGGGCGGCAAGTCTCGTCGCGAAGGTGGATCCCCGGGCGCGTGGCCGTTCGCTCTGGCGGCGCCGGTTCGGGCTCGCGGGCCTGTCCCTTGCGCGCAGGTTCCTGCTCGTCGGCCTGGTCGTGGTCGTCTTCGGCGGCACGGCCGTCGCGTATCTCCTGGGGCAACTCATCGAGACGAGCGCAATCAACAACACCACGACCGTGACCGCTCTCTATGTGGAGAGCTTCGTCCAACCCCAGCTCCAATCGCTGGCGAATGGCTCCACGCTGACACAGCCCGAGATCGATTCGCTCCAGAACCTGCTCACAAGCTCACCCGGCCTGGCTCACCAGGTCGTCGCNNCTGCTCGAGATCTACATGCCGATTCGCGCGAGTGGGTCGTCGCTGATCATCGCGGTGGCCGAGATCTACCAGCGCCCCGACGAACTGGAAGCCGAGGTCAACAACGACCGCGTGATGGCGTGGGGTTTCGTGGCGCTGGCGGCACTGATCGCATATGTGGCGTTGGCCGCGGTCGTTCGCCAGGGCAACCGCAAGATCATCCGCCAGGAGTCCGAGCTACGGGAGAAGGTCCGGCAGCTCTCGGCGTTGCTGGGCCAGAACGATGCGCTGCATGAACGGCTCAGACGAGCGGCATCGCGGACCACGGCGCTGAATGAACTCGAACGGCGGCGCATCGGCTCGGACCTGCACGACGGGCCGAGCCAGACGCTCGCCTTTGCGATGCTTCGCCTGGATGCCGTGGAGGGCCGNNGATCACGGACGTCGAGCCGGCATGCACGTGGACGTGGACGTGGATTCCGCTCCGGCCGCCGCGCCCCTCGCCACGAAGATCGCGCTATATCGCATCCTGTCCGAGGCGCTTTCCAACGCCGCCCGCCACGGCGGCGGGGCCGGGATGGCCGTCCGAGTGGCCGGCTCCGACGATGGGCTTCTGGTGGCCGAGGTTCGGGACTCCGGCCCGGGTTTCGATGCCCTGAAGCGCCCGGGCCGTGGGCACCTCGGGCTGGCCGGTATGCGTGAGCGAGCCGAACTGCTCGGCGGCCGGCTCGAGCTCGAATCGGCGGCCGATCGGGGAACGGTGGTCAGGGCGTTCCTGCCACTGGCCGAGCCAACGGAGGACGAGCTGTGATCGATGAAATCCGAGTCGTCGTCGCCGACGACCATCCGCTCTTCCTCGACGGACTTGTCGCCACCCTCTCGTCGGATGAGCAGCTCCGCGTAGTCGAAGTGGCCGTCGACGCGGACTCGGCCGTGCAGGCCGTGCGACTCCATTCGCCGGACATCGCCCTGCTGGACGTGGCGATGCCCGGCGGCGGACTCGATGCCGCGCGCCGTATCGCGGCCGATTGCCCGGCCACGCGCACGGTCATCCTCACGAGTTCCGAGGACGAGGACGATCTTGTGGCCGCCATGAAGGCGGGCGCGAAGGGCTACGTGCTGAAGGGGATCGCGGGCCGCGAGCTGCGGTCCATTCTCAAGACGATCCACGCCGGCGGTACCTACCTGACGCCCGGACTCGCATACGGCGTGCTCCGCGAAATAACGCGTGCCAGGACGCCGGACCCCATCGACGAGCTGACGGTCCGGGAGCGGGAAGTCCTCGAGCTCGTGGCCGCGGGCATGTCGAACGCGGAGATCGGCGGGCACCTGGGCCTGGCCGAGAAGACCGTGAAGCACTACATGACGGGAATCCTGGGCAAGCTGGGCGTCGCGAGCCGGGTCGAGGCGGCGCTGATCGCGTACAAGGCCGGGCTCGTGCCCGGTGAGGGCGGCTCCGCGCAGGATTAGGCCGCTCGAATCGGGTTGTCCCGAAGCGCTGCCGCCTCGCCTTACGTCCTGGGTTCCGAGGTTTGAACGATTCGCGGCCGCTCGTTCGTCATTCGGTCGATCCGTAGCCCAACGAGGCCGTCATGCTCTCCGAGGTCATGCCCTTGCAGATGCCCGTCGACGACGCAGTAGCCAGGCTCCTTCTCGCGCGGGCCGCCGAAGCACATCGCCTGGCCGCCTGGATTCTGCGCGACCCCGTTGGCGCCGAGGACGTTGTCCAGGAGGCGGCCCTTGTCGCGTGGAGTCGAAGGGCGAGTTTGAGGAACGCCTCGTCCGCGGAAGCGTGGTTCAACCGTATCGTCGTTAACGCCTGCCGGGACGAACTACGCCGCAGGGCCCGGCGTCGCAGACTCCCGCAGCTGGAGCCCACCGCGGACGCGCCATCGGACGACTTCGCCGTGCGCGACGAGATCGACCGGTCCGTCGCCCGCCTCACGCCCGACGAGCAGGTCGTGCTCGGGCTGAGATTCGGGCGTGACCTCACCATCCCGCAGATCGCAGCCCAGATGGGCCTGCCCGAAGGAACCGTCAAGTCGCGGCTCCACCACGCCCTGGAGCACGTGCGCGTCGCACTCGCCGCCGAACGCCGCGCCGAGGAGTTGCAGAGATGAACGATCTCGATCGCGATCTCGAATCCCGACTCAAGAACTGGTACGCCGGGTTCACTCCGGAGGACTCGGCGCGCGCGGTAGCCGGCGTCGCCGCGGTCGTCGAGTCGGCGAGGTCGCGGCGCGTCGCGACCGGACGGCCGCGCTGGATGCGGCCCGCTCTGGCCCTCGGGGCCGTCGCGATACTGGTCGCGGCGCTGGTCGCGGTCCCGTTGTGGCTGAGACCGCAGGTCGTCCCGATCTCGAGCGCGTCGGCATCTGCCACCGCCACACCGGGCGCCACGCCGCGACCGTCAGACACGTTCACGCCCCGGCCTTCGTCAGTGCTCGGCCCCGGGGCATCGGTCGACGACGCGGGCCCCATCAGGGGAGGCGGAATCTGGGCCGTGTCGAAGACCACGCTCCTCGTATCGCTGGACGGCGGCGTGGACTGGACTTTCGGCTCCATTCCCGACGCGCCCGACGGGGTGGACTTCATGCCATCCACAACCGCCGTCGACGCCATGCACGCCTGGACGGTCCGGGCGGGTCCGGGCTCGCACACAGGCGGCACGAATGACTTCATCTCGCTTGTTGCCTACCGGACGGTGGACGGCGGCCGCACCTGGCAGTCGACAACGATCCCGGGCAATTTCTCCGGGTACAACTTCAAGCTGATGTTCGCGGACGCAGGGCACGGCGTCCTCGCCGCCACCGCCTGGAGGACTGATGGGAAGACGACCTTCTATCGAACCTCCGACGGCGGAGCGACCTGGGCGGCCGGGGCGACTGCCGCGGTCGAGCCGGAACTCTCGATCAGCGATGCGACCACGCTGTGGGCGGCTTCGTTTGGCGGCGGGGCAATGTGCGCGATGTGCGGCGAGGCGCCACTCCAGGTGAGCCGCGATGCCGGTCGCACCTGGGCCGTGGCGACGATCGCCGGGTACGAGGGCAAGCTCACGACGAGCTCGTTCGGCAGTGCCGGTGCGCCGGTGTTCCTCGACCCATCGACCGGCTACCTCGTGCTCCACGACAGCCCCTCGGAGGCGACGTCGGACGGTTCGAGCAAGGTCTTCCGTACGACCGACGGTGGACGGACCTGGTCGCTCGTGGCCCGGGTGCCCTATTGGCTGGACGGCGTGTCCATCGCGGACGACACACATTGGTTTGGCCTTGTGCCATCCGGCGAGGTGGTCACAAGCGACGCGGGCAAGACATGGCGCCTTGTCGTCAACGATCTCGCGCAGTCCACGAACTGGGGATCCTGGTTGGTCGATCCGATCCACGGCGGCGCTCTCCTGGGGGTCAGTTCGTCCGCTTCCGGGGATCGCGTGCTGTACCTGACCGCGGATGGTGGCGTCTCCTGGCATCCGGCCGATTTCGGATCGGCCGCGCCCGTAGCCAGCCCGTAGGGTATTGCGGTTCGGCGCTTCAGCCGGCACCGAGCGCTTCCGCAACAAGCCTCACGCCTTCGTCGATCTCCTTCGCGCCGGGCTTCCCGTATCCGAATAGCAGCCCGGGCCGCCTCGCCGCGTTGCCCAGGTATTGCCGCGAAATTCCGGGCATGCGGACGCCTAGCCCGGCCGCTCGGTCGATCACTTCCGCTTCGTCGATCCCATCCGGCAGCCAGGCGACGACATGCAGTCCCGCCGACGCTCCGGCCGGAGTGAGACCCGGTGCGTAGCGCTGCAGCGCCGCGAGGAGCGCCGCCCGGCGATCGCGGTAGACGATACGCATGCGGCGGAGATGGCGGTCGAATTCCCCCGTTTGCAGGAAATCCGCCAGCGCAAGCTGCTCCAGGCTGGCCGATCCGCGGTCGTTCGCCATCTTCACGGCGGCGAGCTGCCGCAC
>PMBG01000025.1 GCA_003153755.1 Chloroflexota bacterium | reverse complement strand
GGCGCCGAAGCCGTAGCCGACGATCAAGAACGGGGCGTCCTTGGTGCTGTCGCCGCCGGCGAGGCCACCGTTGATGGCGAAGATTGACCAGACGCCGAGGAGCGACAGGGCGACGACGAGGAAGCCGGACACTGCGCCGCCACGCATGGCGACCTGCACGGCCTCGACGAGGCTCCGTCGAGCGGCCGACGCAACGCGAACGTTGGCCCTGACGCTGACGAGCATGCCGATGATGCCGCAGGCCATCGAGCACGCGGCGCCGATCAGAAACGCGCCGCCGGTGCGAATGCCGATGTCGATGCCGACGTGTGATGTGTCGGCAACGGATGCGGTCTCGAGCAGCGAGATGATCACCGTAATGATTACGGCACCGGCAAGGGCGAGCAAGCCGATGGTCATGTACTGGCGCTTGATGAACGCTACCGCGCCCTCCTGGATGGTCGCGGAGACTTCCATCATCTCCTTGGTCCCGGTGTCGCGGGACAGGACGTCACGGGCGAGGAAGAAAGCGAACCCTACCGCGAGCAAGCCCGCGATTGGAATGAACCACTGAAGCAGTTCTGGATTCATGGGATGCGAGCGGCTCCTTCTCTCTAGGGCACGTTGACAAGCGCTGCGGGACGGAGCGCTTCCGGGGAACAGGGCCCAGCGTCGATATCACTTGCATACTCGGGCCGCGCGGAGTGTATCAACGAGCGCAATCATGGGTCAAACGTCGCTCGGCCCCACGTTTATTCACCGGCGGCGTGCATCACGAGGCTGTTTGTCCCGACAGGCCGGGACGTTCGGCCCGCGCGCAGTCGGAGCCCTGCCGGTTGGCCTAGGGCAACCAGCGGGGGTAAGCGCCGTCGACCGAGAGGTTCGTCAGTTCCGACCCGTCGGCCTTGACCAACCAGATGCCGGCCGATCCGCCGGGGGTGAGGGCGCTCACGCGTCCGAAGACCAGAGTCGATCCGTCCGGAGAGAACGACGGCGATGTCTCGCTGAAGCTGGTCTCCGTTGTGAGTACGAGCGGTGTCGTGCCGGTTCCACCCAGGAGCTCAAGGTGGATCGAGCCATCCGTGCCCTTGACGAGTACGGCCAGATCCTTGGGGGCGGCGGCGGTCGCCGACGGCGCCGGCGAGGCTGAGGCTCCCGGTATCGTGGCGGACGCGGCGGTCGTCGCTATGTCACTCGTCGATGGACCTTGCTTGGTGGCGACCCCGGCGGCGGTGATCGTCCAGAGACTCCACGTGAGGCCGTTGTCGTCCGTGGCGGTCACGTAGAACAACCCCTTGGCCGCGGCCCAGACGGGTCGAGCGTTGCCGCTTATGTTCAGCGTGATCGGCTTGTTGACACCCGTGAGATCCACGATCTCGACCACGTTGTCCACCCCTCGGACGATCAGCATCGTCGAACCGTCCGGGGTGAAGGCTGCGCGGCCGAACCAGGCCGGGACGCCGGATTGGCCGGTGAGGCCGTCGGCACCGAGAGTCACGCTACCGAGTCCGGGCGCACCGCTCTCGGCGACCTGCCGCGAATCCTGGCCGCTGACCAGGGGATACCGCCAGTAGCCGGCATCCGCGCCATGGCTGTCGCGCCGCCCCACGATCAATCCCGTTCCATCGAGCGTGAAGACCGGCGCGTATTCGTAGTTGCCGGGGGTGGTGAGTGTCTGCGGATTGTCGCCGGCCACAGACATCTTCTTGACAATGCCACCCGCCGAGTACGAGATCGAGGTTCCGTCGCCACTGACATCGAAGCCGCCTACGGGGACCAGTTCGGCGGTGATCTCGCGCTGGTTGGATCCGTCCGGGTTCATCAACCACACGTTGTCGACGCCGGCGCGGTCGGACACGAATGCGATCTGGTTAAGGGCATTGGCGGCGGCCTCGCCTGTGGTGAACGACCACGACTGGCCCGCGGCGGCCTCACCATCGGCCTTCTTGACCGATGACGCCATCGTCACGGCGTAGGTCGTGTGGGACGCAAGGGGATTGTCGGGCGTGAAGACGAGCACGCGCGGCCCGGAGCCCAGTCCGCTGGCCGACGGACCGGCCGAGGGCGAGGAGGAGGGCGTCGCGGATGGCTTCCTGTCGTCCGGGAGCGCGAGCACCTTCATAGACCCGGAGACCGGCGGCGTGAGCTTGATCGCGCCGGAGATCGACGCGGGATCGATCGGTGCGTCGAATATCACCGCGACCTGGCTGTGGATGCTGACCCCGGCTACGTTGGGCGTGGGGATCAGCGTAGACACACGCAGGCCCATATCAACGGTCTTGAACGTGAGCGCATACGGGTCGAGCTTGGTACCGTCCGTGTCCACGGCCGGGTCGCCGATGGTGACTGTGTAGGCGGTCCCGAACTCGAGCGGCTTGGTTGGAGTCAGCGTGAGAGTGCTCTGGTTCCAGGACACCTGATAGTTGAACTCGGGCTTGACGCTGAGGCCGGCCACGACCTTCTGCAGGTCCATGAATCGATCGAACGTGATCACGATGGCCCCATCGACACCGACGGAATCGGCTCCGGACAACGGCGAGACCGAGGTGACGACCGGGGCGCCAACCGTGGTGAAGTTCATTTCGCTCGGTGCGCCCTGCGAGTTGCCGGCGACGTCTTGCACTCCGGGGCCAATTCGGACCTGGAACTTGGTCGAAAGTGGCAGCTTGGCCGAGGGCGTGAAGATCATCGTCTGGCCCTGCCAGTGGAAGGAGCCGGCCACGTTCGGAGTAATCGAGAACGCCTTCTCGGCAGTATCCGGAATCACTTTCTCGCTGAAGTCCACATCGATGGACGTGAGCCTTGGAGCCTGCCCCGAGGCGGTCACGGCGGATGAGACGTGGATCTTGAAGGTGGGCGGGATACGATCTACGAAGACGGCGTTGAAGATGATCGCGCACAAGACCAGACCCGCCGTGACGGCGGAAACCAGTCGGAGAAAGCGGCCGCTCTTGAGCCAGCCGAAACGTTTTGATACTTCCACGGGGCAGGACGATAGCACAGCCCCTATACTCGCGAACTTGTGAACCGCAGAAGTCTCGGCTGTCTCTTCGAGCTGCTGGAAACGCTGCTCGTCACTGCAGTGATCTTCCTTCTACTGCAGATGTTCGTCGTGCAGCCGTACCAGGTGCAGCAGACATCCATGGAGAACACGCTGATGCCCGATCAGTACGTTCTCGTGGACAAGATCACGCCCAACTTCTCCGACTATCACCGGGGCGACATCATCGTCTTCAATCCGCCGCAGGGCTGGGCCCGGGACGCCAACGGCACTCCGTTCGTAAAGCGCGTCATCGCGGTCGCCGGCGACACCGTCGATATCGACGCCGGCAAGGTCTATGTCAACGGCGAGCTTCTCGACGAACCGTACGTGTTCAACGGGCAGACGACGGACCTCCCGGGCGGCGCGACGAAGAAGAGCTGGACTCTCGAGAAGGATCAGCTGTTCGTGATGGGCGACCACCGCCAGGCCTCGCAGGATTCTCGCGACTTCGGCCCTATCTCTCGATCGTCGGTTGTGGGCCGGGCCTTGTTCCGCTACTGGCCGATCGACAAGTTCGGTCCAATCCCGAACAAGTCGACTCCGGGTCCGAACGCCGGGCCCTCCGCGGCGGCCTCGAAGGCGCCATGATCCGCACGCACGACCTCGCCGCGAGGAGCGGCAGAGTGATCGTCGGCGACGGCGGCACGGGCGCCCTTGAGTGCGGCGCCACCTCTGCGGGCCCGACCCGCGAAGGCGAATGATCCAGCTCGCGACGATCGCGGCAATCACAGCTGTGGCCGGTGGCGCGATCGCGATCTGGGCTCGTGACAGCCGCGTCGTGGCGGCCGGCCTGGTCTTGAGCCTGATCGCGGCGATCTTCACGTCGCCGAGCACGCCCGGAACGCTCACGGTGGCCCTCCGAATCATCGGCGCGATGCTGGCCGGCTACCTCATCGTGCTTGCGGCCGGATCCCGTTCCGTGTCGAGTGAGGGCTCGGCGATCGGGCCACTGGCCGAAGCCGGCCTCGCGGCTACTCTCTTCTGTGTCGGGTGGTGGGCGGCGCCGGTCGTGCCGCTTGCGGGATCCACGGCGGCACAGGCCGCGGGAATTGCCCTGGTCGGCATCGCCGTCGTACCGCTCCTCGGCCGGGACATCTTTCGATTGGGGATCGCGGCGACGGCACTCATCCTGGGACTGTCGCTATTGCTCGATGCCTGGACCGGGACGGCGCCCGCGCTCCAGCAGCTCCTGATCACGGGATTGCTCGTCTGCGTGGCCGGGGTCACGAGCCTCTTGATGTCCCCCTCTCCCGCTCCCCGCGTCGCTCCGGCAGCCCCAGAGGGTGCAGCCCCGGACGCCGCGGACGAGCCCGACGAGCCGGACGAGTCCACCAGCGTCGAGGTCGAGTCTCCGGCCGAAGAGAAGCCCGAACAGTCGGTCGATGCTGCCCGCCTCAGATCGTCGCCCGGCGCCGAACGTCAGCGCCTTCGGAGTCCGCGCCCATGACTTTGATCGCGTTCGTGGCCGTGTGCGCCACTGCCGGCTGTCTCGCCCTGCTGGCCCGCGAATCCGAGCCGCCGGGGCGCGTGGCAAGCCTTGCCGGATTTGCCGTCGCGTTCGCGATCGCCCTCTTCATCCGCGACGGTCAGAGCGCGTCCGTGGGCGACGTGAAGCTCATGGCCGGCACGTACTCCGGCTTCTTCCTCGCCTGCCTGAGCGGCTCCGCCCTGCTCCTCTTCCTCGTGGGCCTTGGGACCGGCTGGCCCGGACGCCTCGCTCCCGCGGCTCTCGCCGCTTTCGCATGCATGGCGGTCGCAATCACAGCCACCAATGCACTGGTGGCACTCACCGCGGGGGCCCTGGCGGTCACGGCGGGTTCCGTGGCAATCATGATCGCCGGTCCGGCGGACGAGGCTGCGGCAGCGTCCGGAGTGACGACGGAGCAGACCGGCGGGCGAGTGGCGGAGATGAGGATCGTTGCGCTGGTCGCCGGGGCGCTGCTTCTCGCGGCGGTGGCGATCCTCCGCCCCGCGTGGAACTCGTCCTCGGACGCGCCCGTGTTCGTGCTCACTTTCCTGGCCCTGGGACTGGCCCTGGCCGTGCGGAGCGGCGCGGTGCCGTTTCACGGAACTGCCGCGCGGCTGCGGAAGACGGCGATTCCCATGGCCCCGGCACTCCTGCTCGTCTGGCTGCCGGCCGGCCTCGGGATACTCGCCCTGAGCTGGAGCGCCACGACCTTCAAGATTCACGGCGGCTCCATTGATGCCGCCGTGGCGGCCGTTCAAGCCGTGGCGATCGCCACGCTCCTGCTCGGCGCGGTGGGCGCGCTCCTGAGCAACGAGCTGGATGAGATCGCCGCCTATTCGATCCTCGGGGACGCAGCTTTCGTGCTGCTCGCGCTGGCGGCCCGGAGCGATGCGGCCGGCGAACCGGCGCGACTGTGGCTGCTCGTGTTCGTTGCGGCCAAGACCGGCCTGGTCGCGTGGGCTGCGGCCGTCGGGCGAGCGTACGCGTCGTCGCACCTTGACGAACTCAACGGCTGGATGCGGCGTACGCCGCTTCTCGGCCTGGCACTCGTGGCGATAACCGTGGCAACGCTGGGCTGGCCCGGCAGCAGCGTCTACGAGGCGCGTGCGTCCCTCGTTCGGCTGGCGCTGCCCGGCCAGCTCGGCCTTCTCACCGTCGCCGCGGCGCTGCTCATGCTCGCCTACGTCGGGCGATTGCTCGTCGTCGGCGCGCTACCCATGAGCGACGCGGTACGCGCCGGTGCCAGCGAGTGGCCGCAACGGCCGCACGGCGGGCAACCCGAGGCCGAAGCACTCGCCCAGGCAACGACGCCGGCCGAAGCCATCGCGGCGAACGCCGCCTCGAGCGCCGTTGCCGAACAGGAGCCGGCGGCCGTCCCGCTGGCCATCGTAGAACCGCCGAAACGCAAACGCCGCTCCCGAGCCGCGGCCGCAGCCGAACCCCTGCCCGTTGTGTCCGTACCGGTTCCCGACGGCATCGCGCCCGCGGTCGAGGAACCCACGGCCACCGAGGCCGTCCCCGAGGCCCCGTCCAAGCCCGCCCTCACCACGCCCGGCGTCCCCGCGCGGCTGACGCGGGTATGGCACCTCAACCGGACCCTCGAGGTAAGCGTCGTGGTCGTTGGGGCGGCCCTGATGACGGCGGCACTGGCCGTTGGGTCGTTTGGAGCCGGAAACGCGGCCCGATCCGGCGTACCGCTGGACATCCCGGCCCACGCAACTCCAACCCCCACGCCGCCGCCCACGCTGGCGCCGATCCCAACCGGCCCCGCGCCCTCCGGGTCACCGACGTCCGAACCGTCGGAGTCCGCGGGCCTCACGCCGTCGCCCTCGCCCACTCCCCTGGCGTCGCCGACGCCCTCGCCGGTCAAGACGCTCCCGCCGGCGCAGAATCCCGGCGACTGACACAAAGATGCCCGGCCGCTTTGGCCGGGCATCTTCACATTCGTTGGATCGGCCACTCGCCGGCGAACAGGCGGGCGGGCGCAGGGGCGTGGCTGCTAGGACTGAGGGCCCAGCACCCAGCGGTCGATTTCCCGGTCGAAGCTGAGCAGCTCACCCGGCGCGAACCAGATAGCGAGTTCGGTTGCCGCGCTTTCGGGGCTGTCCGACGCATGTACCAGGTTCTGGCCCATCTCTATGGCAAGATCGCCCCGGATCGTGCCGGGGGCGGCTTCGGCCGGCTTGGTGGCGCCGTTCATGGTACGCACCAGGCCGATGGCATTGGGAGCCTCGAGGGCCAGCGCAACCAGCGGCCCCGACGTGATGAAGGCGACGAGGCCCTCGAAGAACGGCTTGCCCTTGTGAACCGCGTAGTGGCGTTCGGCCAGCGCACGATCCACGTGGACGAGCTTGAGCCCGACGATCTTGAGGCCGCGCTCTTCGTAGCGGGCGACGATTCGGCCCACGAGCTGACGCTGGACGCCATCGGGCTTGACGAGGACAAGGGTGCGTTCGACCACTGCACAAACACCGCTGCGGGATTGACTTCCTGCAGAGTCTACGGGATCGAAGCTTCCGAGCCGAGATCGGTGGCCTGGAGGCCGCTACTCCCAGCGAATCGAGGGGACCTCGTGGGTCTTCAGCTTCTCCGGCGCCGCAACCTGCGCTGATGCCCCCTGCGTGGCGGCAGCCGCGGCGGTCGCGCTCTTGAGGGCCTCGCCTCGGACGAGCAACAGGGGCGGATCCTGCCGATCGCCGATAGCGATCAGAACGGCGCTGGCGATCGAAGGCGCCTGGCGCAGCGCGACCCCGAAATGCAGCGCGGCCAGCAGCGCGTCTCCGGCCGCCAGACACGACATACCGGACGCCACTTCGTCGCGTGCTCTGCCGACCGCCAGGACCTCGGCGGACACGACGGGCTCGGATTCGGAGGCGGCGACTTCGGGTTCGGCGGCTGAGACTTCGGGCTCGGC
>PMBG01000089.1 GCA_003153755.1 Chloroflexota bacterium | reverse complement strand
TCTTCCCGTGCGAGATGGTCGTGGTCGCGATCGGGACCAAGTCCAATCCCCTGCTGACGGCCACGTCACCGGAGCTGCGCGTCAACAAGTGGGGCTACATCGAAGCCGACGATCACCTCCAGACATCGATGGACGGGGTCTTCGCCGGCGGCGACATCGTACGGGGAGCGGCCACGGTCATCCTGGCGATGGGCGATGGCAAGAAGGCGGCCGTGAGCATCGACGCATACCTCCGCGGCGAGTCGATGCCCGCCACTCACCCGGCGGAGGCCGCGCCGGCGCACTGACCGACGGAGGTTAGCCCGCCTGCGATCGGCTGGCGCAGCTGCCGGGCGGCGACACTCCAGATTCGACCTCCGGCATCCGACGCCCAACGCGTGCGACCGTATGTTGATTCACTGCGCCCGTCGTCTTGCCGGACCCGGCAATGATGTTCCGACACGGCAGCGGCCTTCTCGGGCGCGAGCACGCCGATCCACGTCCGCGGCGAATGCGCCGCGACCCGGTCGTCTGGGCATTCGTCGTGCTCGCCATCGTCGAACTGGCGGTCGTGGCCTGGTGGCTGATCCGGCCCGGCGGTTCGCGAGACGCCGACCGGTTCACAGGTTTCGTCAGTGCGCCGACGGACTTGCTGGCCATCTTCCTGGCGTTCCGGGTGGCCGGAACAAGGCACCTCGAAACGAGAGCACGGCAGGCGTGGGCCTTGTTCGGCATCGCGTTCTGCATCTACTTCGTGGGCGTGTACCTCCAGATCCTGGCGACGGCGCTTCCGGATTCGCCCCTCCTCGGGTACGGCGCCACCGTCCTGGTGATGGCGGCCTACGTCACGGCCGGAGTCGGCTTGAGCCGACTTCCCAAGGCGCCGCGCACCAAAGCCGACGAGATCCTGTTCGGTATGGATCTCTGCATCGTGTCGTGGAGCGCCACGATGCTGCTCTGGCATTTCTTCATCTCGCCCGTGGCGGTCGAGGCGGGTTCGAGCCTGGTGGCCACGGCGAACGCGGCCGTCTTCCCGGTCGCCGATCTGGCGTTCGTGTTCGGCGCAATCGCCGTAGTCGTCCGTGGCGTTGGGCCCGGTAGCAGGTCCTCGCTCATCCTGATGGCGCTGGCGCTGCTGGCACTGTTCGGGGCGGACCTCGAAGCCGGCGTCGAGACGCTCAAGGGCACCTATGTCCCGGGCGACCTCACGGGCACGCTGGACTCGGCATCCGCGGCATTCCTGGTGCTGGGCTGCTACCTCCAGCTGAGGTCGGCCGCGGGCACTCCGGGCACGCCGAACCGCCCCGTCAAGTCGTACTCCTTTGGATGGCTTTCCTACGTTCTCGTCGTCGTCGCGTTCGTTGCCCCCACGGTGCGCGACTGGGACAACGCCGACCTGCTCCGCCAGCATCTGCCCGCCTCCGGCGTCCTGATGGCACTCGTCGTTGCCCGCCTTTGGGTCACCGCCTGGAAGTCCGCCGGTCTTGCCGCTGTAGAGCGTGAACGCCTCGCCACCGCGGTCGACCAGGCCGCCGAGGCAATGTTGATGACAGATCAGGACGGCAACGTCACGTATGCAAATCCGGCGCTCACAAGGATCACGGGCTTTGCGGCGTCGGAACTGCTGGGCAAGCCGCCCGCCTCCCTGCGCCGGGACGCCTCCTCTGCCGAACGCGTCGCCGAACTCGCGGCCTCCCTGGAGCGTGGCGAAGCATGGGAGGGCAGGCTCCACTACCGCTGCAAGAACGGAACGGTCGTGGAGATGGACCTCGCCGTCTCTCCTCTTCGCGATGGCTCAGGCGCCATCGTAGGGACGGTCGAGATTGCTCGCGACGTCACCCGCGAAAGGGCGCTCGAGGCGCAACTCGCCCAGGCGCAGAAGATGGAGGCGGTCGGGCGACTTGCCGGCGGTATCGCGCACGACTTCAACAACATCCTGACGGCGATCAGCGGCTTCGGTGAGCTCGCCGCATCCGGGGTTGACTCGGATCATCCGGTGGCCTCCGACATCGCGGAGATCCGCAAAGCCGCCGGCAGGGCGTCCACCTTGACAACGGCACTTCTCGCGTTCAGCCGGCGCCAGGTCATGCAGCCGAAGGTTCTCGATCTCAACGATGTCGTCAGCTCCATCTTCCCGATGCTCGAGCGTCTGATCGGGGAGGATGTCGAGCTGGTCCTGCGCCCGGACTCGTCACTCGGGCGGACGCTGATAGACCGCGGCCAGTTCGAGCAAGTCGTGATGAACCTGGTAGTAAATGCCCGGGACGCGATGCCCGACGGTGGCACCCTCGTCATCGAGACCGCCAACAGCGAGCTCGATGCCCGTCACATTCGCGCCCACCTCGGCTCGAACCCAGGGCCTCACGTCATGCTCGCGGTCTCCGATACGGGCGTGGGGATGAAACCCGAGGTCATGGAGCACGCGTTCGAGCCCTTCTACACGACCAAGGCCCTCGGCAAGGGTACGGGCCTGGGGCTGTCCACAGTCATCGGCATCGTCCAGCAGAGCGGCGGCTTCATCCACGTCGACACGGAGCCGGGGCTGGGCACCACCTTCCGGATCTACCTGCCACGGGTCGATACTCCGTCCGAGCCCGAGGAGCCCGCACTCCACGCCGGGAGATCACCGCGCGGGAGCGAGACCGTGCTGATCGCAGAAGACGAAGGCGCAGTCCGCCTGTTCGTGGAGCGCATCCTCGCCGACGCCGGGTATCGCGTCTTTACGTCTCCAAACGGCCAGGCAGCGCTCGAGCTGGCGGGCACGCTTTCCCATATCGANNCTGGGAGATGGGTCCGCCGCGCCGTTCCAATACCTGGCCAAACCGTTCACGGCCGACGCGCTCCGCTCGTGCGTGCGGCAGACGCTGGACCGGCCTCCAGCCTCCTGACCAGTGCACGTCCGGAGGGAGCGGCGGCTCGCTGAGGCAAGTGCTCCAGCATTCCGGTGCCGTCTACGTCAAACGGCCGGTGACTACCGATTAGGTGGAGGCACCTAAGGGTTTTATCCAGATCGGGATCGGTCTGGCGACGTCTCTCACAAGGACGTCCCACAGAAACACCCTCGCTGCGAGGCGGGGTCGCAAGCCACGGGACTCCACGCGAGTTGGCCGGGCTGCTTGGGGCGTGCCGTGGAAACGAACGACGGCCTTCGGTGCGAGGCATCCGAGGCGGTACTCGATCGCGAGTCCAGCGCGTGGAGTCACTTCCTCGCCGCAGTCGAGATCCTGCTGCTTACCAGCGCCGTGGCGGCCGCTATCCCGCGTACAGCCGCAACGCGAGCGTCCGAACCGGTCCTGACCGCGAGTGTCCGCGCGTCTCACGTCGCGTCAATCCTCCAGGGCGCCGGAACGACGGCCCCCGCTTCGACCCTGCGGCTGGGCTCGGGCGACACGGCATCAGCCGGCACCTCGACCTACAGCGGGACCGAACCGTTGCGATCGACGCCCTCGCTGGCCGGCGTAGCCGACATCGGGGCGCCTGTGGACACGCCGGCCCAGGCCGCGGACTCGCCCGTCGCCGGAACACTGTCGGGCAGGACGAGGGCCGCCCCTGAGGCGGAGGCGGTCCGGACATCCGATCTGTACCAGCCCGGGGTCGCGCGCTACCAGGACCCCGACTTCACGGCATGTACGGCCGCCTCTACCGAGTCGATGCTGAACACGATATCCGTGGACGGCGCCCGCGACGGATTCACATGGAAGCGGACGACTTCATACGCCACTCAGGAGTCGATTCTCGCGTACGAGCGGGACCACATGACGATGCTCGTCACATCGGCGGGCACCGACCCGCACGGCTGGCGCAATGCCCTCAACTACTTCGGCTGGGGCAGCCTCGCCGCCGGTGTCTATCAGGACGCGGCATACGAATCGTTCGATGAGGCCGCCAGGGCGACGGTGATCGCACTGGCCACAACCCGGAAGCCCGTCGGCATCCTCGCGCGCGCGGGCGGACACGCCGAGTTCGCGACCGGATACCAGGTGATCGGTGCCGATCCGAGCACCGGATCGTCGGACTTCAGCATCGTGGGCGTCTATCTCACCGATTCTCTCGGCTCCAATGGACACCGCGACGTGTGGACCACGTACACGCAGTGGCGCTCCGGCGGCGAGTGGGTCCGGTTCTCACCCTACCTCCAGACCGATTCACCGTACCGCGATCCGATCGACGGCCGAGTCGGACGGAATGAGTGGTACGGCAGATGGGTAATCATCCGGCCGGTCCGCTAGCACGACACGTCAAGGGTGCGTAACGCCCGGCAACTCCCGTCCGTTGAACCAATCGATGAACCGGCACGTATCAACTTCGAGAGGGGCGTCTGCGACGGCAGGCGGGCGCCGATAGCTAGAGGGTGACAGGCATGCTTCGCAACTCGATCGTCCTCCGACCGCCACACGTCTCACCCGCGCGGTTCCGGGTCGCGCTCAGTCTCGTGGAGCGCCCGCAGCTTCTGCGCGAGGCGCACCTCCGCGCGCTCCGGCAGGCTCAGCGGCGAGCTCGATCGGCCGACCGGGAGCGGCGCTGGGATGTTCGCCGCGGCCTCTCCTGAACGACGGCCGCCACCGCCAGATCCACAGGAGGGACGCGCCCAGGACGAGGACGGCGATTCCGTTGAGCCCCAGGTAAAGCGATACCATCCACGATGGCCCCAGGAGATAGGCGACGACGATAAGCCTGGTGCGCCACGGCTCCCCCACTCCACCGGCAAGAACCCAGCACACGAACGGGAAGACGAGGGCGGCGTCGTAGCCCCATGCACGCGGGCCGGCGGCCACGCCCAGCAGGCACGCAGCGGCCGCGGCCTCCACGATTCCGGCACGCCGCAAGCCGGGTAGAGCGGCCAGCACGATCGCTCCGCCGGCCGCAGTGGGCACGATCCACGGAACGGGCAGGCGCGCCAGTAGTCCCGGCAGCGTGATCGACTTGTCGGCGTTCGCGACCGCGTCGGCGGGGAGCGCCGTCTTCGCCCCGTCGATCCAGAGCGCAAGCCAGTTCCAGTCCCCGCCGGCGGCCGGCACGGAAACCAGGTAGATCGCCGCCGCGGCTACCAGCATGACCGCCAGCTCCCGCCAGTGGCCGCGGATCAGGAACAATCCCATGAGCGGCAGGCCAAGCGTCGGCTTGTAGAGCATCAACCCGGCCGCGAACCCCGCAAGCCACGGCCGTTCCTCCTTGAGCGCCCAGATCGTGACGAGCGCCAGGAGCAGGGCTAACGGAGCGTTCTGGCCCGTGGCGACTGAAGCCGTGTTCGGAGCCCAGGCCAGGGCCGCGAGGATGCCCACCGCGGGACTGAGCCCGAAGATGCTCGCGGCAAGCCGCCCCGACGCGACGATGCAACCCAGCATCAGGGCAGCCTGGATCCAGTAGCTCACGTCCACGGGCAAGCGCGCAAACGGCCAGATCAGGTACGCGACCGCCGGCGGGTAACTGAAGAACGCCGGCGGCAGGCCGTGGGCAATCTGCCAGTTGCCGTGCCGGGTTATGTCCACCAGGTCGCGTGTGCCGGCGTGCACACCGGCCGACCAGATCACGCCCCAGTCCTGCCAATGGTTGATCGGCCCGGCGACGATCAGGACGCTGCCGAGGATCGCCAACCCCACGGCAAGCAGGCTGACGGTCCGCGGCGACAGGGGCACGGGCCCGAGCTTTGTTCGAAGTGGCCACGGCGGCGCAACGGCCGCGGCGGCCGGCGGTGCTCCATCTGCCATGGCTGACGAGCTCGCTAGCCGCGTGCCTTCGCGAGACGCTCCAGGATGAGTGGCTTGATCTGGGAGAGATCCACGCGGATCTGCTCCATCGTGTCGCGATCCCGGATCGTGGCCTTGCCGTCCTCGAGCGAGTCCACGTCGACGCACACGCACCACGGCGTCCCGATCTCGTCCTGCCGGCGGTACAGCTTGCCGATGGCGGCGGTGTCGTCGTAGACGGCCATGATGTCCTTCGCGAGGTCGTCACGGAGGGCGTGGCACTTGACGACGATCTCGTCACGCTTCTTGAGCAGCGGCAGGACCGCGACCTTGTATGGCGCCAGTTCCGGGTTGAAGCCCAGCACGACGCGCTTCTCGCCGCGGAC
>PMBG01000012.1 GCA_003153755.1 Chloroflexota bacterium | reverse complement strand
TTGTTCTTGGTGCGGCGCGAGAGGACCTGAATTACGCGCCGAATCTCCTCGTCTCGGCCGATGACCGGATCGAGCTTTCCCGCGCGAGCCTCCGCCGTGAGGTCGCGGCCGTACTTCTCGAGCGCCTGGTACGTGGCTTCTGGATTCTGGCTCGTCACGCGCTGGCTGCCCCGTACGCCGGCAAGGGCCTTCAGGATGGCTTCCTTTCCGGCGCCGTTCCGTTCGAGGAGCTGCTGGGCGTCGCCGCCGCTCTCCGCTATGGCAAGCAGCAGGTGCTCCGTGGACACGTATTCATCCTGGAGCCGCTTGGCCTCGTCGGAGGCACGTTCGATGACGCGCCGGAGGCGCGGGTCGGCCGAGAGCGATCCACCCTGGATTCGCGCGCGTTTGCCCAGCGCCGAGGCCACCTCGCCCCGGAAAGCGGGCACGTCCACGCCGATCTTTCGCAGCGTTTCGGCAGGCACGCCGTCGTCGGCTTCGACGAGGGCTGCCAGTAGATGCTCGGAATCCAGCACGGGGCTCTGCAGTTCTTCCGCGAGCCTCTGCGCGTTGACGATGGACTCTTGGGCCTTTTGCGTGAAGCGATCCAGGTTCATTGGTGTCTCTCACTGTCGCCGCTCTGGCGGACGATGCCGTTGTTGGTTGCTCCGGTCCTCCCAACCGCCTAGGCCTCGCCTCGCCAGATCGGCGACTCGATGGCTGCCTCGGCGGCCTTGTGTCGTGTCTAGAGCTTGACTCGGGGGTTGGGCTGGACGACTCGGCGAAGGAAGTCCTCCGCCGCCTTCTGGTCCTTGCCTTCCAGCTTGGCCGGCATGACGATCTTGATTCGGGCGAACAGGTCTCCCGCGGGACCGCCCTTGAGTTGAGGCATGCCCTGGCCGGAGAGTCGGAACAGCTGGCCCTGCTGCGTTCCGGCGGGAACCTTGAGCAGGACGCGGCCGCGGAGGGTGTCTACCTCGACTTCGCCCCCCAGTAGTGCTTCGCCGAGAGTGATCGGGAGTTCGCGTGTCAGGTCCGCGCCGTTTCGGGTGAATACGGAATGGGGCTGGACCTTGGCGATCAGATACAGGTCCCCGGCGTCGTTGCCGCTGCCTGCCTTACCGGTGAGGCGGATCTTGCTGCCGGTCTCGACACCGGCCGGAACCTTGACTTCCAGTCTCTTCTCGCCAACCTGGACGAGCCTCGTCGAGCCGTGAAAGGCTTCTTCAAGGGTGAGATCGACCTCCACCTCCACGTCCTCACCGTGTCTAATGCCGCGGCTCCTGGGCCTGGGTTCGCCTTTCGACGCCGCCCCGGCACTGCCGGCGGCCTGGTCGCGGCGCAGCTTCCCGAGTAGTTCGTCGAGGCCGCCGCCGGAGCGCCGCCCGCCGGTCTTGGGCTGAGCGGAACCGGACGCCCGCCCGGCCGTCGCCGTCGCCGCCTCTTCTCCGCCAAAGAAGACGCGGAAGAAGTCGGAGAAGTCCTGCCCGGCGTCGCCGTGGAACTCGTAGCGCACGTTGCCGCCCTGACCCGCGGCGCCGTACCCGGCGAATGGTCCGCCCGTGCCGAAAGGATCGCCCCCGTACGGGCTTCCGGCCGCGCCTCCGCCTGCGCCACCACCCCGCGACACCTGATCCCAATTGGAGCCCAGCATGTCGTACTGAGCCCGCTTCTTGGGATCCGCGAGGACCTCGTGGGCCTCGTTGGCCTCCTTGAACCGTGTCTCCGCGGACTTGTTGCCGGGATTGCGGTCGGGGTGGAACTCGCGGGCGAGCTTCCGATAGGCCTTCTTGATTTCGGCCGGGGTCGCCTTCCGATCGACTCCGAGCGTCTTGTAGTAGTCCTTGTATTCCATGGACGGTCCCCGCTCGGCCGGCCGATGCCGGCGTTGGCTTCTGCGGTGCCTCGCTTACGCACTTGAGTGCGCGCGCTCAGCTCCTCGGCGCCGCCTTGGCCTCGACTCGGCGGAGCGGCGCCCAAATTTCGTTCTCGTCGCCGTCCGGGCGGACGATGCCGTTCTTGGTTGCTCCGGTCTCCGGAACCGCCTGGGCCTCGCCTCGCCTGACCGGCGACACGCCGTATTCAGTTCTGATCGTACCTTCAGCCGCGCCTGAGGCGAGGCGAGATCAAGGCGCCGCCGAGGACCCGACCGAGCGCACTTGTGGTGCGTGACGGAGAGCCCGGAGGCGGCAACGCGGAGATCGTCCGCCTCAGGCGTGGCGTCATGCCATCGCGGGCGGTTGATCTATCGGAGAGGGAAAGCCTTTTCGGACGCGGTGCTTCGGCTCCGGCTCGACCGCGGCGACCACATTCTTGTCGCCTTCGCTCTTGCCGGGACCGGGGAGGAGCGGCACCGGCTTTCGCCGGAGCGCGGCGTCGAGCACCTGTTCGATGTTCTCGACCATTACGAGCTTGATCTGCTTCAGGATCTCATCGGGAATGTCTCGTAGATCCTTCTCGTTCTTCTTGGGCAGGATGATCATCTTGGCGCCCGAGAGGTGCGCCGCGAGGATCTTGCTCTTCAGACCGCCGATCGGAAGGACTCGGCCGCGTAGTGTGATTTCGCCCGTCATGGCCGCGTCCTTGCGGACGGGAATGCCGGTGAACGCGCTGACCATCGCCAGGGTCATCGTGATCCCCGCGGACGGTCCGTCCTTGGGGATGCCCCCAGCCGGAACGTGGATATGGAGCGTGTTCGTTTCGAAGACCTCGCGCTTGATGCCGAGCTGCGAAGCGTGGGCGCGGATCCAGGACAGACCCGCACGCGCCGACTCGCGCATCACCTCGCCGAGCTGGCCGGTGAGGATGAAGTCTTCCTTGCCTTCCAT
>PMBG01000136.1 GCA_003153755.1 Chloroflexota bacterium | reverse complement strand
GTCACGTTTAAGGGCGATAACGACACCCATACCGTGCGACTCGGCGACGACGGCTGGCACTGCACTTGCCACTTCTTCGAGAGTTGGACCTCCTGCGTACACGTGCTTGCGCTGCAGAAGATCCTGGGCGTCATGCTTCCCGAGAGCGCTCAGGTCTCCATATTCACCGCCCAGCCGGCCGTTCCTGCCTGATACCGGCTAAGATCGCGGCGGACGCCCCGGGGCTCTGACGCCCCCACTGCCCGGCGTCCGAACGAATACCGAGGATTGCCTGTGATAGCTCGACGTGTGCGCGCCTCCGCCCTTCTGGCCTTTGCGGCGGTTCTAGCGATATCCGCAACGGCATGCACCAAGGCCGCGGCACCCACGCCGATCCTCGTCTACACCACCGCGACACCGCCGCCGCCTGCGACGCCGACGCCGGTGCCGACGCCCACACCTACGCCTTCACCCACGCCGGAGCCCACACCAACGCCCGATCCGTCCGCGGTTGCGTCTGCCCTGGCATCGGCGGCGGCGGCTATCACTCCGCCCCCCACGGGCACGCCGGGGCCCACGGGCGCGCTCTCGGCCTGCTCGGGCACGGACGCGAACAGGGCCTTCTTCCAGGACGCCGCCAACAAGCTGACCTTCACGGTCTACTGCGCTTCTGTGCCGAGCGGTTGGTATCTCTCCTCGGCCGAGTATCAGCAGCCGGGCGGCGGCTGGGTCAAGGCTACGTACAGGAACTCGGCAGGTGCCCAGATGGCGATCTCCGAAGGCGCGTTCTGCACCACAGGCGCCAGCGTGTGCTCGCCTCACGACAAGGTCATCGGCGCCGCCAAGTTCGGCGACCTCAGCGGCACTCTCGACTCGCTCGGGCCCAACCTCGGTTACGCCATCTACGTGGGAGCGGGAACGACGCGCGGGTACACTGCGACCGGAACCGGCATGACTCAAACGAACCTGGCCAACCTGGCGGCTAGCCTCACCAGAGTCCCCAAGGCCTGAGCTCGGGCGCGCTCAAACGCCCACATCGCCTCCAGGAGGATCAGCCCATGTCGGCAACGCGTCGAGGAGCGCGACTGATCGGACTGACGGCTGCCCTGGCCGTGGTCAGCCTTGCCTTCGGCGGTTGCGCGCCGGCCAAGGCGCAACCAACGCCGATCGTGATTATCGTGACGTCCGCGCCGACCCCGTCCCACACCGCGGCGCCGACGGCGACACCGCTCGCAACGTCCCTCGCCACGGCGACCGATGCCCCCGGCGAGAGCCCGACTCCGGAGGCGTCGCCGACCGCCACCGCGCCGATCGTGCCGGCTCTGCCGTCATCGCTATGCTCGGGCACTGCCGACAACAAGTCGTTCTGGTCCCAGGCTGCCAACAAGATGAGCTGGGATGTCTACTGCCCGGTCTTCCCCGCGGGTTGGGCCGTGAAAGCGGGCAACTTCGAGCAGGGCGCGGGCGGCAAGATCACGATGACGTACAAAGGCCCCCGTAGCGCGATCGTCGAGCTGGACGAGGGCAACTTCTGCTTCGGCGCGGCCGATGTATGCGGCCCGAGCGCAACCACTGTCGGGCCTGTCTTCCTGGCCGACATGGCGGCGACCCTGGTCACGCTGCAGGGCGGGGGGAATGCGATATACGTGGCACCCGGCACCACGCACGCCTACCTGTTGTCCGGCACCGGGATCGCTCAGGAGACGCTGCTCTCGTTTGCCGCGGCCCTGTCGAAGGTGGCGAAGTCGTAGCCCGTCGGCGGACGTGCGCGGTCACGCCGGCGCCGGCGGTTCCGACCGCTGAGGCGAGCGCAGTCTAGGTCGTGGGCGGCTCGGCGGGGGCGGGCCCGGGGGGTGGATCGGGCACGGGCCCGGGCGCCGGCGGATCCGGCACGAGCGCCGGCGTTGCCACCTGGCGCGCCTGATCTCCGCGAGTGCCCATAGGGTGGGTGAGCCGGCGGCGGATTCCCCCGCGAGAGTCCGACACTTCGGCCGGTTCCACCTCTTCATCGAGGCCGGCCTGCGGCAGCCGCGGAACGCGGACGGGCCGCCCCTCGCGTTCCTCCACGCGCCTGGCTGCTCGAAGCGCCACGGACGTGATGTCTCGATTGCGCCCCAGGTAATAGAAGAAGAACGAGGCGATCACGGCCGCGATCGGGACGGCGAAGATCGCGCCGGGAATTCCGTCGATCTTGCTGCCGATCATGACCGAACCCAGGACGACCACCGGGTGAAGGCCCACGGCTTCGGCCATCAGGCGTGGTTGGACGATGTTCATCAGCACGAACCAGCCCACGACCATGATTATCAGGACGGGTAGCGCGGCCTCCGGCTTCAGGAAGATGGCCATGAGAACCGGCGGCATCCACGAGAAGAAAGGCCCGAAGAACGGGATCATCTGCAGTCCGCCCGATGAGACGGCCGTGACCGGCATGTAGGGCAGGCCGAACAGGACGCTTGCGACCATCGAGATCAGGCCGTACATGATTCCCATGAGCGCCTCACCGCGCAGGAAGCCGCCGAATGAGCGGGAAACGCTGTGCTCGAGAAGTTGCGCCTCATCCGTGTAGCCCACCGGGACGACACGGAAGAGGAAGCGAGAGATCCGCTCGCGGTCCACGGCCATGTACAGCGACAGGAAGAAGATGAAGAGCAGGTTGCCGAAGATGCCGATGCTGGCCACGGCGATGTCGCCCAGCGGCCTGGTGAGGTCGCTGGCACTGCTCTTGAGGTTCGTCAGCAGCTGATTGACCTGGTCGTAGAGGCTGATCTGGCTGCCGCCCAGATCGTTCAGCTTCGTCTGCAGCGGCTCGAGAATCTTGCGCAGATGCTCCGGATCGTTGAACGCCTTGTCGTGGATCAGGTTGTTGATCGATGTGTATAGCTGCTGGGTGATCAGAAGCACAGCCGCGACCAGAATGAAGATCAGCAGGCTGTACACGATCACCACCGCGATGGCCCGCGGCAGGCGTGGGAACAGGTGCACAAGTCCGTTGGCGATCGGGCTGAGGATGAAGGCCAGCAGCCACGCCAGGAAGAACACCATGATCACGTCGTTGAAGAACGTGAGGTACTTGCCGACGTAGTCGATGACGATGAACGCGAACGTCAGCGTCGCGAGGATCAGCAGCGCCGAGAGCCAGCGGTGATCGCGGGCACTCAACCTGAACGGCGTCCCGGCGGGTTGCTCGGTCATCGTCGCTCAAACCTCCGCTGCCGACTGCCGGTCAGTGCGCCGGCCCGGACATGGTACGACTCGCGAACTAGCGCAGTCCCATCCGTTCGCGTACTTCGGTCATCGTCGCTTCGGCGATGGGTCGGATCCGCTCGGCGCCTTCGTCCAGGATCGCGCGGAGCTTCGGCAGGTCCGCCATCAGCTCGGTGTACTTCTCACGCGCCGGCGCGTAGTGGGCGATGATCCGCTCCGCCAGCAGCTTCTTCGTGTCCACGCAGCCCGTCGTGGCGGTGCGCTCGCCATCCCAAATGGCCTCGTAGTCCGGGCCGAAGTGGCGGTGCATCTGGCACACGTTGCATACCTGCGGCCGTCCCGGGTCCGAGCGCTTGATCCGTTCGGTGTCCGTGACCATGGACATGATCTGCCTGCGGATGACGTCCGGTTCGGCGAGGACTTCGATCGTGTTGCCGATGCTCTTGCTCATCTTCTTGACGCCGTCGGTGCCCAGGACTACCGGCGCTTCTGTGTAGACGGCCTGCGGCTCCGGGAACGTCTCGCCGTAGCGGGCGTTGAATGCGCGGACGATCTCACGGGACAGCTCGAGATGTGCGGCCTGATCCTTGCCCACCGGCACCAGCGAAGCCTTCGGCAGCGCGATGTCCGCGGCCTGCAGGACGGGGTAAGTGAGCAGGCCGTGGTTCACGTCGTCCGGCTGGTTGGCGCGCTTCTCCTTGTACGTCGGAGTGCGCTGAAGCCAGCCGACGGGCGTGACGGTGTTGAACAGCCAGCACAGCTCCGTGACCTCGGGCCGATCCGACTGCACGAACACGGTGCAGCGCTTGGGGTCCAGACCCAGGGCGATGAGGGCCGCGGCCATCTCGAGAGTCTGGCGGCGCAGCAGCTCCGGGTCGTGGACATGAGTCAGGGCGTGGTAGTCGACGATGCAGTAAATCGCCTCGTACTTGTCCTGCATCGCCACGTAGTTTCGGATGGCGCCCAGGTCGTTGCCCAGGTGCGGGCGCCCCGTGGGCTGGATGCCGCTGTAGATGCGCGGCTTGACGGGAAGGCTGGAGGCACGTGGGGCGGGCTTGGCGGATGCGTCGGTCGTCATCGTCCGAGTTTAGCCCAGGGACCGGCCTCGATGGGCGTGCGCCGGGTCATCGAGCGCATGCCGGTGACCACTCAGGGCGCTAGTACACGGTGTAGGGCGGCAGAGCATCCCAGAATCGCTGGATCTTGCCCTGGAGCCCGCCGACGTCCTGACCGGGATTCATGAGGAGGCTGATCAGGAAGTCCCCCGCCGTCTTTCCGCCTGCGAAATCAGGCCTGGTGTCGCGGTCGAAGTAGTTGGTGGTGTGCTGGGCCCGGCCGACCAGCTGCAAGGATTTCGCGCTGAGACGATCGAGCTTGCTCACATCGAGGTCCGAAGCCGCGGGGATGAGCCTCGGCTCGGAGTTGTACATCAGGAGCTGTGTGGAGCCCTGTGCCCAGAACTCGAGGTAGGCGCGCGCGTTGTCCCTGTCGGAATCGAGCGTCGGTGATCGGGCGGACATTGCCCAGATGTTCATCGGAGCCTCCACGGCTCGCTCCGCGTCGTACTCGGTGCCGAAGTAGGGGAACTCGAAGAAGNNAAGAAGTCGATGTCGTCGAGGACGGATTTGTCGACCGCAGCGACCTCGTCCGTCATGAAGAGGCCAATGTGGTACATGCCGGCCTGTCCACCGATGAGGGTGTGGCAGGCCTGCTGCCAGGTCAGTCCCTGGAAGCCCGAGGTGTAGTACGGGACCAGTTTGGTCCAGGCATTGAAGACNNCCCTCGAGATCGCCGAAGGCGATCGGCGTAAGGCCGTCGCTCTTCATTCGCTTGCACAGCGCCAGCAGCTGATCCCAGGTGGCCGGCACTTCGTAGCCATGCTTGGCCCAGACGCTCTTGCGATAGAACATCGCCCAGGGGTAGTGGTCCATCGGGATGCCGTAAACCCGACCGTCGTCGCCCGTGACCGCGGCCGCGATACCGGGGCTGAAGTTGCCCTTGACAAGGTCCCAGACTTCGTCGATCGGAAGCACCAGCCCCTTCTCGACGTAGGATCGCATCCGGTAGCCGGGGGAAAAGGTGAAGAGGTCGTCAGGCGCGCCTTCGAGGTAGGTGGCCGTGCTGTAACGGAAAATGCTGGGGTCGCTCGTCTTGAGGTTGGGTCTGAGGCCGGTGAGGGTCTCAAATGCAGTTTCGATCGCATCCATTCCGGCCCTTGCGGGCGCGTCTGGGAAGCCGGCCAACGCAGCCACGTGGGCGTCTGTGAGGTTGAGTTGCCCGGAGAGCTTGCGCCGGAGGAAATCCTTTGGGATGGGTGTCACGGTCGGTGTCGGCGCGACCGAGGGGGTTGGCGGCGCAGTCGGTGTCAGGGTGGCCCCGGCCGCCTTGCAGGCCGCGATCAACGCCGGGAGAGCCGTGAGACCTGCGGCTCCGAGCAGCCCGGTCTTGATCAGATCTCGCCTGGAAATGGGATCCCTCAGTCCCCGCGCGCCCATTGACCCCTCCGTCTCCTCGCGGTCTACCGGTCCGCAAANNTTCCCGCGCGGGACGACCCCCGGCGCCTCGGGTACCATTCCGGCACGACGCACCGACGTCGGCCTCCATCGGCGGCGGCGCCATCTCGGCTCCGCTGGCCCCAGCCCACTTCGCCTATGCCCTCCGAGCAACGACCAATCCGTGTCGCGATCCTCGGCGCGGGCACCGTCGGCGCGGAGGTGGCCCGCGGCTTCCTTCGCAATCCCAATCGGCAGATCGGCCCCGCGCGCGGCCGCATGCTCGAGCTTGTGGCGATCGCCGACATGAACGTGCAGGGCGCCATCGATCGGGGCATGCCGAAGGATCTCGTCGTCCCCGACGCGTTCGTGGCCGCAAGGCGCGACGACATCGACATCGTCGTGGAGCTTCTCGGCGGCCTGGAACCGTCACGCACGCTGATCGTCAACGCGCTCAACGCCGGCAAGCCGGTAGTGACCGCCAACAAGGCCGTTCTCGCCCACCACGGCGCCGAGCTGGAGGCGACCGCCCGCGCGAACAACGTGGCCCTCCGCTACGAAGCGTCCGTCTGCGGCGGCACGCCGGTGCTCGACACGATCGCCCGCGGTCTGGCCGCGAACCACATCCGCCGGGTGCGCGGCATCGTCAACGGAAGCACCAACTTCATCCTCACCGAGATGATGCAGGCGAAGCGCACGTACGAGGAAGTGCTTGCGGCGGCGCAGGCGCAGGGCTACGCCGAGCGCGACCCCAGCGCGGACGTCGAAGGCCACGACGCCGCCAACAAGCTGTGCATCCTGACGCGCCTCGGGTTCGGCGTCTGGCCGCAGATCGACTCCGTCGTTGCGGTGCCGCCCTCGCTTCGCGGCGATGGGCAGCCCGGCATCACCGGCGTCACGGCCAACGAGATTGCCGGCGCGGTGGCTCTCAACCTGGCGCTTCGGCTTGTGGCCACGGCCAGCATGCCGGGCACGGCCGAGCCGCAACTCCATCTGGCGGGTTCGGTGATCCTGTCCGCGGTCCCGGCCAACACGCCGCTCGGACGGACCAACGGCGTCCTGAACCGTCTCGAGGTGGATGCAGACCCGGTGGGCCGAGTCAGCTTCGAAGGCCCGGGTGCCGGCGGTCCCGCGACGAGCAGCGCCGTTCTGGCCGATCTCCTCGAAGTCGTGCGAAGCGGCCTGTCGACCTGGGCAGACCTGCCGCCCGCGGTCGCCGACTCGGTCGCCTTCAGCGACGATCGGGACACCGTGCGTCGGCCGTGGTTCCTCTGCCTGCCGGGCGTTCTGCCCGAAGAAGTCCCCGGCCGTCTCGCCGAGGAGGTGGCAGGACCGCCGCCGAGCACCGTTCCGCGCCACAGAAGCCGTACCTGGACCGCGATCCAGACCCGACCGATGCCGCTGGGCGACGTCCGAGACGCGATCGAGCCGCTCATCGCCGCCGATCGCGACGTACCCATCTATCCGATCCTCACCTCCTAGCCGGAGCAGCCGCCGTGTCTACGCCCGCCAACGTTTCCGTTCCCGCCGCCCGCCTCGGCGCCCGCCCGCGCCTGCTGGAGCGCTATCGCGAGTTCCTTCCCGTCACGGACGCCACTCCGATCATCTCGCTCGGCGAGGGAAACACGCCGCTGGTCCATCTCGAGCGGATCGGGAAGCGGATCGGCGTGCCGAACCTGTTCGCCAAGTTCGAGGGAATGAACCCCACGGGCTCGTTCAAGGACCGGGGGATGGTCATGGCCATCTCCAAGGCCGTCGAAGAGGGCGACCAGGCCGTGATCTGCGCCTCGACCGGCAACACGTCCGCCTCGGCGGCGGCGTACGGCGCTGTGGCCGGGCTCGAGGTGATCATCGTTCTGCCCAAGGGCAAGATCGCGCTCGGCAAGATGATCCAGGGCATCGCTGCCGGCGCGAAGGTCCTCGCCGTGGACGGCAACTTCGACGACGCCTTGACCGTGGTCCGGGAGATGGCCGAGCAGAAGGATCATCCTGTCACGCTCGTGAACCACCTCAATCCAAACCGGATCGAAGGCCAGACGACGGCCGCTTACGAGGTCTGCGACGACCTCGGCCGGGCGCCGGACATTCTCGCGCTCCCCGTCGGCAATGCAGGCAACATCAGCGCCTACTGGCTCGGTTTCAATCGATACCAGGCGGCCGGACGGATCACCGTCAAGCCGAAGATGTACGGTTTCCAGGCGGCCGGCTCGGCCCCGATCGTGATGGGCCATCCGATCGAGCATCCCGAAACGATCGCCACGGCCATCCGCATCGGCAACCCGGCGAGCTGGAAGAGAGCCGAGGCGGCGCGCGACGAGTCCGGCGGGCTGATCGACATGGTCACCGACGACGAGATCCTCGCCGCGTATGCCGAGCTTGCCTCCACTCAGGGCGTCTTCTGCGAGCCCGCCTCGGCGGCCAGCGTGGCCGGCATCATCAAGATGGCGGGTCTTGGGCGCGTGCCCTCGGACGCGACGGTGGTCTGCGTGCTGACGGGCCACGGCCTCAAGGATCCGGAACGAGCCGAGAAGGTCTTCGCGCGCCCCGACTCGATAATCGAGGCGGCGACCACGACGGCGGCGGTGATGAAGGCCCTCGGCTGGTAGAGGCGCGGGGCGGGGCGCGCGGGCCGATGCCCGCGCCGCGCCTCGGCCACAAAGGGCCACCCGTTCATGACAGATGCCCATACCGGGGACGTTACGCGAGACGGGCGTCCTTTCCTGCCACGACGCAGGCGGCGATTCGGCCGTCGAGCGTCCGCAAGCGCATGATTCGCGGCGCCGGCCGCGTTGCGCGGTCGCTCGCGGCTGCGATCCGGAAGTCGGGACTCGACGCACCGGTCGTAGCGTTCCCCGGGGTGGCATCTGTCATGTTGTTCGGCCGGTGAGGCGGATAGCGTCCTCCGGGTGCACGTTTGGCAGAGTCGCCGGCCGCATCTCCCCGAGCGCCGCCGCCACGCAGGTAGCCGGCCGCATCTCCCCGAGCGCCGCCGCCAGGCCCCGGCCCGCGGCTCCGCCTACATCGCCGCGCGAATCAGCGCCATGAAGTCCGCGTACTCGTCAACCGCGGGTAGCTGGCCGAACTGCTCCTTCACGTTCGCCGGGGCATGGAAGAGGATGCCC
This sequence comes from Chloroflexota bacterium, assembly GCA_003153755.1. Taxonomy (GTDB): domain Bacteria; phylum Chloroflexota; class Limnocylindria; order Limnocylindrales; family CSP1-4; genus Fen-1039. The sequence goes on along the minus strand of PMBG01000136.1, from coordinate 4,766 downwards.
GTGTCGGCCTCCAGGAGCATCGCCGTGTCGTTGAACGAATCACCGCCGGCGATCACGTTGTAGTTCATCCGCTTGAACGCCGCCACTGCCTCGCGCTTCTGCTCGCGGATACGCAGCTTATAGCCGGTGATGTGGTCATCCTCGACGATCAGCCGGTGGCACAGCAGCGTGGGGAAGTTGAGCTTGCGGAGCAGGGGAGTGGCGAACTGCTCAAANNGTGTCGGACAGGATCACGACCTGCACGAACGATCGAAGCTCGTCGAGGAACTCCTTGCCGCCGGGCAGCGGGCTCAGCGTCCCGATCACGTCCTGGATGTCGGACAGCTTGAGGCCATGCTCGTCGAGCAACGCAAGGCGGCCGCGCATCAGCTTGTCGTAGTCGGGCTCGTCGCGCGTGGTCCGGCGCAGCTCCGGGATGCCCGTCTTCTCGGCGACGGCGATCCAGATTTCGGGCGTGAGAACGCCCTCCATGTCCAGCGTCACGATCGATTGCTTCATGGACGCGAGTCTCGCAGAAACGGCCGACGCGTGCCCGGTCGTGCGGGCGTCTGCCGGACCTGCGTCGCACGGACGCCGCGTGCCCCGTACGGCGGGCGGCCCGAGGCCCGGTCCGGCTCCCGCGCGGTGCGGTGGCGGCCAGTGATCCGATGGTGGTCCGGCGGCAGGGCGCGCCACCTGCCCCATCTACGATTGCCTGATGAAGCCCGCCCACCCGCCCGCGCCTCCCGCCGACATCCCGGGTGAGCGCCTAGTGCTGCGCCGGCTGAGCCCAAGCGACCGGCCGCGCCTGCGCGACATCCTCGCCGAACCCGGTGTGGCCCGTTGGTGGGCGCCGCGTGGACCCGACGGAGCGGCCGACGATCTGTACGACGAGGGCGACATCGTCTACGCCATCGAAGTCGACGGTACGGTAGTGGGCGCGATCCAGTTCGGCGAGGAGAACGAGCCCGACTATCGCCACGCATCGCTGGACATCTTCCTCGACACCGCGCACCAGGGCCGGGGCTTTGGACGCGACGCGATCCGGGCCATGGCTCGGTATCTACTCGAGGAGCGAGGGCATCACCGCCTGACCATCGACCCGGCGCTCGCCAATGAGCGCGCCGTGCGCGTGTATGAACGCGTCGGCTTCAGACGAGTGGGCGTCATGCGCAACTACGAACGCGGCGCAGACGGCACCTGGCATGACGGTTTGCTGCTCGATCTTCTGAGAGGCGACCTGACCGCGGACTCCGAATAGCGGCCTACTCGGCTTCCGCCTCGAACGCCGGCAGCGCGGGCGTCCCTACGATGTCCGCCCACGGCTTGTAGAGCAGCTCCACATTCTCGGGCTCCAGCACGTCGGCCATCACGAGGGCGGCTACGCAGTCGGCGAGCGCCGGTACGACGGGCTGCCGCGAGGGACGCATCGAGGCCCACTCCACGATCTGATCCTGGGCGAGCCGGACCTGGTCGCGCCAGTCGCGCTCTTCCTTGACGGCCTGATCGAGGTCCTTGTGCGCGTCCTTCAGTGCCTGTCGATCGGCCGCCGCCCAGACCTTCTCGATGTTGTTGAGTCCTTCCTGCGTCGTGCCGCGGAGCCGCGCCAGCAGGTCGTCGACGAGCCCTGAGTTAGGGCCGTATGGACCGTCGTCCTCTCCGGCCACGTCCTCGTCTTCGGTCTCGTGCTCGCCGTCGGCCTCGTGGGCCCCGTCGGCCTCGTGGGCCCCGTCGGCCTCTTCCGTATCCGCGGCCTCGTCGGCACCGGGCGCCGCATCCATGACCTCGTACCACGGTCCGTAGAGCGTGTCGAAGTCCGCGTCGTCGAGCTGCTCGTCCAGGATCAGCGCGTGGACGGCGTCGCGTGCGGCGAGCCCCACTACGCGGAGTGTCAACTCCTCGCCGGCCCAGTCCGAGGCGTAGTCGCTTGTCTCCTGGGCGAGCAACCATGACTCCACGGCCGAGTCGGCCTGGTAGATGTCTGCCCTGTACTTCTCGCGCTTGCTCTGACGCTGCACGATGCCCTGGATCAGGTCGCGTTGCGGCGAGTCCGCCGTCTCCCACGCGTCGGCCAGCCGGATGGCCCGGTCGATGCCGATCGTCTTGAGCCCCTCGATGACGGATTCCACGTCCTCCCCGTTGGGGCCGTAGAGATCGGTTGCGTCGAGCTTTGTGAGCCCGAATTCCTCGGCCTGGCGCGCCAGTTCGGCCTGAAGGGCTGCCTCGCGCTCCTCGTCGGTGAGGCCGTCGTCGGCTTCCTCGTCCTCTTCGCCCTCTTCGTCCTCGAGCTCTTCCTCGAACTCTTCTTCGGCAGCCTCCGTTGCGGCGTCCGCATCTGCGGCTACCCAGCTGAGTGAGTTCGGCTCCGCCTCGGTGCTGAGTCGGTTGGCGACGGGCTTCTTCTTCTCTTTCTTGCCGCGACTGAACATCAGCCTCTCCGTGTGAGATTCGCGGTGGAACCCGCGCCTACTTCTTGATTCCCTTTGGTTTCTTAGCGGCCGCGGGGGCCTGAGCCGGGGACTTGGAGGTCGACTTCGGTGCAGGCTTGGCCGCCGACTTGGCCGGAGCCGCCGGCTTGGCCGGAGCCGCTTGCTTGGCCGACTTCGGTGCAGGCTTGGCCGCCGACTTGGCCGCCGATTTGGCGGGCGCCTTTGCCTTGGCGTGCTTGCCGTCGTCCTCGGGTGCCGGATCGGGGAGCGGCGGCGCGCCGACGAGGTGGAACCACGGCCCGTACAGGACCTCGGCGTCGGGCCGGTCCATCAGATCGCCGAGAACCAGCGCGGCAACGGCGTCCGCCAGGGTGGGGCCGGCCATCTTGCGCGTGTCGCCGACACCCGTGGCGCCGAGGAAGCCGGTCTGCTCGGAGAACCTCGACGCGTTCAGCCACTCGCTGAGCTTCTCCTGCGCGGCGCGGACCTGATCGCGGTACTCGGAGTCTTCCTCGATCAGTGTTCGGAGATTCTCGTGGGCGACCTTGAGTTCGTCGCGAGAGGTGTTCTGCCAGCTGCCCACGAGCCGCCCGACCTGTTCGGGCGTCAGCAGCCAGAGGCGGGTGATGAAGTCGGACACGAGGGTCGAGTTGGGGCCGAACTCGCCTTCCTGCTCGTCTTCGGCCTCTTCGGCATCCTCATCCTCGAGATCCTCGTCCTCGGGGCCTTCCAGCGCGGCGGCCTCGCGAGCGGCGTCGAGCTCAGCGCTAGCCTCGGACCACGGCTCGAGCAACGCCTCGTAGTTCTCCTCCGACAGCTTCCCTTCGAGGATCACGGCCGTGACCGCGTCCAGTGCGGCCTCGCCGGTCTGCGTGGAGATGCGGCCCCAGTTGGGCTCGGCGCTCACGTATTCGGGATATGCCGACTTCACCGCGAGCCACGTTGCCACTCCTTCGCGGGCCAGCTGGAGGTAGCGGTACAGGTCTTCGTCGTTCTCGGCAAGTTTTCGGGAGGCCTTGCGCGCCTGGTCCCGATCCGACTTGGGGATTTCGAGCCAGCACTCGGCGAACAGCCGCGCGTCCGCCGGGACTACGTCCTCGAGCGTGTCGAGGATCTCGAGAACGGCACCGGCATTGGGCCCGTACATCCACACGTCGTTGTCGGCCATGTAGTCGGCGGCCTGGGACTCCAGGTCCGCGTCCATGTCCTCGGGCTCGTCTTCGAGCACTTCGTCCTCGACGAGTTCCCCGTCTTCCGCCGACTTGTCGCCCACCATCTCGCCGTCCAACCGCAAGTCGAACTTGCCCTTGTCTTGCCGCTCGTTTCGAATGAACATCGTTCTTCCTCCGGTGGCGGCGCGATCCCTCGCCGGTACGGCCTGCGCCCGGGAATGGTCGCACACGACGGTGTGACCCGTCTCGCATCGCGGCGCGATCCGATGCCCGGAGATGTCGGGCGGCTCAGTGGTGGCGCAGGAAGTGCGTTACGCGGCCCCAGGCGTCGTCGGACTGGACCTGGAAGTCGGACTGCTTCCGGTCGAAGAAGCTGTGCGGCGCGTCCGGCTCCACGACGATCTCGTGCTCGATGCGGGCCGCGCCGAGCGCGTTCCGGAAGTTGCCGATGACGTCGATGGGGATTGCCGCGTCGGCCCCGCCGAAGATGCCCAGTACCGGGCATTCGAACTCGCCCACGATGTCGGTCGGGGCGGGAGTGTCGTTGCGGGCGGGACCGCCGGGAAAGCCGTAGAAGCCGATGACGCCGGCCAGCCCGAGCTTGAGCGCGGCCGAGTCGAACGAGACGCGGCCGCCCATGCAGAACCCGATCGTGAAGACCCGAGTGGGAGCCTCGGCCCCGCTGCGAAGGTGCGCGGCGGCGGCCGCGATGTCGGCCGAGAGACCGGCCCAGGTCGTCTGCCCAACGTGAGGGCCGTAGTCGAAGTCGTCGCCGCGTTCGCCCGTCCCGGCGGTCCGGCCGAAGTAGTCGATCGCCAGCGCCTCGACGCCGATCTCGGCGAAACGGACCGCCAGCTCCTCGTAGTAGTGGTGCAGGCCCCGGACGTCGGGCAGGATGACGATGGCCGCGCCGGTACGTTCGCCGGGACTGGCGTGGAATGCACGGAAGGTGTTGCCGTCGGACGCCTTCAGTTTGAGCGCGTCGCGCGAAACGGCTGCGCCGGCAAGCGATGGAATTGGCGGACTGCTGTCCAGATCGAAGCACATGGTGGCAGGCTCCTCAGCGTACGGAACCCATTGTCCGGAACCGGGCCGCGACCTCATCCCGCGGCGAGGCGAGTTGCGCCGCGTGGTATCGGAGAGCGGGCCGCTCCGGCTGGTAGAATGCCCGCCATGTCCAAACCGC
>PMBG01000076.1 GCA_003153755.1 Chloroflexota bacterium | reverse complement strand
GCGTTGACCGGGCCGTTGCCGTCGGCGGCCGTGTGGAGCACTTCGCCCGCCACTTCCACCTTGACCGTGGCCACTGCCAGCTGCTCCACGCCGCCGCGCTGTTCGATCAGGACGGTGTAATCGCAAAGCGTGAACGGGCTTTCGTAGCCATCCTTGTGGCGCCTGACCAGAAGCTCGAACGACGCCTCGGCGCCTTCGAACGCCATGCCTTCGGCCTCGAGCTGCTTGATAACCTGGCTCAGGACCTTGGGATCGACCCCGTCCATCGCCTGGCCGAGTTGTTCGGCGCGGATCTGCGTGTTGGCCTTGCCGCCGAGCTCGCTTACCACCAGGCGCATGACGTTGCCCACGGCGGCGGGATCGATGTGCTGGTAGGAGCGTTCCGCGCGGGCAACCGCAGCGCCGTGGACGCCGCCTTTATGTGCGAACGCCGAACGGCCCACATACGGCTGATGGTCGTCCGGGGCGATGTTGACGATCTCGGCAACATAGCGGGACATCTCGGTGAGCTCGGCGAGGCGGCCGGACGGCACTGGCTCGTACGGCGTCTTCAACTCGAGATCCGCGAGGATGCTGACGAGGTTGGCGTTGCCGCAACGTTCGCCGTATCCGTTGATGGTGCCCTGGACATGGCGCACGCCGTTTGCCACCGCGGCAAGTGAGTTGGCCACGGCCAGCTCCGAGTCGTTGTGGCAGTGGATACCCCACACGACGTCGCGGGCGCCGGCGTGGTCCGTCGCCAGCGCGGCAATGCTCGTGCGCAGGATCTCGACCAGCTCGTCCGTGAGCGTGCCGCCGTTGGTGTCGCACAACGCCAGCGTGGTGGCGCCGGCGTCACGGGCAGCGCGGAGCGTGGCCAGAGCGTAGGCCGGGTCATCCTTGTAGCCGTCGAAGTAGTGTTCGGCGTCGTAAATGGCCTCGCGGCCACTGCCGGCGAACGCGATCGAATCGGCGATCATCGCCAGGTTCTCTTCGGGCGTGGCGCCCAGGACGGTCCTGACGTGGAGCAGCCAGCTCTTGCCGAAGATCGTGACGACCGGCGTCTGCGCCGCGACGAGTGCCATCAGGCTCGGATCCGCCTCCGCGCGGTTGGCGCGATGGCGCGTGGCGGCGAACGCGGCGATCTTCGCGTTCTTCCACGGAAGCGTCTTGGCGGCCTCGAAGAAGTCCACGTCCTTGGGGTTTGAGCCCGGCCAGCCGCCTTCGATGTATTCGAAGCCGAAGTCGTCGAGCCGCTTGGCGATCTTGATCTTGTCCGCGAGCGAGACGATCAGGCCCTCGCGCTGAGTGCCGTCGCGAAGTGTCGTGTCGTAGAGCGTGACCCTGCTGCTCATGTTCGGGCTCCCGCGGGCACGCCCGCGCCAAGGGCCGCCAGAACGGCATCACCCATGTGCGGGCTCATCGCCGACCGCCGGTCAGTGTGCCCGCCCGCCCGCCGCCTTCGGCGGCGACACGTTCGTGGCTCAAAGCCGTAACAACGGCATCGCCGTGCGGCCTCATCGTGAACCGCCGGCCCGTGCGGCCGCCCTTTCCTCGCCTGCGGCGAGGACTTGTCCGTGGCTCAAAGCCGCAACGACGGCATCGCCCATGTGCGGGCTCATCGCCGACCGCCGGTCAGTGTGCCCGCCCGCTCGCCGCCTTCGGCGGCGACACGTTCGTGGCTCAGGGCCGCAACAACTGCATCACCCATTGCCTGCGTTCCTACCTTCTTCGTACCCGGCTCCTCGCCGACGGCCGCTACCAGATCCGGCGTGCGGTATCCGGCGTCGAGAGCGACCGTCACGGCCGCCTCGATGGCCTCGGCCACGTCGGTCCGGCCCAGCGACCAGCGCATCAGCATCGCGCCCGACAGGATCGTCGCGAGCGGGTTCGCGATGTCCATGCCGGCGATGTCCGGGGCGGATCCGTGGATCGGTTCGTACAGGCCGAACAGGCCGTGGCTGGTCCGGCGCTCACCGAGGGACGCGGACGGCAGCATGCCGAGCGAGCCCGCCAGCACGCTGGCCTCGTCGGAGAGGATGTCGCCGAAGAGGTTCTCCATGACCATCACGTCGAACTGGGCAGGCTTCGTGACGAGCGACATCGCGCACGCGTCCACCAGCCGGTGCTCGAGCTCCACGTCCGGATATTCGGGCTTGACCTCCTCGACCACGGTGCGCCACAGGCGGCTCGATTCGAGGACGTTCGCCTTGTCGACGCTTGTGAGCTTCTTGCGCCGGCCGCGCGCCAGCTCGAACCCGAGCTTCACCACGCGGCGAATCTCGTGCTCGGTATAGAAGAGCGTGTCGACCACCTCACGGCCGTTGGGCGTGACGCGCGTCTCGGACGGCTTGCCGAAGTAGAGGCCGCCGGTGAGCTCGCGCACGATCATCAGGTCCACGTCCTTGACCAGCGACTCGCGAACCGGCGAGCTGGCGGCAAGGATCGGCTGGACCGTGACCGGACGCAGGTTCGCGTAGAGCGCCAGATCCTTCCGGATGCGCAGGAGCGCCTGCTCCGGCCGAACCTTGGCCTTCGGGTCGCTGAAGCGCGGATCCCCGATGGCGCCGAAGTAGACCGCGTCCGACGCGGCCATCTTGTCCAGGTCCTCGTCGCGGACGCCGGTGCCGTAGGCGTCGATGGCGACGCCACCCACGAGAATCTCCGTCCAGTCGATGCCGAAGCCAAAGATGTGACCCGCGGCGTCGAGGACTCGACGTCCAGCCGCAATCACCTCGGGCCCAATGCCGTCGCCGGGCACCAGCACGAGGTTGTAGGTCTGGCCTTTGGCGTCTACCGGAGGGTTCTCGCTCATTGGTCTCGTCTCACGATCTCAGCTGTTCGGCCGCGGCGGCGATCAGTTGCGCCTGCGCCGCCGCGACCGATGTGAAGGAACTCAGTCCGCGGAGGCTTGAGGCTGGCCGTCCACGACCTCGACCGGGTGAAGGAAAGGCATGGCCTTGCGAAGCCTGGCGCCGACCTTCTCGATCTGATGGTCGCGACCGGCTTCCCGCATCTTCTTGAAGTTGGGCTGGCCGGCCTCGTTCTCGGCGATCCACGCGGCCGCGAAGGTGCCGTCCTGGATCTCCTTGAGGACCTGCTCCATCGCCTTGCGGGACTCCGGACCGACGACGCGCCGTCCGGAGACGTAGTCGCCGTACTCGGCCGTGTCACTGACGGAGAACCTCATGTAGTTCATGCCGCCGCGGTAGAACAGGTCGACGATGAGCTTGAGCTCGTGCATGACCTCGAAGTAGGCCAGCTCCGGCTGGTAGCCGGCGGCAACGAGCGTCTCGAAGCCGTTGCGGATCAGCTCTGACACGCCGCCGCACAGGACGGCCTGCTCGCCGAAGAGGTCGGTTTCGGTTTCTTCCTTGAACGTGGTCTCGAGGACGCCTGCGCGGGTCGCGCCGATGCCGCGAGCGTACGCCAGGGTTCGCGCGCGGGCCGTCCCCGTCGCGTCCTTCTCGACGGCGAAGAG
>PMBG01000188.1 GCA_003153755.1 Chloroflexota bacterium | reverse complement strand
ACCAGACAGCCGCCGAGGATCTCCACGAACATGCCGATCTCGAAGTGGCCGTTGCCATGATCGTGGAGCTGGATGTTCAGGAGGTCGTTGGCGAAACGCGCGCCCTCGATCGTGGAGGCTGCCGTGGCAAGGGCTAGCAGGCCCGGAACCAGCTTCACGAGGAGTGACTCGCCGTCGCGGGCCCATCGCGACACCGCGAAGAACAGGACACCTACGGTGAACAGAACTGTCAGGAGCCCGTCCACGGCGTTGTGCCCGTCTACGATGGTGTCCCCGTCGGCCACTACCCAGGGCAGGAAGGTGTCCGCGGCCGCCAGAAGGAGGAGGCCGAACCAGATCGGCAGGACGTTCCACCTGAGCAACAACCGCGGCTCACCGGCCAGATCGGCTTCGGGAGGCGGGCCGAGATGCGAGGTGGACGTGGCGACCTCCTGGCCTGGCCGATCTACGAAACCGACGGTGTTGGCGTCGACTCCGAGGGTGCGGCAGACTCGGGCTTGGAGCCTGCCTCCGGCTGCGAGTCGGTGCCTGCCGGCGCTTTGTCGCCCGAGTCGGACGACGGCGTCTTGGACGTGCCCTTATCGGGCTTTGCCGCGCCGGAGCGTTCCTTGCGGGCCCAGCCGCTGCCCTTGAAGTGGACGGCCGGCGCGACGAGCGCCTTCCTCATGTCCCCGCCGCAGTTGGGGCATACAGACGGGCCGGTAGCGTGGACGGAATGCATGACCTCCACTTCATGCCCGCAGGCCGAACAAACATAGTCGTAGAACGGCACGAATTCCTCCAGCGAGCTAGCCGCGCATCCTCATTCCGCACTTGGGGCAGTACAAAGCCCGCTCGTGCCCGGAATTGAAGCCGCAATGCGCGCAGACGGGGCCTCCCTGGCCGTACACGGCCACAGGCCGATCTACGGTGACGGAGCCGACCGCTTGATTGTCTCCGACGATGTTGTTGAAGAGGCCGCCCAGGATCCGAGCAGCGTTGCGGTCCGTGTCGCCACGCGTACCCTTCCCGCCCCAGCCGACGACGGCGCGGACGATCAGGTCGCCGGTGATCTCGTCCCAGTGGGAGGCGACGCCACCCACGATCGCGTTGTATTCCGGATACCCCATCGTGTCGAGCTCGCCGTCGAGCAGGCCGCAAACGAGCGTCTCGTAGATGAGATCCACGGCGTCGACCATGTCGAACACGACGAGGGTGTGGCGGGTAATCGGCGAACGGGCGTGGTGGTACTGCAGCCAGAGCGCGCTGCCGGGCAGGCGCGCGATGAACGGCGTGGCGCCGCCCATCTCGACCGGCAGAGGCTCCACCATCTCGGACTCGAACTCCGGCCCGATGAAGCCCGCCAGCATGCCGTGCAGTCGCTCGGCCCAATCCGGTCCGCCCCTGAGCCGGACGGACTCAGAACTCTTCGCTGAGTACGAAAGCTTCAGCGAGTATTCCTGGGCGCTCACGTCTTCGGTTGGAGCCGACGTTTCCTGTTGTGTTTCCTGACCCGCGCGGCGGGTCTTGCCGAACAGCGGCACAGTCCCTCCATGAAGCTGGAATCAGACCCAGACGTATCCTAGCAGCGGCTGCGAAACAGCCGTCCCGGTACGGTCGCCGTACCGGCCCAGCCGATCGGGTGCCGCACGAATCGTGTGCGCGAACCCTACCCCAGTCGCTGCTTCAGCTTTCCCACAAGTTCGGCCAGTTCCGCTTCCCGGGCACGGGCGCCCTCGACGACGGGTGGCGGCGCCTTCGAGATGAAGGCCTCGTTGGCAAGCCTTGCTCGAGCAGCGTCGAGCATCGACGTCGCTTCTGTCAACTCGCGCTCCAGGCGGGCGCGATCCCGTTCGCCCTGTGCTTCGTCCTTTGCGGCGGGCAGGACCATCGCTTCGATGTCACCGACGATGACCGATAGTCCGCCTTCTGCCCCATCGCGCAGTGCGGCCAGGTTCGGCACGCGGGTGAGTGGCTTTGCGCGCGCCAGACGCTCGACCGCCGGGCGGAGTTGCTCGAAGGTGGCGGCCAGATTCTCGGGCACGTGGACGGCGACCGGCAGCCACGCCGCGGGCTCGATTCGGGCCTCCGCCCGGGCGTTCCGGACCGCGCTGACGAGCTCGATCAACGATGCCACTTCCGCTTCAACGGACGCACCCAGCCGAGCCTCGACCACCGCCGGCCAGTCCGCGACGATCAACATTGCGGGGTCGCCGGGGAGGTGCGGCAGCCGCGCCCAGATCGTTTCGGTCACAAACGGCATGAACGGGTGCAGCAGCCGCAGGTAGCAGTCGAGTACGTCCACGAGGGTCCACCAGGTGGTCTCGCGCTCTGCCTGCGTCAGCGTTTCGTCGGCGAGCCTGGTCTTGGCGAGTTCCACCGCCCAGTCGCAGTACTCGTTCCAGATGGCCTCGTACAGCAGCTGCGTGGCGTCGCCGAACGCGTACTGGCGCATGGCCTCGTCCACGGCCACGATGGTTGCGGCCGAGCGCGACAGAATCCACCGATCGGCGGGGCCGCTGCTCTCCCAATCGGCCGGGCGCCGGACGGCATCGGCCGGGATCGAAGCCGGCCTTGCACCGAGCACGAACCGGGCCGCGTTCCACAACTTGTTGGTGAAGTTGCGGGCGTTGTCGAGCTTCTCTGCGCCCAGTCGCGAGTCGTTGCCCGGCGCCGTCCCGTTGACCAGAGCGAAGCGGAGGGCGTCCGCGCCGACGGTCTCGATTGTCTCCAGCGGATCGACCGAGTTGCCCTTGGTCTTGGACATCTTCTGGCCGTACGGATCCCGGATCAGACCGGACAGATACACCGTGTGGAATGGCGGCTGCCCGGTCAGATGGATGCCCATCATCATCATCCGCGCAACCCAGAAGAAGATGATGTCGTAGGCGGTCTCCATCACGGAGCCGGGGTAGAAACGCTCCATGTCGGCCGTCTTGTCAGGCCAGCCGAGCGTCGAAAACGGCCACAGACCCGAACTGAACCAGGTGTCGAAGATGTCGTCGTCCTGCTGGAGGTCCGAGGCTGGACGAGCACACACTTCGCAGGCGGACGGACCGGCCGGGTCGGCGGAGACCGTCGCGTGGCCGTCCGGGCAGTACCAGGCC
>PMBG01000044.1 GCA_003153755.1 Chloroflexota bacterium | reverse complement strand
CGGCTCGGACAAGCCGGACATCCGGTTCGCGATGGAGCTGGTCGACCTGGCGCCGGCGTTGCTGGCGCTTGCCGCCCCCGGAGAGGCGCCGACCGGGTTCCGCGTCTTCGATGAGGTGCTTGCCGCCGGCGGACGCATCAAGGCCGTTGCGGCCCCGGGCTTGGGCGACTCGAGCCGCTCGCACATCGACGAGCTTGTGCAGTTCGCCCGCCGGTACGGCGCAAAGGGCCTCGCGCACGTCTCGGTGGACGCCGCCGGAGCGGGCCAGTCGCCGATCGCGAAGTTCCTCGGCGAGGAACGGATCGCGGCGATCGTCAAGGCAGCGGCGGGCAAGCCCGGCGACCTGATCCTCATCGTCGCCGACGCGAATCATGAGGTCGTTGCCGACGTGCTCGGCCGTCTGCGACAGGATCTGGGTCTGCGCCTTGGCCTGGCGGATCCCAACGTCCTCGCGTACTGCTGGGTCTTCCACTTCCCGATGTACATGTGGGACGCCGAGGGCAAGCGCTGGGACGCCACGCACAATCCTTTCAGCGGCGTCGTCCCCGAGGACGAGAAGCTGCTGACAACCGCCTCGGGCGATCCCTACAAGGTCAGCCACGAAGATCCGGCAGGTCGGGCTCGTGCCATGCAGTACGACGTGGCGCTCAACGGCTGGGAACTCGGCGGCGGCTCGGTGCGGATCCACAAGCGCGAATTGCTGGAACGCAGCTTCGCCCTTCAGGGTTACTCACGCGAGAAGATGCACGATCTGTTCGGCGGGATCCTGGAGGCGTTCGACTACGGCGCACCGCCGCACGGCGGAATCGCGATGGGAATCGACAGATGGACGGCCCTCTTCGCCGGCCAGACGAACATTCGCGAGGTGATGGCCTTCCCAAAGACGCAATCGGGGACCGACTTGATGCTGGAAGCTCCGTCGGAACCCGATCCGGCGCAGTACTCTGAACTCGGATTGCGTTTTGTGGGCCTGGAACCGGCTGGGCCCTCGAACACAGCGGAATAGTTGGGGCACTCGGAGGGACGAGGCGCGAGATGGACCGCGAGAACATGGTTCGCTGCGTGCGATGTCATACGGTCTTCGACGCCAACCTTGGGCCGTGCCCCAAGTGCGGAACGCCGTATCAACCGCGCGTCGTTGCGCCGCCTCCTCCTCCGGACTCGTTCGTGGACCGCTACTCGAACACGGAGTTCATCGCCCCGGTCGAGATGAACATGTCTGCGCCGGCACGCCGCAGTTCGAGAACCGGTCTGATGCTCGGCGGGGGCGTGGCTCTGATCGCCGTGGCCATGGTCGGCGTCATTCTCGTAACCCTGGGCGCGTTCAGTCCCGGCCCAACCGAGCGTCCTCAGGTGGTCGTGCCCATCACCGCCTCACCCTCGGCCGCGCCCACTCTGCCGCCGAGCATCACCGATACGCTGGCGCAGCTGAACGACCCCAGTCTGAGCGCTCATTTCACAGTCGATAGCCGTCTGGCGCTCGACGCCCGCGTCAACGGGGCAGCCGTTGTCTACACGGCGGGTTTCGACGGCAACATCTCGGGCAGGGATGAGTCCGGGATCTACAAGCACAACGGCGTCTCCAAGGAGATCAGGTACGTCGAGGGCACAACCTACGGCCGGATTCTGCCCAACGGGAAATGGGCTGTGGAGCAGGCGATGCCCTCGTTCCTGGTCTTTGCGCCGATGTTCAACCTCACGAGCCCCAACATGATCCAGGTCATCGGGCAGGAGAACCGCAACGGCATCACGCAGATGCACCTGCAGAGCACGGCCTGGTGGCAGCCCGACATGAACCGGATGGCGATCATGGACGTCTCCGGTGCCGGTCTCGCGGCCGAGGACAAGGTCCTTGACCTGTGGGTCACCATGGACGGCACGCCGGTCTCAGCCCACTACGCGGCCACGACTTCGGCCACGAGCGGCGCGAAACTCCTGGACATCGAGGTCACGTACACCTTCCGGGATGTGGGGCTGCCGGTGGTTATCGGGAGTCCGGAGCCCAGCCCGTCGCCCACGCCGAAGAGCTAGAGTTCAGCCCGCCTCGCCCGATCGCTGGGCGTGCGCGGCAAGGTCGGCGTTCCAGTCCGGAGTCGGTCCGGCGGCCGCGTGCGGCGGGGCCTGGTACTCAGGCAGGCTCGCTCGGGGAGTCTCCATGTCGTGGACGATGCCGGGGTCGCCAAGCTCCTGCTCGAGGTGCGGCGAGCCCTCTGCCACGAGCCACTCCACCGCTTCGGTGCCGTGCAGATCGGGTCGTGTCGCGAGCCGTTCCGTGAAGGCGGAGGGTATCAGCACGGGCAGTCCCGGCCGGCCCGCGTAGACCGGTCGCAGGATGCTCTCCGGAGCCGCGCCGTGCGCTTCCACGAGCGACGTGACAGTCTCGGGATCCACCCAGGCGTGCCGGAACGGCCACAGCAGGCCGGCGGTCGTCTCGCTGACCTGGGCGTGCGCGGCGCGCTGCCCGGCAACGAACCAGGCGATGCCGCGCGGCTCGGTGCCCGGGTCGATGAGCATGACCGGCAGTCCGGCCACGGCGGCGGCAATCGCGCCGTCCGCGTCCGCGGCCACGATTACAACCGGCAGCGCCCCGCCGGACCACGCGGCGTGGGCAACTCGCCTGATGGCCGGCTCGCCGTCCGCGTCGGCGAGTGCGCCCGCGGCGTCCGGTGCAAGAACGATGGCAGCAACGGTCATGTGGACCTCCTGGCGGGAGTGTATCGCCGGGTGCGGGAAGTTCGAAGGCACGCTCCGGTGCGTTGCAGTAGACCGGGGCGAGCCAGACCGTCACTTGGGTCTCCGACTCAGACATACAGCTACCTAGGGGCCGGCAACACAGTCGTCTCCATCAGCGCCAACGGGGTCACCACCAGGAGCGCCATAGACGCGACAGGCAGCCGAGTCGCCACTGGCGCAGGTGCCGCCTACGGCTATCTCCTCNNGCCTACGATGCCTATGGCATCACCGTGGCCTCCGTCACGAGCGGGCTGCCGACACCCTGGCGTTTCCCGGGGTCCAGTTGGTGATGCAATGAACTCAATCGTAAATGACTTGGCCGGTACGGCTTTGGGCGCTGTGATGACTACCCTGTTTGTGTTGGCACGGCGCAGTGACCGGTACCTGAACAGCCCAGCCGCAGCCGTCTTGAAGTCGCGTCGCGAACAGGTGACGCCAGAAGGGATAGCAGAGTTAGTTCCTTGGCTGAAGGTTTCGCTGACAATTGGCATCCTGATAGGCGTCGCGATTGCCATTTTGGGCGCGGTAGGGCTCGTAATCGGGCTGGCGACGGGCGGTACCTGACCGAAGCGATGTTGGAGACCTCGATGAGGCGGCCCACCGCGACCCGGTCGTATAGATCGGTCGTTGGGATCGAGGACGGCGCCGACCTTGTCCGATAGCGTGGCCGGCCCGGTCGCGCCGAGTCGCCGGCCGGACTTCGGCGAGTTACACCAGGTTTCGCGTGGCCGACCCGGCCGACCATGACAGATGTTCATCCACAGAACGCAACGAGCGGTACAGGCCGTTCCACGGAACTCACCGCCGGCAAAATAGGCAGCCTAGAGCGGTTGGCGGCGGGTTTCACGTCGATATCGGCACTCCGGGATGGAATTCGGCGAATATCGGAGATACCTCGCGGATGAGGCAACACGGTAGGCCTCATAACGTTCCGCGCATGGGAATCTGTCAGGATGCCGCGCGGCGCCGACCTCCGGCCCCTCCTTGAGTCCTCCGGAGCCCTTCGTGGACGACTGTGCGAGAATAGGCGTGCCCATGAGTGATTCGCACAGCCCAACCATGCCCATCGATGCGTCGCGCCAGTCCGGCGATACCGTTCGCAACGACATCCGCAACATTGCCATCGTCGCCCATGTCGACCACGGCAAGACCACCCTCGTAGACGCGATGCTGCGCCAGTCCGGCGCGTTCCGCGCCAACCAGGTCGTGGTGGAACGCGTCATGGACTCAAACGACCTCGAGCGCGAGAAGGGCATCACCATTCTCGCCAAGCAGACCTCGGTGGACTTCGATGGCGTACGCCTCAACATCGTCGACACCCCCGGCCNNCGACTTCGGCGGCGAGGTCGAACGCAGCCTCAACATGGTCGACTCGGTCCTGCTGCTCGTGGACGCGGCCGAAGGGCCGCTCCCGCAGACCCGTTACGTCCTGCAGAAGGCCATGTCGCACCGCCTCCCCGTCGTGGTGGTGATCAACAAGATCGATCGCGGCGACGCGCGTGCGCCGGAAGTCCTCGATGCCGTGTACGAGCTCTTCATGGATCTCGGCGCGGACGGAAAGCAGATCGACTTCCCGGTCGTATACACCAACGCCAAGACCGGCACCGCCACGCTTGACCTGGACGTCCCCGGCACGAGCCTGCGTCCTCTCTTCGAGCTGATGGTGGAGCACACGCCGGCGCCGACCTACACACCCGGCCACCCCCTCCAGCTGCTCGTTACG
This sequence comes from Chloroflexota bacterium, assembly GCA_003153755.1. Lineage (GTDB taxonomy): Bacteria > Chloroflexota > Limnocylindria > Limnocylindrales > CSP1-4 > Fen-1039. The sequence continues at coordinate 7,551 of PMBG01000044.1, read as the reverse complement.
AACCTCTCCGCGAGCGAGTACGTGGGCCGCATGGCCATCGGGCGCGTCTGGAACGGCACAATCAAGCTCGGGCAGCGGGTGGTCATCGTCCGCGAAGAGCCCGAAGACACGTCCGGCAAGATCGAGCCCGGCCGTACCGTCACCCTGAGCGGCACTATCACCACGCTGACCACCGCCCACGGCATGGAGCAGGTGGACATCCCCGAAGCGGGCCCGGGCGACATCATCGCCCTTGCGGGCATCGCGGACGTGACCATCGGCGACACGATCACCGATCCGGCCGATCCGCGGCCCATGCCGCGCCTCGACGTGGACGCGCCCACACTCCACATGACCTTCGGCGCCAACACGTCGCCGCTATCCGGGCGCGAAGGCAAGTTCGTCACCACGCGCCAGATCAAGAATCGGCTGGACAAGGAGATCCTGGGTAACGTCTCCATCGAATACTCGCCCACCGAATCGGCCGACACGTACGAAGTCCGCGGCCGCGGAGAACTCCAGCTCGCGATCCTGATCGAGCAGATGCGCCGCGAGGGGTTCGAGATGCAGGTCAGCCGCCCGGAGGTAATCCTCCACGAGGTCGGCGGCGATGTGCACGAACCCTACGAGCGGATCACCGTCGATATCCCGCCGGAGTTCATCGGGCCGGTCCAGCACGCGCTGGCGGACCGCAAGGCGCGCCTCGAGCAGATGACCACGGACGCCGACGGCCGCGTTCGCATGGAATACGTCATGCCGGTCCGCGGCTTGATCGGCTTCCGCGGGCAGCTCCTCACTGACACGCGCGGCACGGCACTGATGCACCAGATCGGCGAGGGCTACGGCCCGTGGGCCGGCGAGGTAACCCATCGGACGACTGGCGTCATCGTCGCGGACCGCCAGGGCACGTCCAACGCCTATGCCTTGTTCAACATCCAGGAGCGCTCGGAGCTGTTCATCGGCGCGGGCGAGGACGTCTACGAAGGCATGATCATCGGCGAGAACGTCCGCCCCGACGACATGGACGTGAACGCGACAAAAGAGAAGAAGCTCACGAACATGCGCACGCACTCGCACGACGAGGCGCTGCGCTTGACTCCGCCGCGGGAGATCACGCTGGAGTCGGCGATCGAGTTCATCGGCGGCGACGAGCTCGTGGAGGTCACACCCAAGTCGATCCGTCTGCGCAAGCGCAGCCTCTCGCAGCACGATCGCAGGCGGGAAGCCGGCCGCGAGTACGATCGCCGTATGGCCACAGAGGGCCGGTAGCCGAGCGACTAGCCTGGGAGGTCACAACCGATGCGAATGGCGGACCTGAAATCGGGATGGCCGATCGTGGGGAATGACGGACGGCCGATCGGCTCGGTGCACAAGGTAGGGCAGAACTACGTGCTCGCGTCGCGGGGCCTGCTCGCGGCTCAGCTGTATGTCCCGGCGTCGGCTATCGCAAACGTCGAGAACGGCGTCGTGTACCTTAACCTCGCCAAGCAGGAAGCGGAGCAGATGGGCTGGCAGGAGCCGCCGCGAGAGTCGGACTCGCCCGATGCGTCCGCGGATGCCGATCAGCTTCACAGGCATTTCTGACAGTCGGTGGGAGGGCGATCGATGCGGACGCGACTGATCTGGCTCGCCAGGGGCGCTTTCTATGGATTCCTGCTCGTGTTTCTCTCGGGCATCGCAGTTTCGTCGGCGATCAGCATGGTCGTTGACCTCACGAAGACCGCCTCGTTCGAGCTCGGCCTGGGCCCCATCCCCCTCATGAGCGCTTGGTCCAGCTCGACTGGGAATGGCTTCCGGACGGAGTGGGGGGTCGGCGCCCTTTCGTACATCGGGGCCGCGGTGGGCTTCGCGCTGGCGTGGCGCGCGCCGCGGCAGGGGAACGCCACGGCCTCCTAGCGGGTGCCCGGGGCCTCCCGGCGTACAATCGCCGCGATGCCCATTTACCTGGACCACGCCGCTACCACGCCTCTGCGGCGTGAAGCCCTCGACGCCATGCTGCCGTATCTCGACGGGGATTTCGGCAACGCCTCGTCGCTGCACAGCTTCGGCCGCCGCGCCCGGGCCGGCATGGACGAAGCCCACGAGAAGGTCGCGAAGGCGATCGGCGCCACCGCGCGCGAGATCGTGTTCACATCCGGCGGCACCGAGGCGAACAACCTTGCCGTGAAGGGCGCCGCCTGGGCTGCCAAGGCCCGCGGCCATCGGATCATCACCACCAGCGTCGAGCATCACTCGGTGGGACACACGGTCCGGTACCTCGAGAAGTTCGGGTTCGAGATCGTGGAGCTCCCGGTGGACCGCTACGGCCGCGTCGATCCGGACGACGTGGCGAACGCGATCACGCCTAAGACGATCCTGGTCAGCGTGATGCTCGCCAACAACGAAGTGGGCACGATCCAGCCGATCGCGGAGATTGCAGCGCGCGTGGCGGCCCACAAGGGCATCCTCTTCCACGTCGACGCGGTGCAGGCCGCGCCGTACCTGGAGATCGACGTCACTGCGCTCGGCGTGGACCTGCTGACGATGGCGGCGCACAAGTTCGAGGGGCCCAAGGGCGTGGGCGCGCTGTACCTGCGCCACGGCACGAACATCCTGGCTCAGCAGCAGGGCGGCGCTCAGGAGCGCTACCGCCGCGCCGGAACGGAGAACGTCGCAGGCGCGGTGGGTATGGCGGCGGCGCTCGAACTGTCCGCAGCCGAACGGTCGGAGACCTCGCCTAGACTGATCGCCCTCCGTGACGGGCTGGTTGCCGCGCTGGTGAGCGTTCCGGGCGTGGAACTCACCGGCCACCCCACGGACCGACTGCCGGGCCTCGCCTCCTTCGTAGTCACGGGCGTGGAAGGCAGTTCCGTGACGATGGCACTCGACCTTGCCGGGGTCGCCGCCTCTACCGGCTCGGCCTGCGTGAGCGGGTCCACCGAGGTGAGCCACGTGCTTTCCGCGATGGGATACCCGGAGGACGAGGCTCGCGGCGCACTGCGGCTCTCGCTCGGGCGCACGACCACGGCGGCCGAGGTGACCGAGGCCGCCGATGCCACGGCCCGAACGATCGCCACACAACGCGCGGCCACCGACCGCCTGCGCGTGGAGAAGATCACGTCTTTGCGGCCGGCCGAGTCCGCCGCCGCCGAGTTCGAAGCCGAGACCCACGACGTCGCGGGTTCGTCGCAGCGGTGACCGGCATGGCTTCCGGTGGATCTCGCGTGCTCGTGGCCATGTCCGGTGGAGTGGACTCGTCCGTTGCCGCGGCGCTCGTCAAGGCCGCGGGCCATGAGGCCGTGGGCGTCTGGATGCGTCTCTCCGACGTCGCCGACAGCCACTCCGAGTTCAAGCGCAGCTGCTGCTCGCTGGACGCCGCCGAGGACGCGCGTCGCGTCGCCTCCCAGCTCGACATCCCGTTCTACATCCTCAACCTGGAGAAGGAGTTCGACGAGGGCGTGCTGCGGCCGTTCGTGACCGACTACATGGAGGGCCGCACTCCCAGCCCGTGCGTGGACTGCAACAACGTCGTGAAGTTCGGCGCGCTGCTGGGCCGGGCGCGGCTGCTCTACGAGTGCGACGCGGTCGCGACCGGGCATTACGCGCGGGTCACGGCGCCGGGTGCCGGGGCGGGGGAGCCGCGCCATTGGAGCCTCCTCCGCGGTACAGATCCGAACAAGGATCAGAGCTACTTCCTCTACGGCCTCGGCCAGGACGAGCTGGCACACACGCAGTTCCCGCTCGGAGGCATGGTCAAGACGCAGGTGCGAGAGGCTGCGCGGGCCCTCGGCCTCGCCACCGCGGACAAGCGCGACAGCCAGGAGATCTGCTTCGTGCCGCGCGGCAACTACCGCGAGGTCTTGCGCGATCGCGGTGGCTGGATCGCCAGGCCGGGACCGCTTCTCGACCCGGACGGGCGGCACGTGGGCGAGCACTTCGGGACGGCGTCGTACACGATCGGCCAGCGATCCGGGACGGGCGTCGCTCTCGGCGAGCCGATGTACGTCTGGAAGATCGAGCCCGGCGAGAACATCGTGAAGCTCGGACGGCGGAAGGACCTCGAAACGCATCGCTTCGAACTCGTGCGGATGCAGTTCGTGGCCGGCGAGGCCCCCGACGGCCTCGGCGCGGCCGGCGGCGACGCCTTCACTGCGGAAGTCCAGATTCGCCATCGTGGCCGGCCCGTTCCGGCCACGGCTCGTTCCGCCGGCGATGGGCGCTGGGTCGTGGAAACCGAAGATCCGGTCTGGGCTGCGGCACCCGGTCAGGCGGCTGTCTTCTACCGCGGCGAGACCGTGATCGGTGGCGGCCGCATAACGGCAGGCGCTGGCGAGCCGACATGAGACGGTACTTCGTCGGCACGGCGGCCGCCCTGCTTCTAGTTGCGGCGTTCATCCTGGGAGCCGTGGCCATGTCCGGAGGATGGCGTTCCACGGGAGCAGATCCGTCAGCGTCCGGACCGGTGCCCATGCAGAGCATCGCCGGACCCGTGGACGGCGGGAAGCTGCCGGGTACGAACGGAGGCCATGTGCCCTGCCCGAACAACCAGCCCTGTGGCGAGACGGGCTCCGCGAGGCCCTGACCGAACAGTCGCGGGGGACTGGCCTGGCGACGACACGGTGCCAGGCTGCCGCCCCGCCGCGCCCCGACCGGCACTGCCTATACTCCGTCTGTGGCTCTTGGACCCGCGCCCGTACTGGCCCTGCTCGTGGGCGGCCTGAACGCCGCCGTGTTCCTTCTTGTCCGCGGCAAGGCGGGCTGGCAGATGCTGGGCGTGCTTCTTGCGGCTTCGCTGGGGGCATGGGCGGGCGACGCCACGGCCGGGCGGCTCGGCATCGATCCGATCCACATCGGGGACTTCCACGTGATCGCGGCCAGCGTCGTTGCCTGGGCCGGGATGATGTTCGTGGTCGTGCTCTCGATCCTCGGCCCGGCCAGGGATGAGAGCTGGCGCTCGTGATCGGGCTGCTGGCGAAGCTGATCGAGCGGGTGCATCCGCCGGCGACCCAGCCGGACTCGCGATTTCTTGCGTTCGCCCGTGGCCTTGCGCTGGGGGCGCTCGCGGGTGCGGCTATCGCTGGTTCGTCAATCTGGAAGCGCAACCGCTCGGCCGAGACGCGCCGCGGCTCACGTGGCGGGGACGAAGCCCGAGACTAGACGGCCCCGAAGCGCGAGTCGTCCGGAGGGCGGTTCTCGGCGGTCACGAGCCGAGCAAGGGCCACGGCCATCGCTATGAGCACCGCCGCGGCCACGACATCGGACGATTGGTCGCGCACCTGGCGGTATATGTCCACCCCGAACGCCGTCGCGGCGAGCAGCCACGTCCCGATTGCCGCAAGCAACGTGGCGGCGAGAATCCGTGTGGCCTGATCCCTGGCCGTTCGATAGGAGCGCCACATCGCCCACATGGCCGCAGTGATGATGACTACGAGGAACGTGAGCGCGGGCAGTCCTAGTTCGGCCGCCACCTCGGGCAGGAGTGAATGGGCGTGGTCCAGCGTGTCCTTGGCTCCCTCGGGACGGTAGCCGTGCCAGAGGTAGTAGTTGCCGAACTCGTCGAGGCCAACGCCCAGCAACGGGCGATCGAGAGCCATCTTCACGCCGCCTTCGACGGCGTAGAAGCGCTCCACCATGGAGCCGTGGCCGGCAAGTGTGGCCGGGTTCCAGGAGTCGAACCGTGCTTCGCCAACGAGAGAAACGACAGCGGTTCGGTAGGCGTTGTTGAGTGGTGGCGAAACCTGGAGCACCAGGGCGGGCCACGGAATGAGGACCGCGGAGAGGATTGCCGCGGCACCGAGCACAGACAGTCGAGTGCGCCACGTCCGGAGAACCATGAGCAGCAGGACGACAAGACCCACCGTTGCGGACAGCCACGCACTCTTGGAAAGGGAGAAGAAGAGGCCGGTCAGGTCGAGTACGAGCACCACGCCGAGCACGGCCGCCAGCGGGTCCGAGATTCGAAGCCGGCGTCGACCGGCTATGAGACCGGCGAGAAGTGGCACAACAAGGGCCGCGATGATCGCGAAGTTGCCGACGTTGTTGTAGGTGGGGAAGGCGAACACGAGGCGATTTGAGAGGACCATTGCCGGCGTCTTGAACTGGTCGAACGCCTGCATGAGGTTGATCGCGGTGCCAAGGGCAATCCCGATCCCGAGGGCGGCGGCCGCCAGCATCAGCCCGCGCCGCGAGGGACGAAGCCAGATGAGAATGGCACCCATCGCGAACGGCTCCAGGATGCCGTGGAGCAGCACGGTGGCGCTATTCGCGAGATCGCGCGAGGCCAGCGTCGACAGGATCGCGAAGGCGACGAACGCGGTCGCGCCGACCTGCGCGAACATGTACGAGGAGTAGCGGTGGGATAGTCCACGAACCGCCGCGCGCCCGCGGATCAGGTCCTTGCTCTGGCTCTTGGATGCGAGCAGGTCCAGCAGCACGCGGTTGTGTCTGGCGGTCGCGTATTGGAGGACGCAGCCGAAGATCAGGGCGACGGCAAAGACCGTTTGAAGGATCACCTGCACCTGGCCGAGCATGATTTCCGTCTGGGATGTGTCCCAGACGGGCGTAAGGGCGACTGCAGCGAGAAATCCCGGCCACGGACGGTACAGACACAGGAGTACGACGAACGCGGCCGTCATCGGCACGATGGATCGGACGGCGATCACGGCCGGGCCGTAGCTGATCCCCACTACCGCATGCTGGTTCTTGGCTGCGAGAATCGCTACCGCGAGAAGGAGGAACGCCGAAGCCACGGCTCGAAGCGGGGAGTCCCAGACCCAGTAGACCGCCCGTGGAAGGCGCGCAACTGCGGCCTCCGGCCACGATGTCGCAACGGAAAAGACCTGTGGGGCGAGCCGGCGCTGTTCCAGTTCTTGCAAGACGAAGCGACTCCAGTGGCGCGGTGAGATGCCGGGCGCTCGCGGCGGCAGAGCCGGGACGTGTCGGCCTTGCGGCCGAAAGCCTCGTGCGGAGCTTTCGCGCCCCTATTCGAGCGCTGGTGGACGGCCGGGCACGCCGACCCGACCTTCTCAGAGGTTGACCATGACTCCTGAGAAGGAGCTGAAACGTAGCCATGCCCGCTCCTGTAGAGCTCGGGCGCCGACTTACGTTTCGACAGGCGCTACGCGGCTTGGGCGGCTGCGCGGCACCTCACCGAGTGGCGTCTTTCGATCGTCGACGTGCGACCGCCGCATGCTCGGATGACGGCATCTTAGCCGAGATGGAGGATTCACCCCGGACATGGCGTACCGCGCGGGGGACGGGAGCGGCAAAGCGGCGCGGTTTGGTACCGTTACCGGCGATGCCTGACATGCCGATCCCTTACCTCACCGCGGCTGAGATTCGCCGCCGATACGTCCAGTTCTTTGCCGAGCGGGGCCACACGGTAGTGCCGAGCGCGTCGCTGATGCCCGCCGGCGACCAGACGCTCCTCTTCACCAACTCGGGCATGGTCCAGTTCAAGGACGTGCTCACGGGACGCGAGAAGCGGAGCTATGTCCGGGCCGTCGACTATCAGCGCTGCCTGCGCGTAGCGGGCAAGCACAACGATTTCGAGGAAGTCGGCCGGACCACGCGCCACCACACCTTCTTCGAGAT
>PMBG01000119.1 GCA_003153755.1 Chloroflexota bacterium | reverse complement strand
TCGGCCGTGTAGTCGATGTGAGTGCCGGTCGACGATCGCTCGAATCGGATCTCGTCCACCGCGGAGACACCCGAGCCCGAACCCGTAAGCACGACGCGGCGCATCGGGTCCAGCTCCGAGACCCGGTATTCCATCGGGGCGAGCCGTCCGCCCATCCGGACCATGAGCCTGTATCGCGCACCTATCGCGAGCGGACCCGAATCCAGGCGCTCGGACGATCTGACGCCCGGATCCCACTTGCTCGAGTTCGCGAAATCCGCGACAAACGGAAATGCAACATCCAAAGGCAGCGGAGTTTCGATCTCTTCATGAAGCCTGGTCATCGACTGTCTCCTGTTAGGTCCCTTCCGGGCCGGGTGTATCGAGGTTCAAGTTGGATCCGAGGAACCTTCTCGACTGGGCGCTCGAGCTGACCGTCGTCGGCAGCTTCGGCCGTCCAGGACTAGTTCTCCGTCGGCGGCTTTTTGGATGGGATTCGCCGGCGCCGAATTCCATGGCGGGACGGACCGTGCTCGTAACGGGGCCAACCTCCGGTCTCGGGAGAGCCGCGACCGAAGCCCTCGCGGCGCTCGGAGCTCGCGTGGTCCTGGTGGGTAGAAGCCCGGAGCGGCTGGGCGCACTTCGGGATTCGCTGGTGCGCGAGCACGGCGAGGATCGCTTTCCCTCAGTGACGGCCGACATGGGCTCGCCGGCATCGGTCAATGCGGCCGTGAGCCGGGTCCTCGCCACCGAAACTCAGCTCGACGTGATCATCGACAACGCCGGGGCCATATTCCCGGAACGAACCGTGCGTCCGGACGGAATCGAAGCGACGCTGGCTACGCTCGTCGTTGGCCCGTTCGCGCTCGAGGTCGGGCTGCTACCGCTGCTGGCCCGCACACCGGGGTCGCGAATAGTCGCGGTGACCTCGGGCGGCATGTACACCCAACGGGTTCACCTCGACGACCTGCAGTACGAGCGAGAGCCGTGGTCCGGATCTCGAGCCTATGCGCGGGCGAAGCGGATCCAGGTGGCGCTCATGCGCGAGTGGAACCGGCGGCTGGCCGCGGCCCGGATCGACGTCACCGTGAACGCGATGCATCCCGGCTGGGCGGACACTCCGGGACTGGCGGAGGCCCTGCCGGGGTTCTATCGACGGATGCGGCCGATTCTGCGCACCCCCGCCGAAGGGGCGGACACGATCGTCTGGCTGGCAACAAGCCCGGATGCGCGGGGCGGCAAGCTCTACCTCGACCGGCGGCCGCGCCCATTCGATCGCATCCCGAGCACCAGGCTCNNGCCGATCCCATACGGGGCTGACCCGGATCGAGCGAGCCTTCAATCCGCCGTGGAGCGGGCGATCAGGGTAGGTACAACTCCGCGGAGGGGCCGCGGCGACCGTCTCCGCCTGCGATCAGGACCCGGCCGTCGGCCAGTAGAGTGGCGGAGTGGCCCTGGCGGCCGATCGCCATCGAACCTGCCGAGTTGAAGGAGCCGGCCGTTGGGTCATACAGCTCGGCGGACGACAGGAAGTCGCCGTTGTAGCCGCCTGTGACCAGGATCCGGCCGTCGGCGAGTAGCGTGGCCGTAGCGGCCTGGCGCCTCGCACTCATCGAGCCGGTCGGGCTGAAGTTGCCACTGATCGGGTCATAAAGTTCGGCGGAACTCAGCCACGCGGAGTCGCTCCCACCGGCGATCAGGACGCGACCGTCGGCGAGCAGCGTGCCTGTATGGTCGTCGCGTGCATCGCGCATCGAGCCCGTCGACCTGAACGTGCCGGTCGCCGGATCGTACAGCTCGGCGGAGCTCAGCCATGAGGTGCCATCAAATCCCCCTGCGACCAGGACCCGGCCGTCGGCGAGCCGCGTGGCCGTAGCGGCCTCGCGAACGGTCGTCATCAAGCCTGTGGCCCCAAAGCTGCCGGTCTTCGGGTCATATAGCTCGGCGGAGCTCAGGGTGGCCTCGGGAGACCATCCGCCGGCGATCAGGACCCGGCCGTCGGCGAGCAGCGTGGCGGTCTGACCGTCGCGACTGGTCCGCATCGACCCTGTAATGCGGAACGTGCCGGTCTTGGGGTCATACAGCTCGGCGGAGGGACCCACGCCGCCACTTCCCCCCGTGATCAGGACCCGGCCGTCGGCGAGCAGCGTAGCGGTCTGGCCGACGCGACCGATCGCCATTGAACCGGTGAGCCCGAAGGTGCCGGTCTTGGGGTCATACAGTTCGGCGGACCTCAGACGCTCGACGCCGGCGTTGTTGGCACCACCCGAATTGGCCCCCGTGGTGCCGGGGACCCAGCCGCCTGCGATCAGAACCCGACCGTCGGCGAGCAGCGTTGCCGTAGGTAGCCCGCGGTCGGTCGTCATCGAGCCCGTTGGGCTGAAGAAGCCGCCGATTGTGGGGACGGGGCTGGCGGTGGGCGCAGGGCTGGCAGTCGGGGTGGCTCCGGCGCTCTCGACAGGGCCGCCAGTGGAAGCCTCGCTGAGGGTCGGAGCAAACGAGCCGACATTGGGGCGCCCATTGCCTCCGCCCTGTGCAGCCGTGACAAGCACCGCGCTGGCAAGGACGATTACGAAGAGCCCGATCACGCCACCGGCCAGCAGGATTGGCGCTCGGGGGCAGTGTTGCGGGCCTGGGTCCGCGTTGGTTGGCTCACTCATGATGTCCCTCTCATTTGTCCATCGCGCCGTGGACGATGGATACCCTCGCCGGAGATGCTGAGCTCGAAGTTCCGGCCCGGGTCGCTCGATGCCGATGATGAGGAGACGCCCCAGCTACTCGCCGCGTTTTGCCACCGTCGAGAGCCATCTGATCAGCCTGCTGCCCGACCAATCGGTCCCAGGGCGAATGCCGCGGCAGCCTCGGCGTGGAGGCGCGTCGTGGGGAAGTAGGAGCAGCTCACGTCCGCCGGCTCCACGAGCAGCTCGATCTCCGTGCAGCCGGCAATGATGCCTTCGGCCCCGCGCCCCACGAGTCGGTCGATGATCGCAACGTACTGAGCCTTGGACGCCGGGTTGACGATGCCGCGAACGAGCTCCTCGAAGATGACGTCGTGGATCGTCGTGCGGTCGGGCTCATCGGGGACAAGCACGGTCAGGCCGTGGCGGTCGCGCAGTCGCCCGACGTAGAAATCCTGCTCCATCGTGTATCGGGTCCCGAGCAGCCCAACCGTGGTCACTCCCGCAGCGCGCACGGCGGTCGCGGTCGCGTCGGCGATGTGGATGATCGGCACCCCGATCGCGTCGGAGATCTGGTCCGCGAGGCTGTGCATCGTGTTGGTGCAGATCACGATCGCCTCGGCACCTCCGGCCTCGAGGTGCGCTGCCGCCTCAGCGAGCAGCCGGCCCGCCTCGTCCCAGCGGCCCGACTGCTGAAGCGCTTCGATGTCCGCGAAGTTGAACGAACGGATCAGCAGGTCCGCCGAGGCCGTACCTCCGAGCCTGTCGCGCACCAGCTCATTGATGATCCGTTCGTATTGGATCGACGATTCCCACGACATGCCGCCCAGGAGCCCAAGACGCCTCACGGACGGGAGTGTATCCCAGGCGCGATACGAGGCCGACGGCGCCCGCAGCGGGCCGTGATCCTCCCGGCAGCGGTCAGCTCAGCAGGATTGCCTTGACCATTCGGCGGGCCTCCGCCTTGACCTTCACCGGATCGGCGCCGTCGCCAAGGAGATGGCCGGCCGCATGGAGAAGCTCGAAAACCAGCGTCGGCGCCACCGCGACATCCGCCGCCAGGGCTCCCGAGCCTATCCCCGCCGCGATCAGCTCCTGAAGCCGGCCGTGCAGTGACATGACCAGCGGCCACTCGCCCCGGTCCGTCGAGTGCGCATGCGGCTCCGACGAGAGCAGGTCGTGGAGGTCCCGATTCTCTATGAAGAAGTCGAGTGCGCCGTTGACGAGTGTGTCGAGACAGGCGGGCCAATCATCCGCCGAAGCCGGCAGCTCGAGCCGGCCGAAGGCCTCCACCGCCTTGCCCATGACCTCGACCCTCAGCGCCTCGAGTAGCGCGTTGCGGCTTTCGAAATAGAGGTAGAAGGTGCCTTTTGCGAGGCCCGCCCGAGTGGTGATGTCCGCTACCGAGACCGACCCGATCCCTTTCTCGATGAACAATGCGCCGGCGGCCGTCAGGAGCTGCGCCCGCCTCGTCTCCGGGGCTCGGATCGTGCGTGTCCGGCCGGGCGGACCCTGAGGATCACGCAGCGCCGCCGCTGTGTTCGGAGTCGTTCCGTCTCTCACCCCTGCCACGATAAGCCCACATTGGTCCCGCGTCCACGAACATCACGCGGCGTGCGCCACTTCCCGACTTCTCTACTGACCAGCGGGTCATTATAATGACCGCGCGGTCAGTAAGCCGCATCAAGAGCCGCCCGGGTGGAGAGAGGACGAAAATGGGTGACGCCGAACACGCTCGAATTCTCGCAGTCTGCGCCTACATCCTGCTGACAAGCTCGGTAGCCAGTGGCGAGGCATTGTCGGGCCGGCTTGCGCCGGCAGGTCGGCGGCGGGCGCTATTCGGCTTTCACCGGCTGACGTCCGTGTGCGGCCTTGTTGCCGCAACCGCTCACGGGGTCAGCCAGATGGACGTCGCCTCGGGCGGCCAGGCCTTTCTGGGCCTTGCTGCCCTCGCAAGTGCCGGACTTCCGGCCGTGGCCTGGGCGAAGAGACGTAACCTCGCGGCTCGATGGCGCCTGATACATCACGCGGCGTACCTCGCCTTCGCGCTGTCAACGGTCCACGCGGTCGCGTTCCACCCACCGGGTATGCCCGTCGGGGAGACCGCGGTGTACGGGTCGGCCGTCGTGGCTGTGGCCGGTCTGGCGGCGTGGCGCGAGCTCCAGTCTGCGGCACGGCCACACGCTCCCCTACCCCCGGCGCGCGGTCGCGGCTAGAAGAGGCAGACTGGCCTCGTTGGCCGAGGGGGCAAGGACGGCACGCAGGACCGTGTCCCACGGAGTCGGTGCGAGGCCGAAGGTCCGTTCGGCGGCGGAAGAGTCCATCACGAAGTCGTAGTTCCTCTGGTAGTTGGTCTCGCGGAGCTCGCGCATCATCGGCGAGAAGAGGCCCACGGCGGCCAGCCCGGCGTCCGGGATCGTCCGGATATTCGGCTGAGGCGCGCCGGCCAGCCGGGCGAGGTCGTCGAGGGTCTGGCGGGCGGTACGCGCTTCGTTCGACGGTGTGTGCCACACGCGCCCGTGAGCTTCCGGTTCGGCCGCGACGGCTACGGCGAGCCGTGCGACATCTCCGGTGAAGGTCAGCGTGTGGAGCCGATCGGTGCGACCGGGGATCCAGACAGCCTTGCCGCGAAGCAGCGGGTCGATAACGCGATCGCCGATCACGCTCTGCGCATCGGGGCCGATGTAGTCGGAGCTTCGAATCTCCACGGCTCGAATGCGGCCGGCCGCATGCAGCGCGAGAGCGTCGAGCCACATCCGGCGGCGGACGCGGCCTTTCGTGCCGACGGCGGCGAGTGGCGTTTGCTCGGTCATAGGGTGGTCGCGGTCGTATGCGGGGACGCCGAGCGATTCCGTCGCGGGGCCGTAGACGTAAAGGTTGGCGATGGTAACGAGCACTGCCCCACTCCGCTCCGCGGCGTTCAGCAGCGAACTGGCGATTGGCGGCCAGTCGGTGGGCCAGCGGTGGTACTGGGGATTCGCGCAGTTGTAGATCACGACGGAATCGGCCGTCAGCTCGGACATCCTGACCGCGTCGGAGGCGTCCGCGGCGATGCGTTCCACGCCCTCGATAACCGGCCCGGAACCCGAACGGGTGATCATCCGGACGCTCTTGCCCTGGGAGACGAGCAGCCTGGCGATGCCGCTGCCGATGGGACCGGCTCCGACTATGACATGAGTCTGGTTCATTTCGTGCTCCTTGTGACTTGTGCTCGCACCTGTGAGCAGCGCTCTCGTTTGCTGGGAGGGAGCATGCCACCGCTGCCGCAGAAATGCAAGAGCAGTGCTCTCGAATGTTGCTACCGCTCTCGGAGTGTGAGACGATACGCGTCATGACGACCGAAACCGAGAAGTCGATCCCCCGGACCGCGCGGGAACGGGCGCGTGCCGAGATCACGCGAGAGATCCTGGACGTGGCACTTCACCACCTGGCCACCGACGGAGCGCCGGCGTTGAGCCTGCGGGCCATCGCCCGAGACCTGGGGATGGCATCGTCGGCGGTCTATCGCTATGTCGCGAGCCGCGATGAACTGCTGACGCGGCTGATCATCGACGCGTACAACTCACTCGGCGAAGCCGCGGAAGCGGCGGAGGCGCGTGCTGATCGCTCAGATCTCATTGGTCGTTGGTCGGCGATCTGCACCGCGGTCCGATCGTGGGCAATCGCCAACCCGAACCGCTACGCGCTCATCTACGGGTCGCCCGTGCCGGGCTACGTGGCGCCGCCGGACACCATTGCCCCCGGGAGCCGGGTCGCGGCGCTCCTGACTCGCATCCTCGTGGACGCGACGGCGAGCGGCCATCTCCCGGCCGAGATCACGTCCGACTTGGTGAGCCCGGCGGCGAGCGAGGCGCTGGCTCCGTTGCGCGAATTCGTCGGCTCGGACGTGAGCGACGCCCTCATCCAGCGCGGCCTGATCGCCTGGACCGGCCTCTACGGCGCCGTCTCGTTCGAGCTTTTCGGGCAGCTGCACAACGTCATCGGAGAGGGGCCCGGTGAGCGCGAGGCCTGGTTCGAGGAGTGCATTCGACGTTGGGCCACGCAGGTGGGGATCGCCTGAGCCGGCGCACCTTGACTGGGCGGCAACCACCCGCATACGCTCGGTGGCCAAAGGAGGGGTTCCATCCGATGACAGCCAAGTCATTCGTCGCTGCCGCTGATCCCGAGGACGAGTCGCTCCACTGCTACCGTCACCCCGACCGCGAGACGTATGTCCGCTGTGGCCGCTGCGATCGTCCCATCTGCCCGCGCTGCGCGATGCAGGGCCCCGTCGGTTTCCGGTGCCGCACATGCGGCAAGCCCGCCTACGACCCGCTCACGTCGTTCACTCGTCGCCAGCTGGCTCTCGGCACGGCGGTGTCGGTCGTCACAGGGACCATAGGCGGCTACATCGGCCTGCAACTCGGGTTCTTCTCGATCTTCGTCGGCTTCTTCGCGGGCGGCCTGATCGCCGATGCCGTGATGCGGTTCACCGGGTTCAAGCGCGGGCCGGTGATGGCCTTCGTACTCCTCGGGGGCATCGCCGTAGGCACCGTGCTGGGCGCAGTCCTCAACTATGGGGTCCTTACAGCGGAGTTCAACAGCGTCGCCCCGGGCGGGGGTTTGGCATACCCGTTGCTGCCGTATCTGACCAATACGTGCATCTGGGGCGTCGTGTACGCGGGCGCCGCGATGGCAGCGGCCTGGGGGCGGCTTCGCATCTGACCGGCGTTTGACGGAGCCGCGGCGTCGCCGGCAATCCATCGGAGAAGATTGAACGCGGTGCAGGTTCGCGCCTCTTAATGATATGGAGAGCGCAATCATCGAAGCCAGGGAGGATCGAGTGCACGAGGGGGCCATTCGCACCTCCGCTGGCCTTGTCGAACTGGCCGCACTCGGCGACCGCGAGGCATTCGGGCGGCTGGTCGAGCCGCACCTTGCCGTGGCGTTGGGCGCGGCCCGGCTGATCACGGGCAACGAGTCCGACGCCGCGGACGCGGTGCAGGACGCACTGCTGGCGAGCTGGCAATCGCTCGACGGGTTGCGGAATCCGGAGCTCTTCGCCGCCTGGTTCCGCAAGATCGTGATCAGGTCGTCGACCCGGTGCGTCCGGCGGCGGCATCTGGTTGAGATCGACCTGGAAGCTCCCGGCGCGGCGGACTCGGTCGAGCGGGAGTTCGACCTGCGCCAGCTGGCCCGAGCCTTCGCCCGGCTCGACCCCAAGGACCGCGTGCTCCTGACCCTTCATCACTACTGGCAGATGCCCGTCGCCGAGACGGCGCAGCTTCTCGGACTGCCCGAGGGCACGGTCCGGTCGCGAGTGCACCACGCGCTGAGGCGCCTGCGAGCCGGCTTCGAAGCGGAGGAGCGGCGATGAGCGACCATTTCGAAGACGCGGTCGTGCGGATGCTGGAAGACGTCGCGCGGGTCGATCGCTCGCTGCTCGAGGAAGCTCGCGGCACGATTGCCGCGCTTCCGAATCGCAGGGGCGGTGTCGCTTCGCGAGTGCAGCGGAGCATCGCTCGCCGGTTGCCACGCCCGGGCAGGTTCGCCTTTGCAGGTGCGGCCGCGATCGTCGTTGCAGTCGTGGCAGTCTCCGCCCTCGGTCCGCTACAGAGGCGGCCGACCGGCCCCAATTCGACGTCGCCCTCCGTGGTGATGCCATCTGCAACCGCCAGTGCCAGCCCCGAGGCCTCGGTGACCGCCGCGCCGTTGCCCAGCGCGATCCGCACGGGGCCGGCGTACAGCGAGACGCTCCCTGTGCTCCTCACCGGAAGTCATGTGGCGTTTGCCGGCTGGTCGCCCGATGGCTCCAGATACGCGATCAGCGACGATGCGGCGGACTCCCCGGTAATGCACCTGTTCGACCGATCGGGTGCCGAGGTCGGCTCCGTCAACGACGTGGCGTTGGACTACTTTGCCTGGCTCGATTCGAACAGATTCGTCTTCCTGTCCAACGGAGACGACGGCCGGGCCGCCTTCCTGGGTCGGATCGGTTCCAGCGAGGTGACGCAACTCGGCCGCTACGACACGCTGGTGTCCGGTCCGGCAGGCTCGATTGCCCTGGCGCTGCAGCCATACGGAGACCCCAGCATCGCGAAGAAGCCCCAGTACGTTGTGATCTCGGCGGACGGCAGCCTGAGCAAGCCACGCGACGGAGATCCTGTGACGTGGTCGCGCGATGGCAGCCTGCTTGCGGTGTACCACGCCACGGCTCTGGCTCCCGTGCCGAGCGACGTTCAGCCGGTGAGTCTCGGCTCGCTGGAGATTGTTCGCTCGACAGGCGAGAGCGTGGTCTCGACCGGCACGTCCACTTTCGCCGGGCCTTCCGCGGCCGCGTTCAGCCCGGATGGCGCTCGGTTGGCGTTCTACTACGACACACAACCCCTCACGGGCGCCGCGCAGATGGCGATCCTGGAGATCCGATCCGGGCACGTCACGGTCGTTCCGGAGTCGGGCCCGCTGACCTGGGCAAGCGACGACCAGCTGCTGTTCGCCTTTACCTCAACCGACTACGGGAAGACACCGTCGGCGATCATGTCCTGGTCGGCCGCGAGCGGGCGAGTAACGACATTCGGACCGGGGGATACCGTCGGTGCGTCGGGCCTGGGCACCGTGGTCATCGGGTCAGATACGACGCACATCTTCACGTGGACGGCAACAACGGGCGGGTCTACGCGGACAAGCTCCTTCTTGGTGCCCTACTCGCTGGGGGAAGGCACGTGGATCCCCGACGGCGCCTGGTCGCCGGACGGTAGCTCGCTGGTCCTCACCGTGGGCGATTGGAACAACGGCACTCCGATGGACGCAGTCCTGTTCCGGCCTCATTAGGCGTTCTGCGCAGAGCGTGACAGTCGTGTTGGGCTCGGCGTGAGAGGCTCCCCTCAGGCGGGCGGGTCGGCCGTCCACCGGAGGAGGTCACCCGGCTGGCAATCGAGCACCCGGCAGATCGCGTCCAGGGTGGTGAATCGAATGGCTCGGGCGCGCCCGTTCTTCAGTACGGCGACGTTCGCCGGAGTGATGCCGACGGCGTTGGCAAAGTCGCCCACGGACATCTTGCGTCGGGCGAGCATGACGTCGAGATCGACGATGACGGCCATCAGATCACCTCGTCGAGCTCGGTGCGGTCGGCGATCGCCGACTCGAGCAGGCCGCGCATGACGACCATGAGGAGCACGAACGCCAGCCCGCAGGCGACGCAGGCGGCCAGGTAGTAGAACATTGGCCCGCCGCTGCCGGGGACGAAGGCGACCATATGGATCCAGACGCCTGCGCTCAGGACCGTGGCGACTGCCGCGCAGGCGATTATGACGTCGACCCAGCGCAGGGCGCGGCGGGTGAAGATGACCCCGCCGTCGACCATGGACAGCAGCCGCCAGACGACGAGCAGCGCCACCTGACCGCATCCGATGAAGAGGATCGCAGCCACCGAGTACGGAATGACGAGGTACTCGACCTCGGGAAAGCTCCTCCCTGTCTCGGACGCGAACACGGGCAGGAGTACCTGTACGAACACCGTTCCGAGAAGGAGGACGACAAGAGCGACGCGGAGGAGCCGGCTTGCGAGCTTGTTCATCTATCGAGTATCGATAGCTTTCACTCGTCTGTCAATAGGTTGGCCGGCATCTGGCGGCGCAGCAGCCAACGCGTTGCCGGCCTCTAGCTGACCGTCCGTAGCTCCGGCCAGAGCGTCGTCCAGGGCGCGCGCAGGCCCGTGCAAACGGTGACGGCCGTTCCCTGCTCTCCGTTCGGGATGCCAAGCCCGTTATCGATATGGGCCACGTCCTTGCAGCCGGTAAATAGCCGGCTCGGGTCGGCCGGCCTCCAGTCGCCCACGTGGATCACGACGGTCCGGTCCGCCGGCGGCGGCCCCCAGGTCCAGTAGGAGTTGTGTCCGGAGTAGACCGGCGGCAGCCCGTGCCCGAGCAAGACGAGTGGGCTCGCCTCGCTGTAGTCGTTGGTGAGGATCACGGCGTGCGCTCGCTCGTCGGCGGGCAGCCCCGCCACGACCCCCTCCACCGTGGCGACGTATTGCGGCCAGCCGACGGTGTTCGCAACGTCGGGGACGGTGGCGGGAAGCGTCGACGTGGCGTACGTCGCGAGCGGCAGGATCGGCAGGGTCAGAAGGGCGATGAGGGCGCCCGAGAGGACGGCGGCGGTCGTGAAGGTGACGGCCTTCACGCGCGTATGGCCGCGGGCAAGCCAGCGGTCTAGAAGGATCGCGCCCGCCGCCATGAAGACCGGCACGCTGCCGATCGCGTAGTACGCCTTCCCGCCACTGATCACGACCAGGCCGAGAGCCACCAGGGCGGCGACGCCGATGGCACGCCACGGTGCTGCCGCCTTCGACCTGAGAACCCAGATCAGACCGGCCGCGGTCACCGGAAACAGGAATGGGCCCGTGAACAGCCAGAGAAGCGGCACGATCTGGCCGCGGTTGTCGGCGGCGTACTGAGAGATGGCCTGCGCCATCGTGAGCTGCGGCCAGCCGTTCGCCGCCTGCCAGACGAGGTTTGGCAACCACGCCAGGAGCGCGATCCCGATGGCGGCCCATGCCCAGACTGAACGAACCACGTCCCAGCGCCGTCCCACAACGAGCCCCACCACCAAGCCGGCGCCGAGGAACAGGAGTGTGTCCTTGTTCTCCAGACCGATCCCCGCCGTGACGCCCACG
>PMBG01000049.1:10400-10573 GCA_003153755.1 Chloroflexota bacterium | reverse complement strand
CAGCCGCGCCAGCGCCGGAAGCCGAGGCGCTGCGCCCGGGCCTTGTCGGCCTCGTCGGTGATCCCCTGAACCGCCACCTCCGCGCCAGTTCGCGTGGAGCGTGTGCCGCCGGATAACGTTTCTCCCGCTCCGGCGTCGTCGGCGGTTGGGTGCGGATGGACGTGGATTGGGTT
>PMBG01000049.1:0-10349 GCA_003153755.1 Chloroflexota bacterium | reverse complement strand
TCGACCATGAGGTTCGTGCGGCAGAGTGTCACCACGCCCAGCTCGGCGTACGCCGCCGCCCGAACCGGGTCGTTGATCTTGGCGACTACCTGGGCGACGTCCAGGGACTCGGCTGCGACTTGAGCGGCCATGACGTTGCGGTTGTCGCCTTCGGTCAGCGCCAGGAAGATGTCCGAACCGGCCACGCCGTTCGTGCGCAGCACCTCTTCGTCCGTCCCGTCACCGCGTATCGCGGCGCCCTTGAAGGTTTCCGGCAGCCGGTCGAAAGCGGACGTCTTGATGTCGAAGATGATGACGTCGTGGCCCGCCGCGTCGAGGTTCTCGGCCAGCGTCGATCCGACGCGACCGCAACCAACGATCACAATCTTCATTGCGGCTCCTCGCCCATCGGCTCTCGCACAACCCACACGGCACAGGGTGCGTTCTTCAATGCATAGGGGACGGCCCGCCCGATGGCGAAGTCGCCCCCGAACTTGGTCCGGTAGGACAGGCCCAGGATGAGGAGATCGGCATCGCGCGCCGCCGCCTCGTCGACAATGGCCGCGCCCAGGTCACGTGCCTGGACGAGGACGGATTCGAGCTTGGCGTGCATCGCTTCGGCAATGCCCTCGGCGGCATCCAGCACTCGCTGGGCCTCCTCGGAACGCTCGGCTACGTCCGCGTCGAGAGGCTGAGTCCAGTCCAGTTCGACGACATGTACCGCGACCAGCTCGGCGTGCGAGGGACGGGCCATCTCGATGGCCAGCCGGACGATCGTTCCGTCGACGGCGCCGCCGCTCAGGGCGATTACTGCGCGCCGGAAAACCGGCGGGTTCGCCTCGGGCACCATTCCTCCGTTCGACACTATGAGCGTACGAGCCGGAACGATACCACCGGCACGGCGGGAAGTACGGGCCGAAGGTAAGCAGACGGCTCCCACCCGGGTCGGCAGACCGGCGGCCGTTCGGCCTCCCGATTCGGCCAATCGGCCCGGTTGGGTCTCGACGCTAGCCGCGCGCGAGGATGGAAGCCGCCCGCAGGCGGATCGCCTCGTGATGCGGCGCCCACGCCTGCCACACCGAATCTGCCCATTCGTGAACCAGGCGGCGGCTCTCGTCCGGCGATTCGGCCGCGAGGACATCGAGAACGGTCAGGCGCCCGAGTGGTCGCGGGGGTTCCAACCAGGTGAATTCGGCGTCGGGCGCCGCGACTCGTGCCTTCGCTCGGGCCGACGCAGCGCCGTCGTATCCGTGTTCCAGTGAGAGGTACAGGCCCACCAGATGTACCCAGACGGACTGGCTCGACTGCCGTCCCGGAACTCCGGGATGCTGCGACATGTAGATGTCGACGCCGAGCATCCGACCTTCGCCGAGCGACCGGTCCGCCATCTGGCGCCCGATGAGTTCCGTATAGGCGGACCAGCAACCGGCGGCGGCTCCCACGTACAGATGATCGGCCCGCAGCTCAGGGACGTCCGGGACGTTCGCGCCGCAGCCGTCGCAGATCACGTTCCGCCGCCCGGGCTATGGCCGGACGTTCTCCTCGGCGACGATCGTGCCGGCCGGCTTTATTCCGGTGACTTCGGCCTGGGCGCGAGCTTCGTCGCGGCGGTACGGGACCGTGATCACGACCGTGTGCGGGCGTCCTACGAGC
The DNA here is from genome assembly GCA_003153755.1 of Chloroflexota bacterium. GTDB lineage: Bacteria > Chloroflexota > Limnocylindria > Limnocylindrales > CSP1-4 > Fen-1039. The sequence continues at coordinate 8,717 of PMBG01000049.1, read as the reverse complement.
GTCGCGCGGAGCTGCTTCGCGGCCTGGTTGTACAGCATCCGCTCCCACCAGCTCCGTGCCACGTACTCGGGGATTACGACGAACGTGATCGGAGCTTCCTTGTCGTCCGTCCAGGAGCGGTCCAGGACGTCCAGGTACGCCACCAGCGGCGCGATCAGAGCCCGGTAGGGCGACTCGACCACGACGAGCGGAACGTCCGGCACGGCTTGAGCCCAACGCTCGCGTATGACCTCGGTCCCCTCGGGATCGTCCGAGATGTATACCGCGCGGATATCGGTGGTGATCGACCGGGCCACATTTAGGGCCTGGATGACGGCGCGGTTGACGCCGGGGGTGGGGATGATCACGCGGTTGTGGCGGTGTGGCTGGGGAACGGCCGCGCCGGCCCGCATCTCGAGTGCACGCGCCGAGGAGACGTACTGATGGCTCACGAACAGCATCATCCCGATGAGGAGTGGGATGAAGAGCAGGACCATCCAGGCGCCGTCGGTGAACTTCTCAGTTGCCACGACCAGGAACACGACCCCGGTGAGGATGGCACCGAACCCGTTCACGACGCTCCGCCATGCCCAGCCGGAGCTTCGCTCTTTGCGCCAGTGTACGACCATGCCCGTTTGCGAGAGGGTGAAGCAGATGAACACGCCCACGGAGTAGAGCGGGATGAGGGCGTGCGTGTCGGCCTTGAACAGGGCCAGCATGCCGATCGCCACTGCCGCGAGAACGATGATGCCCCAGGAGAACGCGAGGCGGTCGCCGCGGAAGGCGAACTGGCGCGGCATATAGCCGTCCTGGGCCAGGATCGCGGACAGGCGGGGGAACGCGTTGAAGCTCGTGTTGCAAGCGAGGAAAAGAATCATGGCGGCGCTGATCTGGAGTGTCAGGAAGAGGGCCGTTCCGAGTGCTCCGCCGCCGAATACCGCCGCGCCGACCTGGCCGAGCACAGTGGCGCCCTTGTCGTCGGTGGCCATGACGCCGTAGTGCATGCCGACAAAGGTCAGGCCGATGAAGATCGCGCCGAGCAGCAGGGCCATCGTGATGAGCGTGTTGGCGGCGTTCTTCGATTCCGGCGGCTTGAACGAGGGCACCCCGTTGGCAATCGCTTCCACGCCCGTCAGGGCCACGGATCCGCCGGCGAACGCCTTGAGAAGCAGGAAGATGGTCAGGAGCTGGCCCTCGTCATGGATCACGTGGTCCGGAGGCGGAAGCGTGTGGGCGCTGCCGGTGGCTACGTTGACCAATCCCACGACGATCGCGAGCAGGGCCATGAAGACGAAGAGGTACGTGGGGAAGGCGAAGATGTTGCCGGACTCGCGGATGCCGCGGAGGTTGGCGGCTGTCACCAGGACGATGACCAGGGCCCCGAGCGCCACCTTGTACGGCTCTATCGCGGGGAACGCCGTGGCGAGGTTGGCCAGGGCTGAAGCGCTCGACACGGCGACGGTCATCACGTAGTCGACCATCAGCGCCGCGGCGGCGATGAGCCCGATCCGCGCGCCCAGGTTCTCCCGAGCCACAACGTACGCGCCGCCGCCGGAGGGGTAGGCGCGGCAGACCTGGCGGTAGCTGAACGCCACGATCGTGAGCATCAGGGCGATGGCGGCCGCCACCCAGATCGAGAAGAAGAGCGCGCTCGTGCCCACGAGGATGAGCACCTTGAGGATCTCGTCCGTGGCGTATGCGGACGACGAGATGGCGTCCGAGCTGAAGATGGGCAGGGCGAGCTTCTTGCTCAGCCGCTCGCCGATCTCTTGCTCGTTGGCCAGTGGCTTGCCGAAGAAGAAGCTGCGGACGCGGGCGACTCGCCGTCCGATGGACGTACGCGGCGCGCTGGCCGCGGCCTTGGCGACCATGGTGCCGGGGCCGGCGTAGCGGAAGAAATCTGAGTGAGGGCGTTCGACGACAACGCGCCGGTCACCGAGCTTTCGGCCCTTCAGCGGAGGACGCGGGGCTGTCATCGAGCGAGGATCCCTCTGTAGCAGGCTACTAGCGCAAGTACGATCGCTCGGTCATCGCCCCCGTTGACCGGCGTGCCGCTCCATCGTGGGCGCGATGGGACCGGGCTAGGCTAGCACGCCCTTCACGCGTTGAATGCGGTACGTGCGGCCCAATACCTGCGGCCGTAGGGACCCACTCGACGCGCGTCGCATGGGGTCCTGTGGGGCCGTTCGGACCGGTCGCCGAAGGTATCGTGGGCGTCATCGGCCCGTGCCGAGACGCGTGGCAAGCACGGGCGGCAGGCCCGCTGCCCTGATTGCCCGCTGCGCCGACTCGATGTCGTACGCCACGCGGCGCCATGTGACAACTCCCGCTTCCGTGTCGATGAGCATGTAGCTGGCGGTCGGATCGCCGTCTCGAGGCTGCCCCACGCTCCCGGGATTGAGAATCACGCGGTCCTTTCCGAGGGTCAGCGTGGACTCGGGCTCCACTTCGACGCACTCCGTGTGTCCGCGCCGCCGCCGGTACGCGACGGGGAAATGCGTGTGGCCCACGATGCAGTACTTCGTGTCGAAGGCGTCGAGGTTCTCGGCCGCGATCCAGGTCTCGTCCACGTACTCCCAGAACGGGTCGCGCGGGCTGCCGTGGGCAAGGGTGAAGTCCGTTCCCTCGGGTATCAGCACCTCGGGGAGCGCCGCCAGGTATCCGAGGGCAGTTGCGCCCATGTTCAGCCTTGTCCAGGCGGCGGCGGCGTAGGCGTCCGGGGTGAAACTATCGATTGAATCGCCGCCGCAGCATGCGTCGTCGTGGTTGCCTTTGACGCCCACGGCCCCCACGTCTATCAGCCGCGCGACGACCTCGTCCGGCTCCGCCCCGTAGCCCACCACGTCGCCCAGATGCCAGACGGCGTCGGCCGCTCCCGCCGTCTCGAGGACGGCGTCCAGCGCCGCGATGTTGGAGTGGATGTCCGATAGGACAAGAATGTGCATGGGATGCGGCTACCAGGGGTTCCGGCGTCGAGACGCTGGATCCCGCGGCCACTCCCGCGGCGTTTCGGCGACTTTCTCGATCACCACGAGCACATGATGATGGAGTCCGGGAACGCTCACAGGCTCCACAGAACCCAGGCGGCCTTTCAGCTTGTTCAGCGCTGCCTCGGATCGGCCCAATTCCTCGTCCATCGGCCACCGTTTCCAGGCGATGAGCAGCCCTCCCACCTGGAGCAGCGGCAGCGACAGCTCGGCCAGCTCCGCCAGATCGGCCACGGCCCGGGACACCACGGCCTGCCATTGGCCCCGGTGGTGAGGGTCGGCCGCGAGCGTCTCGGCTCGGGTGGCCGCGACTCGCACGTTGCTGCCGAGGCCACAAGCGTCCGCGGCCGTGGCCAGGAATCGCGCCTTCTTCCCGATCGATTCAACCAGCAGCGCGCGCCTTGCCGGAAGCGCAATTGCCAGGGGAAGCCCGGGAAATCCCCCGCCGCTGCCGATGTCCATGAACTCGTCGATGCCGGCGCTCCGAAGGAGTGGCACAGCCGCGAGGCTGTCGAGGACGTGCTCGCGGGCGATCTGTTCCGGCGTGCGGATGCCACTCAAGTTGATGGCGGTGTTCCACGCCATCAGGAGCCGGACATGGTCGCCGATCGCCTCGAGCTGGGCCGGGGTGACGTCGAGCTGGGCAATCGACCCGAGGTCCGCCCGGATGACCGCCTCGTACTCGTCCGGCAGCGGCGGCAGGTCATTAACGAACGTCGGGAGCGACTGGCGAACTGCCGGTGGGGTCAAATGCTGACTCCCGTTCCACGCAGACGCGCCGCTCCCGGCGTTGTCTCAGCTCGCACCCGGCGTCCCTCGGTCTTCCCGCTCTGGTTCAGTACTCGGCCGGGTCTCCCCAGGCCCTTCACCAGCGCGGTTACCCATGTGACGGTCCGCAACAGCGGTGCGGATGCCGGACAGTAGGCGCTGGCACTTACGCCGTCAACAAGGTTTTCCACGAATCGGGGGGGCATATCCACGAAAGTGGATAACTCCCTACTGCGGGCGACGTACGTGGATGAAGTACGTGGAAACATGCCCTGGCGCGGTTCGGGCCGCCCGTGCCCCCGCCCTGCGGCCGGCGAGCTCAAACCCGCGGCCGGACCGGCTTGCCGAGGGTCCGGCGAACGACGTCCAGCACTTCCTCGACATAGTGCTCGGCGTCGCCCTGTTCGGCCGCCGTTCGGACGCAGCCCGACACATGATCCTCGAGGATCAGCAGGGCGACCGAGTCGACCGCGGCGCGAAGCGCGGCCGTCTGCTGCAGGATGTCGATGCAGTATTCCTTCCGCTCGATCATGCGCTCGATGCCGCGCACCTGGCCTTCGATTCGCTTCAACCTGCGGATGAGCATGGCCTGGTCGCGTGAGTAGGCGTGTCGGAAGTCGAGTTCGGACTCGGGGCCGTCGACGCCGAGTTCGATCGGCGGTAGGGCGGGAATACCAGGGGGGACGCTCGATCCCGCCGGCCGGCCGGTCGTAGCGGCTGGCGCCGAGCTTACGGGCTCTTCCGGGACTGCCAATTCGCCCTCCTTGCCCTGTGGCAGCGGGCTCATCCAAACGCTCCGAACGGGCCGCCGTAGCGCCGATCATACCCCCAGGGAGTATACGCCGCCGGCGGATCGGCCCGCGGTTGGCGGCGGCGGATCGATCTCTCGATGCTGCATCGGGGTAGCCCTCGAATCCGCCGAACGGATAGACTTGTCGAGTGAATCCGCGAGAGCAGCTCAGCACGGGCGGGGCGGAATGACCGACGAGGAAACGGCTCGCGGTCCGCGAACCGACCATGGCTTCGCCCATGCGAGCGAGGCCGAGTTTGCGCGGATTCTGGACTTCTACGAGGTGGCGTGGGAGTACGAGCCCCAGACTTTCCCGATCCTCTGGGACCTCGACGGAAACGTCCTGGAGAGCTTCTCGCCGGACTTCTACCTGCCCGACCTGGATCTCTTCGTCGAGCTGACCACGCTACAGCAGCGTCTCGTCCGCAAGAAGAACCGCAAGGTGCGCCGGCTGCGTGAGCTATACCAGGGCCTGCGGATCAAGCTGTTCTACGCCCGGGACTTCAGGGCCCTTATGCTCAAGTACGGCCGATCCGCACTCGTGTCCGAATTGAGCGGGGCGCTCGGCCAGGTCAATCCGCACCCGGAAGCCGATATCGATGAGCCCGAAGGCCGTCTCGACGGGCTTGATCGATCGGGCGTCCAGCAGGACGGCGCCGTGGCGCCGGCAACACCCGAACGACGCTCGCGCTCTGCCCGTAGACGCGCGGGCCGACGAGCNNGTTCTCCTCTCGGAGGAGCAGATCGCGGCCAAGGTGGCCGAGCTGGGCCAGCGAATCAGCACGGACTACGACGGCCGGGAGATGACACTCGTCAGCGTGCTCAAGGGCTCGCTTCCGTTCATGGCGGACCTCATGAGGCGCATCACCCTACCGTTGCGCATCGACCTGATGGAAGTGTCCAGCTACGGCGGATCCGCAACCGAGTCGTCCGGGCTCGTGCGCATCCTGAAGGATCTGAGTGCGCCAATCGAGGGCCGGGACGTCCTGCTCGTCGAGGACATAATCGATACCGGGCTGACGCTCAACTACCTGATTCGGTACCTCAAGGGCAAGAATCCACGCTCGATCAAGATCTGCGCGTTGCTGGACAAGCCCGCGCGACGTCTTGTCGAAATCCCGATCGACTACGTCGGCTTCGAGATCCCGGATGCTTTCGTGGTTGGATACGGGCTCGACTTCGCCGAGGTATATCGCAATCTCCGCTTCGTGGGCGTGCTCCGCCCCGAGGCGTACGAGTCTTAGGGGGCTCGAAACATGCAACAACTGTCCGCCACTCGCGGGCGCTGGATCGTCACCCTGGGGGCCATCATCATCGTCGGATCGGCTCTGGTGCAGTGGTGGACGATCGGCGGCGGCCCGAATGAACTGCCGGCCCAAAGCGGCGTGGGAATCTCCGATGGGCGCGTATTCGTCATGTTCCTCGCATGTATCGCCACGTTGCTGCTCGTGACCCTGCCGTTCGCATCCGAGACACCGATTCCGCTCGACAATCCCGTTGCCTACCTGGGGCTCTTCGCGGTCGCGCTCGGAACATATGTCTGGCGCGTGGCGATACTGGCCCAGGCCGCGATGGTGCCGTGGCCGCCCACGCGGGGAATCGGCATGTGGCTCGCCGCTGTGGGGCTCGGCCTCCTCGCCCGGGGTGTGTTCGAGCTGTTCGAAGAGCGCCGCCGCCGCCTCTATTAGGGGCGCGCAAGTCGGCAGGCGGATCGCCCCACTGCTGTGGTCTCCGTTGCCCTATAGTTAGGGACGGCGATCCTAGATTGCAGATGCACGGTCGCCACCTACCGAGGCGTGGCTGTCGAGCGGGAAAGCCGCTCGCCACCCCGAGAGCACGGCACCAGGGCAAGCCACCATTGGCAACTCTGGCTGTCGCGGCAACGTGATCGCCGTCTCGTTTTGAGGTCTTTCGTTCGAGTGGAGTACCTCGTCAGGCAAGCCCGAATCACCGACATCGATCGGTTGTACGCGCTATGCGCGGAAAAGGGGCTCGTACCCGGCGGAGACTCGCCGATCGACGCGATCGGCCTGATGCGCCAGCTCGTCTACCTCCCGAACGCGAGCGTCGCGCTCGCGGAAGCGGGCCGCCAGCTGGCCGGTGGAGCAGTCCTCGGGCTGCGGCCATCGGTACGAGCCGGCGGCTTCATGGGGACGATCGACTTGCTGGTCGTTGCCGACGGCCACGACGTAGAAACGGTCGCCGACCTGCTCATCGAAGAAATGCTGCACTCGGCACGCAGAAAGGGCTGCACATCGGTCGATGTCATGTTGACGCCGGGCTCCGAGTACTACTCGAGCTGGCTCGGTCATGGCTTCACGAAGACAGCCCAAGACACCTACAGGGCGGCGGTCGCCGTAAGGGCGCCGACAGGCCGCTGAACTAACGGACGCTGAGCAGCCTGAGGGCGCCAGGTCCGGGGACACAGATCGGTGGCAAGCCACCGATCTCAATCAAGGAGTTCATTTGTGAGCAAGAACGTCGCCGTCTTTGTAGACGTGGCGAACATCTTCTACGCGGCGAAGGCGGCGGGCGCGGACATCGACTACGTCACGCTCCTCAAGGCCGCCGTGGCCGGACGCGACTTCGTCCGAGCCTACGCCTACACCGGTCTCGATCCCGAAAACGAGAACCAGCGCAACTTCCACTCATTCCTTGCGCGACACGGCTACAAAGTGGTCAGCAAGGACATTCGCAAGTACGGCGACGGCAAGGTCAANNGTCGACATGATGAAGACGGCCCGGAATCTCGACGTCGCCATCGTGGTCAGCGGCGACGGTGACTTTGCCCCCGCCATCCGTGCCGTGCAGGAGATGGGCGTCCGCGTAGAAGTGATCAGCTTCCGCGGCAACACCAGCTCGGACCTGATCGAGGTCGCGGACGCTTTCTACGACATCACCCAGGTCGCCCGGGTCGATCGCGACTCGTCGCGCTCCGGGCGGCGCGTGGCCGGTGATGACGAAGACCTCTCCATGACCGAAGTCCCGGACAAGCAGACCGAAGGGCGCGGCGGAAGCCGTGGCCGTGGTCGCGGACGGGGACGCGGTGGGCGCGCCGAAGGCGCCGACGAGTTCGTGGCCGCCGACAGCCGGGGCGGACGATCTTCGTCCGATCGCCCCGCTCCTCGCGTCGCCGCCACACGCGTGGCCGCGTCACGAGCAGAGGCGCCGCGAGTCGGAGGCCGAATAGTCGTGCTTCCGGGCGAGAAGCTCTCACGCGCGGCGTCGGCTTCGTCTGACGCCGAAGGCGTTGAGGAGGAACTCCTCGACGAGGTCATCGAGACGATGGTCGAAGGCGAGATCCTCGAAGGCGAGGGCGCGGATGACGCCCTGGGCGCCGAGGGCGGTCAGGATGCGGGTCGCCGCCGCCGCCGTCGAGGCGGTCGCGGTCGTGGCCACGGCCGATCCCATTCGCTCGAGGAGGGCGGCGAGGTCGTCGAGGCGGAGGCCGGCACCCCTGAAGAAGGGGAGCCCGTAGCCGCACCGGCAGTTCGCGTCAACCAGTTCGGATCCGTCTGGGACTCCCAGATCGGGATGACCGGCCGGCCCACTCGGACCAGTCGCCCGGCGGCTGCGACTCCGGCTCCCGCCGACGAAGACGACTACGCCGAGCCCGAGATCCCCGAGTACCTTCTCGCCGAACGGCGACGTGGCAGTCAGAGCGGCGGCCGAGGCCGCGGCGGCCAGGGCGGCGGTCGTGGCGTCAGGAGCGCGTACGCCTCCGCCGTGGAGCGCGAACGATACGGGCGCGGCGCTTCTTCCTCTCGTTACCCGGAACCGGCTCGGCAGCCGCAGGCACAGCCGCAGCGTCATCGCGACGACCGGCCTGTTCGCCAGCAGCAGCCGCAGCGCGGCGGAATGGTCCGTCCGCCTCGCGACTCCAACGAACCGTGGAGCGAGGTTCCGCCGGAGATCGAGGAGCTCTTGCGAGCCCAGCTCTCGGCCAAGCCGACCAGGCCCGCGGCAACCGAAACTGGTTCCACCGGCGGCGATTCGTCCGAGGCCGCGCCGGCCGCGAGCGAGACTCGACGTCCGAGCCGCAGTCGGCGGACGGCACCCGCGGCAACGGCCGCAGCCGAGGGCAGCGAGCCCGCTCCGAGCGCCGAAGCCGCCCCGAACGCCGAGGCAGGCAGCGAAGCCCCCGCGCCCAAGAAGCGCGCACCGGCTCGCCGCAAGCCCGCGGCAACGGCCGC
>PMBG01000013.1 GCA_003153755.1 Chloroflexota bacterium | reverse complement strand
TCGGCGCAGAAGCCGAAGCAGCCGACGGGGACGAGCTGCACGGCAAGGCCGCGCGCGTCGATCTCCGATGAGAATGCGTGATAGACGGCCTCGGCGCCGTTGCCGGATCCGCAGGTGCCCATGCCCACGGCGATGCGCGGCTTGCTGGGAAGAAGCTTGGCGAGGCCCGTCTCGCGCACCGCGGAGAACGCGGCGAAATCCTTGATCATCATCGCGTGCGCTCCTTGCGCAGCGCCTCGACTTCGCGTATCAGCGCCTGCTCCTTCACGTGGCCGCGGATGGCGTGATCCACCTCGACGACCGGGGCAAGTGCGCACTGGCCGAAACAGGCAACCGTGCGAATCGTGAACCGGCGATCCGGTGTGGTGAGCGTGATCTTGTCGGCGCCGTCGGCGCTTTCCTGCAGACCCAGTTGCAGCTTCACGCGCTCGAGCAGCGCGCGCGACCCTCGGGTGTGGCAGGCGGTGCCACGGCAGATGGCCACGGTATGGGTGCCTTGCGGATCCAGGTTGAACAGCGCGTAGAACGTCGCCACGCCGTAGACCTGCGACTGTGGGACGCCCGTCCGCGTCGCCACGTACTCGAGGGTCTCCATCGGGAGAAACTTGTGTGGGTTGTGGTCCTGCAGCTTTTCGAGGATGCCGAGCAGCGCGCCGGGACGGCCGGCGTGATCGCTGATGATCCGGTCGATCAGGTCCTGATCTTCCGGACGCGGCAGCGCAGTGACCATTCCGTTGGTCATCGAGCCCTCCAGACGGATGCCGTCTTCAACAGGCCAGTGACGGGGCCGCATGAAACACGGCAATGGGCGCCAGCGTACGTGTTCGGCGAGGTGGCGCAATAGGGCCATCCGTACCGGGTGGAGTGGTCGCTAATGCGCATGCGAGGCCGATCGGCACCTACCGTACCGGGCAGCTCATCGCGAGATCCGGCGCTCAACCCACTGAGATGGCCACCTTGCCGCGGGCGTGCCCGGCTTCGAGATAGGCCACCGCTTCACGCGTCTCGCTCAACGGGTAGGTCTTGTCGATCACGGGAGTGACCTTGCCGGCCTCGATGAGCTCCTTCAGGACGAGCAGGTCCTCGTTGGTGATCTTCGCCACGAACATGACCATCCTCTGGCCGGTGAAGCGGGAACGCACGCGCGCCCAGAGCGACTGGGCCATGGGCCCCACGAGACTGTTGCCTCCCCCTCCCACCAGAACGAGGGTGCCCTTGGAGGTCAGCGCCCGGCCGATGGCGGACAGCGACCGGTTGCCGACCGTGTCGATCACCGCGTCGTACCGCGTGCCGCTTCGGGTGAAGTCCTCGCTCGTGTAGTCGATGACGTGGTCCGCGCCGATCGACCGGACCAGCTCGAGGTTTCTCGTGCTGCACACCGCGGTCACTTCGGCCCCATACGCCTTGGCGATCTGGACCGCGAACGTGCCCACACCGCCGGCGGCGCCGTTGATCAGCACCGTCTGGGCGGGCCCCACGCGACCGTGATCGCGCACGGCCTGGAGGGCAGTGCAACCGGCAACCGCCACGGCACCGGCCTGCTCGAAAGTGGCATTGACCGGCTTGGGGACGAAGTTGCGCTCACGGCCGCACACGTATTCCGCGAACGCGCCGTCGTGTCCGCCGAATACCTCGTCGCCGGGCCGTAGCCGAGTCACTCCGGCGCCGACCTCCTCGACCCGTCCCGCCACGTCCACCCCGGCGATTGTCCGCCTGGGTTTCCGAAGACCGATCAGCAGGCGGAGGAAGTAGGGCTTGCCCCTCATGAAGTGCCAGTCGAGGGGATTGGCCGAGGAGGCCATCACTCGGACGAGAACGCCGTCCTCCTCGACGGCCGGCTTGTCCACGTCTCTCAGCTGGAGCACGTTGGGCGAGCCGTACGCGTACTGGCAGATCGCCTTCATCGAAACTCTCTCCTCGCCGTAAGTAGCTTTGCCCCAGGAGACCGGGTCCACGGTTGATATGATTTGTCGTACATTGTATGGCAACGGTCGTCAGGCTATTCGTACGCTGTACGGCTGTCAAGTCCGGGAGCGGAAATCGGCAGTGAGGGTTGAATGGCGTCTCAGGGTAAGGAGCTTGCAGAGCCGCGATCGCGCTTGACCTTGGAGCGCGTGCTTCGCGCCGCCGTGGAACTCGCCGACGAGGGCGGGCTCGAGGCCCTGACGATGCGCGCGCTGGCGGACAAGCTCGGCGTCGCGGCGATGTCGGTGTACTACTACGCATCCGGTAGGGACGACATCCTCAACGGCATTCTCGATCTCGTCGTAACGGACATGGAAACGGCGTCGGGGGGAGCCGGCTGGAGAGCGGCAATACGAAACAGCGCCATTTCCGCGCACGAAGCGCTCGAGCGCCACCCGTGGGCGTGCGGTCTCATCATGTCTCCGGCCAGGATCCGATCCGGACGCATACGGTTCATGGAGGCGATGCTGGCGCGTCTTCGCGAAGCGGGGTTTTCGGCCGAGCAAACCGACCTTGCCTACCACGCCCTGGACAGCCACATCATCGGATCCACGCTGTGGGAGGTCGGATATTCCGACGGGTCGGAGGGTCTCGAAGACTACGCATCGGCGTTCCTTCGGACCCTGCGCGAGGACGAATATCCGTACCTTGCCGAGCACGTCCGGCAGCACATGCTGCCGCCCCGACCGAGCGCGAACTCGTTCGAATTCGGGCTTGATCTGATCCTGGACGGTCTCGAGAGAATCAGGACGACCGCCGCCGGGCGATGAGCGCCGCTTCGCGCGAAGGGGACGCCCGCCCGGCGCGGACGCGGTCTGGCGGGATTACCTGCTGATGAGCAGACGGCCGTCGACCCAGCCGCGCCAGCCGTTGGAGACTCTCACCTGTGCCCAGACTCCGGCGGTATTGTCGATCACGACCTCCACGTTGCCCGGGATCTGGCCGGCCGGTGGCTGCGACGGGTCGGGGTTGTTCCACGCGGACATACCCGAGGGCGGGACGCGGTGTGTCGGCATCCACGCCGGCGTCGCTCCCCACGGAGCCGGCGGCGTTGCCGGCGCGGCCGGCACAGGTGCCGGCGCAGAAGGGGCAGGTGCCGGAACGACCGGAGAGACGGCAGCAGCCTCCGACGCCGGCACTGGTGCGGCCGGCGAGGGAGCGACCGGCGCAGGTGTTGGCTCAGCCGGAGATTCGACCGTCGGCGCCGGTGCGGCCGGTGCCTGAGCGACGGGCGCGGGAACTGCGTCGGCCGGCGGTGACCAGGTCGGGGCCGGCTGGTTCCATGCCGGCGCCGGGGCCAGCGCGGGTGCCGCCCCGGGCTGACCCCAGGCGGGCGGCGCGGCAGCGGGAGCGGATCCCTGGACCGGGGCCGGCGGTGTCTGCATCGGAGCCGCATCGAGCGGGCTGCCGCAGTTGAAGCACTTCTGCTTGCCGGGTGGTGTCTTGGTGTAGCCGCACTTGGGGCACGCCACGGCCGGGGCGGCGGCGGGATAGGCCGGCTGGTTCCATGCCGGCGCCGGGGCCTGCGCGGGTGCCGCCCCGGGCTGACCCCAGGCGGGCGGCGGAGTCGTGGCAGGTTGAGACCATGCCGGCGGGGGAGTGGCGGCTGCGGGCTGCGCCCAGGCGGGCGGCGCCTCAGCGGGAACCGCGGCCGCAGGCGAAGACTCGATCGGAGCCGCGTCGGGCTGGCTGGCCACGCCGGTCTGCGCCCAGGCGGGCGGCGCCTCCGTCGGAGACGTCGGCGCCGAGGCCCCCGCATCGAGCGGCTTGCCGCAGCTGGAGCAGGAAGTGCTTCCGTCCGGGGTCTCTGTGTATCCGCAGCTGGTGCAGACGGCCATTTATCGATCCTCCCGAGGTTGTTAGCTCGGTTGTGCCGCGACGACGGGCGGTTCACAAGCGGGCCCGACACTGGAACGGGTCTTCCCGGCTCCCTTTCGTTTCGGAAGCTCTCCAATCCAAGATGATAGGGCTCCGAGGGTCCTGCGACCTTCGGCTTTCTCTATATGGGACAAACGCGCTTGATACTACCTTCGACGTAGCTAAGATGGGCCCAAGCGCAATGGAGCCGAGGAACTAATGGCCCTCCTCCGTAGAATCGAGCAGGCTCAGCAGACCACCGGCACAACCACGACCGGTATGCCGGGTGGCGGCATGGTTTCGCCGGGCTCTCTGGGCTCCGCCTTGAGGACCGATCAGCCTCTTGGTCGCGACAACTCGCTGATCAACCTCAGACAGCACCTTCTCGATCAGGTGATCAGCTCGTCGGGTTCGCTGCTCGAAGCCTCGGATTCCGCGGACCTGAAAGTCAAGGTCGAAGTAATCGTCGACCAGATAATCGGCCAGAGTGCCTTTCCTGTGCGGCGCGAGGAGCGAGTACTCCTTGTCGAGGACGTGATCTCCGAGATCGCCGGCTTCGGGCCGATCGAGCGGCTTCTGCACGATGAGTCGATCACCGAGGTCATGGTCAACGGCCCGCGCCAGGTTTACATCGAGCGCAAGGGCAAGTTGATTCTGACCGATGTTACGTTCCGCGACGACGAGCATGTGATGCACGTCATCGACCGGATCATCGCTCCGATGGGCCGCCGTATCGACGAGTCGAGCCCGAGAGTCGACGCTCGCCTGCCCGATGGCTCGCGTGTAAACGCGATCATCCCGCCTCTGTCGCTGGTTGGGCCGGTGATCACGGTCCGGAAGTTCGCCGCCAAGCCATTTACGGTCGACGACCTGGTGGGCTTTGGGACCGCCTCGCCCGAGATGTTCGAATTCCTTCGGGCGTGCGTGGAAGCGCGCCTGAACGTCTTCGTCTCCGGTGGAACGGGCTCGGGCAAGACGACGGCCCTCAACGTGCTGTCGTCCTTCATCCCCGAGGACGAGAGGATCGTCACGATCGAGGACGCGGCGGAACTCCAGCTCGCCCAGGAGCATGTCGTGACCCTGGAGTCGCGGCCGTCAAACCTGGAGGGCGAAGGCCAGATCACGATCCGCGATCTTCTGCGTAACTCACTCCACATGAGACCGGACCGCATCATCGTGGGTGAGTGCCGAGGCGGCGAAGCGCTGGACATGCTCCAGGCCATGAACTGCGGCCACGACGGGTCTCTGTCCACGGGCCACGCGAACACCCCTCGCGACATGCTCGCCCGCATCGAGACCATGGTCCTCATGGCGGGCTACGACCTGCCCCTCCGATCGATTCGGGAGCAGATCGCCTCGGCAATCGACCTGATCGTGCACACTGCCCGCCTCAAGGACGGCTCGCGCAAGGTCGTCAACATCACCGAGGTCTGCGGGATCGAAGACGACGAGATCGTCACGGAGGACGTCTTCAGTTTCCAGCAGACCGGCTTCGTCGACGAGAAGATCGTCGGAACACTCACCGCAACCGGCGTTCGTCCCGCCTTCATGAGGAAGTTCAAGGAATTCGGGATCGAGTTGCCGCCCGGCGAGTTCGGCATCCCCTCGCAAGAACTCGCGCCACCAAAGCGATCCCGGAAGGCGAGATTCTCTTCGGGCGAGGTCCTCGAGCCGCTATCGGCCGCGGTCGCCTTCGGCCGTACGACCAAAGCCGGCGGAATGATCTACATGTCGTCGATGGGGCCAGTCGATCCCGAGACCGGGTTCGTAGTCGGTGGGGGAATCAGGGAACAGACCGATCAATGTCTGGTGAACATCAAGGCGAAGCTCGAGGAAGAGGGGAGTTCGCTCGACAAGATCGTGTGGGCGAACTGGTCTCTGCGCGATAACGCCGATTTCGATCTGTTCAACAAGGAATGGGCGAAATGGTTCCCGGCCTACGCGCCCGTGGGCCTCGGAACGCTGATGCCGCCTCTACAGCGCCGCGCCGGCTTCCGCATCTCGATCGGCGTCATCGCACAGGCGTAGGCCCGGCCACGGCGTCGTGCCGTTCGCGCAGGGCTAGCGCATTCCGGCAGGCCCGTCCAGCCTGAGTCTCCGGCCGTCCACGCAGACCGTGATTCGTACGATCGACCCGTCCCTGGCGAAGATCGCTTCGCTGTCCGAGGCCGGGAGTTCTACTCCCGCGACGCGTCGGACAGCGCCGGCGGCCGCCTCGACAGCGATCGAAGCCCCGTCGGAGAGCTCGTAGCAGATGGGCGTGCCGCAGTAGGTGAAGGCCAGCGTTCCGGCCGGCAGTTCCCACGATCGGCTCCGCCCCCACACATCGGCGTGGTCGAAGCGATACGGCGTAGCGGCGAATTCGGCCCTGTGGAGGAGTTCGGGCGCGAAGCTCAAACGGCCCTGCCGGACGCGGACGCCCAGCTCGCCCCAGCGGGCCAGCACCTCTTCCTTCACCGCGCCCGTCATGCCCGGCTGCTGCGCGCCGCGGCGGCCGGGTGTGTGCGAGTACGGATCGCATGGGAAGGCGCCCTGGACCTGAGCGGTCTTGCGAAACCCGAGGCCGTTGCGGATCTGATCGTAGGCGGCGGCCAGACCCGAGGCCGCGTCGTCCACGGGATCGGGCTCATGCGCGGCCGGCTCCCGCTCCACCGGCGGCTCCGACTCCGCGGCCGCCTCGTAGCACTCCATGACCGTGAGCAGCAGCTTGGAGACCATGTGCCAGTAGATGCTGCCAAGGCCCTCGAACATGAAGAACGTGCGGCTGCGGCCCGTGAATTCGCTATGCCGGAACAGCTTCTCCCACAGCTCCAGCGTGGCCGCGCGCGCCTCCCCGTCGACCTTCATCGCGTCGAGGCGCGCGCCCAGCTCCTGCCCGTTTCGTAGGTCGGCCTGGAAGTGCCATTCGCCGTGGCGGTCGCGGACGAAGACGCGCGGATCGTCCAGCGGGGGCTGGGAGGTGATCGTGTTGCGGTCCAGGAACGACGGCAGGGCCAGGTCGGGGTAGAGCAGGTAGCTGTTCTGATCCGGCCGGTACATCGCACTCGAGCGTAGGGCGCGCAGGACTTCGAGCATCTCCTGGGGTGTCAGGAGCCCGCAGCCGAGCACGGCCGCCTGGCCTTCGAGCATCGGGTACAGGTGGTCCACTCCGGCGCCACCGGCCCCCAGGCGAAGCATGTTGTAGCCGTGGTAGAGGCCGTCGTCGCGCCGATTGGCCCTGAGCGTGTGATCCACCACCGCGAGGGCCGCGCGGATGAACCGCCGAATCGAGGCGGCGGACACTGAACGAGTGGTTGCGAGACCGCCGCCGTATACCGCCGCTCGGTGGTCCTCGCCGGCTCTTCCTGCCGACACGAGGAACGCGAATCTCGACCTGTCGTCGAATTCTCCGGGCGCGGTCTCGTAGATCTCGGTGAGACGCTCGAGCAGCACGGCGACCGGATCGGAAACCTCGACCTCGCCGGATCCTTCGAACAGCCGGTCGCAGAAGCTCAGATATCGGCGGGCGTGCGCGACCGTGACGAGGGACAAGCCCCAGCCGGCCAGTGCGTTGTTGGCATCGTTCCACTCCGGCCGCTGGGTGTTGAGCCACGTTCCGCCATCTGGCACCAGGTTCGTGAGCTTGACCAGCACGGGTACGAGGAGCTTCTCCGCCAGCGACACGAGCAGCGGATCGCCGCCGGGCCCGGCGACCATCTTCGCGTCCGCGCCGACCTCGCGAGCGGCCTCCTCCAGCCGGTGGTGCAACGCCATATCCACGGAGATGGTGTCGTGCGGCTCGGCGAGGGTGGCATCCAGGCCGGCGATCCGGTATGGCACGTTGGCGTACGAGTACTCGCGCCGGTTCAGTCGTGCGCGGAGCTCTCCCGGGCGGAATCGTTCCAGGCTCTCGAGTAACCGGAGCAGGTAGATGATCTGGTGGTCGCCCCAGTAGCCGATGTAGCTCCAGGGGTCTGTCGGATCCACGAGCTCCCAGTCGATTCCGCCGTCTCGATTGATCCGGTAGGCGTTGTAGCCGTCGGCGGTCGAGGAGTTCAGGAAGACCGCCACCATCTGCTCGAGGTAGGCCGGGAAGCTCTGCGCCAGCGTCTCCCAGTTCTGGAAGATGTCGCGCCAGTTCCCCTCGTAGCCGTACAGCGGCTCGCCGCTTTCGTCGGCAAGACGTATGGAGAATCGATTCCAGGGCCGGCTCGGGTCGCCGTGCCTGCGGCCGTACATCAGCGGCAGGTACGCCCCGCAGATCCGGATGAGCTGGACATCGGCGGTCGCCGCGGCGGCCCTGCGCAGGGCTGTCAGATCGAGCGTGCCGGGAAGCGAGGCCAGCCAGCCCCTCACGCGGTCGTGAAGCGGCGCGTTCTGAGCGGCGATGAACCTGTCCAGGTCGCCGCGCGGGAACGTGTACGAGTCCAGGAATGTCCCGCCCCGAAAACAGTTGAACAACACGCTCGCGAAGTGGTGGACGGTCGCCGCTTCGTCGGCCGTGTCCTGCAGCCCGTCCGCGGCGGCAATCAAGCTCCGCAACTCGTCTCGATCCGCGGCCACGGCGGCGCGCAGCTCCAGCTCGAGTTCGACGGGCGAGCCGAGCAGGTCGCGCAGCTCGATCAGTCCGGCGTGATCGACCATCGTGTCGGCGACCGTGAACCACTCGTGACGCGCCCCGGGCGCCAGTTCCGTGCGGTCGACGGCGAGATACGAGCCGAACTCTCCCCGGACCTCGCTTCGAACCTCCGGCGTCACGCCCGAACGGAAGGCCGATACCTGCCTGTCCGAGAGGATCACCGATGGGTTCCGATGCCCCACAGACCAGGCTGTGGTCGCCCGCAGCGACTCGTACGGCGCAGGTTTGTCCTCCACCGCGGCGTTGAGCGTGTAGATCGCCAGCGGCACGTCCGGGAGCGATTCGTGGCGCATGTAGCCGGCCGCCAGGTAGCTGTAGCGAGTGAAGGTCGCCGCCGTCACTCCGGAGGGAAGGAGCATCTGGTAGCCGTCGAGGTAGTCCACGACGGCCGGGGCGGACCCGACGTTCTCCAGAACCGCGTGCCGGACCAGCCCGAACCTCTTGCTGCCCGACAGGCTCCAGGTGAAGCGAAGGCCCAGGTCGTGGTTTATCTCCTCGAACACCACGTCCGTCCCCAGGACGTGCTTGTAGAGATTGCGGTTCACGGCCCGACCCGCCGTGTCGCCCCGCCAGGGTTCCCACACCGCCGCGTTCGAACCAGCACGGGCCACCCGGAAGATGCTCAGCGTCCCCGCCGAGTCCGCGTGGCGCAGCATCTTGTCGGCGGTCTGGTAGGGGAACATGGCATGGTCCGGATCCACGCGGCCGGCGGTGAAAGGCGAGTTGCTGCCCACGAATAGCCACACGTCGCCGGCGCCCACGACGTTCATGAGGAACGGCTCGAGTCGATCGACGTCAACTATGCAGGCGTACCGCTGCCCGTCGCGCGTCACGAACTCGTGCCGGGCCTCCGGCCCATCCGGGCTCTCGACCAATGCCATCACCTCGCCACGATCTCAGCACGCAGCCGCTCGGCCGTGAAGGCCGGGTCCGCGCTCTCCTGAATGGTACCCGTGGTCGCCTGGCGGCCCGACCCGCAGCAGGTGATGGCTCGAGCGACCGGCAACTACCGTCGCGGCAACGAGCGGCGAGCGGCGATCCATCCGCGGAGCGATCGCTAGCTGCCGCGGAACTCCGGGCGCCGCTTCTCGAGGAAGGCCCTAATCCCTTCCTGGTAGTCCTCGCTGTCGTAGACCTCGCGGCGAAGCGATTGGATGCGCTCGTAGGCTTCCGGGGTGAGCGGTTGCGCATTGGAGAGGACCCGCAGCTCCTCCTTCATGACGCGGTGGACGAGCGGCGAGGCCGAGACTATGTCGGCGGCCATGGCTACCGTCGCGTCCTCCAGCTCCTCGATCGGAAAGACCGCGTTCAGCACGCCGCAGGTTGCGAGGCGGTCCGCTGCAACAGGTCGCGCGGCAAACAGCATCTCCTTGATGAAGTGCATGTCCGCGACCTTGAGGAGGTTGAGGGTTCCAGAGAGGTTGTACGGAACGCCGAGGCGGGCGGGTGTCAGCGCGAACGTCGTCTTGGAGCCGGCCAGAACCAGATCGCACGAGAGGACCAGCTCGCAGGCGCCTCCCCAGACCGATCCCTCGACCATGGCGATGATCGGGGCGGGAAAGGCCTCCACGTTTCGGACCAGCGTGCGCAGCGGGTCGTTGTAGGTGAGGGGGTCGCGTCCGTTGGTGGGCAGCTCGCGGACATCGTGGCCTGCGGAGAAGACCTTCGATCCACGAGCAGCGCGGATGACCGCCGCGCGAATCTCGGGTGGGCGGTGGTCGTGGAGCGCGGCGGATAGCTCGTCCATGAGGGCGCCGCTCAAGGCGTTGACCGGAGGGTTGGCCAGGGTAATCCAGGCGACCGAGTCGCGGATGTCGACTTGGACCAGGGACACGAGGATGCTCTCCTTTGCCGGCTTGCAGCGAGGTTCCGGGTGTGCAGTTTGGCCCTCGCCACGAACGCTTGCCTTTGGAATCGTAGTCGGTCGCAGCAATCTCGCAGACAAGGCCACGCGCCGTGGCGGCAACAACACCACCACGATCACCCCGGCCGGCGGAACAGAGGGCTCCAAACCGGCGTCCCATAGTCCATCGGGCTTGGGCGACGCGTCGTGGTACATTCGGAACAGGGGTGACACCAGGCAGTGAAGAAGTTTTTGCGATTGGTCCGGCCATCCGTGCCATCCGAGCCATCCGCGCCATCCGCGCCATCCGCGCCGGTAGAGCCGGTCGCGTCGTCCTCGCCGTCCGCGCCGTCCGAGCCGGCAGGGCTCAAATGGACCGAGGAGCCCAGCGACGCAGGCGCTCCGCCCGCCGAGCGTTCTCTGAGGTCGCCGATCCCGGCGGCCGTCCTCTCGTTCGTGTTTCCGGGCTTGGGTCAGCTCTATCTCGGGCGCCGACTGGCCGCGCTCGCGTTTGCCATTCCTGCGCTTGCCTTCGTCGCGTGGGCAGCCGTACAGCTGAGCGGTGGCCCCCTCTACTTCGCCGCCAGCCTGCTCGACGACACATACGCACTGACGGTGATGGTCGTTGTGGCCGCTTTCACGGCGCTGCGTGCTGCGTCGGTCGCCCACCCATTCCTGGTCGCGCGCCCCAGGCGCTTCCGCCTTCGAGCAGGAGCCGTACTGGCGGCGCTGCTCGTCGCAACAGTGGGTATGAGCGACGTGGTCTTCTCGAACGCGTTCGATGCCTACAACGCCACGCGGCAGATCGCCGCCAACGACTTCGCCGACGCGACGGCATCCCCGGCGCCGTCCCTCCCGAGTCTCGCGCCCGGCGCCACAGCCGCCCCGACCGACACAGATGCCCCGCTGCCATCTGATACGCCGGTCGACTCGCCCTCGCCCGGCTTCACGTGCCCGCCTTCGTACATGTCGGTGCCGCGTCCCACCTCGAACCGCCTCACGGCCGTGACCGCCGTATACGCTCCCGCCGCGGTACCACTGCTGGACACACCCGATCCGGGTGCCACGCCCACACCGCCGGGTCCCACACCCACACCGCCGGCCACTCCCGACGTCACGCCGACGCCGTCCCCGGAAATCACGCCCACGCCGGAGGCGACTCCCACGCCGGAAATCACGCCCACGCCGGAGGCGACTCCGACGCCCGTCCCCACCACGGCCCCGAGCCCAAGCCCAAGCGCCAGCCCCGGACACGTTCGCATGACCGTGCTTCTCGTAGGCGTGGATCTGATGGCAGGTCGCTCGCATGCCCTGACGGACACACTGATGCTCGTCAGCATCGACCTCCAGACACGGGCCGTGGCGATGGTGAGCGTGCCCCGCGACACCGCCGCATTCCCGTTCTACTGGGGCGGGCAGGCTCCCGACAACATGAAGATCAACACTCTCGTCGGCGCCATCTCCGCCGGCCGGTACGGATCGCCGGACCCGCCGATGGTCACGCTCGCAAACGAGATCGGTTATCTCGTGGGCGTGAAGACGGACTACTACGCCGAAATCGACATGGACGGCTTCAAGAAGATGGTCGATCTCGTGGGCGGCGTGGACATCAACAATCCGTCTCTGCTGGACGACCCCTCCACGTGCACGTACGTCCCGGCCGGCAAGGTCCACCTGAACGGTTCGATGGCCCTGCGGTACGTCAGATCGCGTGAGAGCACGAACGACTACTACCGTGCCAGCCGCCAGCAGCTCGTGATGGTTTCACTGCAGAAGAAGATGGCCACGCCGGCCATGCTGCCGAAGCTGGGCAGCCTGCTCGACCTGGCCGGCAAGTCGATCGCCACCAACTTCCCGCTGAAGACCGTGAAGGACTACGTCGACGCGGCAGAGCACCTCACTTCCATCACGCACTGCGTGCTCGGCCCGCCCTACAACTACCATCCCGACTCATCGCTCACGGGCGGATCGTGGACCAGCAGGCTGAGGCTCGACCAGGTGGCGAACCTGTCGGTCCAGCTGTTCGGCACCGACAGCCGCTACTACGGCCAGGCCGGCGTGTCGCCCGCCGCGTGTCAGAACAGGTACTGAAAGCCGTCTGCCGGGGGTCTGGGGGTACCTGGCCGACCGGGTGGTGTGGCAGTGGGACCAGGGGCTCGGCCGGCGCCCGTGACATCCGGCAGGCTCGGGTGGGCAGCGTTCCGTCGAATGGTTCGTTCCTCTTCGGCGAGGCCGAATCGCGACCGGATGCCGGAGTTGGTGCGTAATGGAGCCGTACCAAAGCTTCCGGCGCACGGTCCATCGTTGAAGGTCATGGGCCGCGCCGGGCAATGGAGGAGGTCCCACAATGACCCAGCGTCCCGCTCCGGTCTTGCCGCCCATCAGGTCCGTCGACTCGGGCTCCATCCGTCGCCGTATGGGGCTTCTAGTCGGATTCCTGGCGGCAGCTTCGCTCGCGATCGCGGCCATGCCGCTCACCGTTGCGGCCAGCGGCGGCGACGGATCGCGGTTCGTCCAGACGAACCTTGTCTCCGACGTACCCGGCTGGGCCGGAATCACCGACGCCAGTCTGGTCAACGCCTGGGGTATGAGCTTCGGACCGACAACGCCCCTCTGGGTGTCGGATAACGGCAGCGACTTGACCACGCTCTACCGGGGCACCCCTCCGGGCGTCCCGTTCTCGAAGGTGGCGCTGACGGTATCCATTCCGGACGGCGCTCCCACCGGCCAGGTCTTCAACGGCGGCCCCGACTTCTTGATCTCAGGGGCACCGGCGCGATTCATCTTCGCGTCGGAGAACGGGTCAATTGACGCGTGGCGCGGCGGACTCACGCCGGCGACCAACGCCGTCAACGTCGCCACCACTCCGGGCGCGGTCTACAAGGGCCTTGCGATCTCGACAGGGCCCGGTGGAAGCTGGCTGTACGCGGCCAACTTCAACTCCGGCAAGATCGACGTCTTTGACGGGTCGTTCGCTCTCCAGACCTGGCCGGGCGCCTTCTGGGATAGCAAGATCCCGGCCCGGTACGCCCCGTTCAATATCCAGAACCTGGGCGGCAAGCTCTACGTCACCTACGCCTTCCAGGACAAGGCAAAGCACGACGACGATCCCGGCAAGGGCCGCGGTTTCGTCGACGTGTACGACCTGACAGGACACCTCCTCCAGAGGCTCGTCCGTCATGGTCAGCTCGATTCTCCATGGGGCATCCAGATCGCGCCCGCCGGTTTCGGCAAGTTCGGCGGCGACCTGCTCGTCGGCAACTTCGGCAACGGCCGGATCAACGCCTACAGCACGAAAAACGGCGAGTTCGAAGGCACGCTTCGCGGCGTGAACGGAAAGCCCATCTGGATCGACGGTCTATGGGGTCTGCAGTTCGGCAACGGCGTTGCCGGAACGCCAATGACCCTGCTGTTCACCGCGGGTCCCATGCACGAATCGCACGGTTTGCTCGGAATGCTCGAGCTGGCTCCCGCCATCGACCAGTAATCCGGCCGCCCGCGTTTGTGTCTCTGTGGCGCCGCACCGGCAACGGGCGGCGCCACTTCTCTTTCGATTGGCATCCTCGGCCGGGGCTGGCGTGCCGCCGAGACGTTCCGGGCGGAGGCTCAGTCTGGGATCGCCACTACCTTGCCGGTATCGGCCGAGCGGTAGAGCGCCTCGATCGTCCGGGCCTGACCGAGCGCGTCGGCCCTGCCCAGCAGGGGCTGCCCGCGCCCGAGGATCGCGGCGCTGAGGTTCTCCATCTCGAGCCGGTACGAATCCTCGATGGCCACGGTATGAGGCTGACCGTTGAGCTCGATGCCGGCCTCGCAGTGCCACGGGTCCCGCGAGACGAGCGTGCCCTTGCTGCCCACGACTTCGAGCGAGCGCTGGAGTGACGTGAAGCCCGCCACTATCTCGGACACCACGCCGGAAGCGAAGGTGAGCATGCCCGAGAAGCGCAGGTCGACTCCGGACGGGCCGACCATCTGCTCGCCGAAGACCCGGACGGGCTCCGCGCCCATGACCAAACGCGAACCGCTGATCGCGTAGCAGCCCACATCCATCAGCGATCCGCCGTCGAGTGACGGATCGAGCCGCGCGTCCGTGGTTCCGGACATCGGGAAGGCGAATGTCGAACGGATCGACTGGATCTCGCCCACCTCCGGGAGCAGCTCCATGAACCGGCGCGTCTGCGGCCAGTGGCGCCACATGAACGCCTCCATCAGCAGCAGGCCGGCGGCCTCGGCCGTGTCGAACGCCTCGGTGACCTCGTCCGGTCTGCGTGTGTATGGCTTCTCGCACAGCACGTGTTTTCCGGCGGCGAGCGCCATCAACGTCATTGGGTGGTGGAGCGAGTTCGGGAGGCCGATGTAAACCGCGTCCACCTCTTTGTCGTCGAGCAGCTCTTCATACGAGCCGTAGGCCCTGACGATGCCGTATCGTGCCGCGAACCCCTGCGCTCGAGCCAGGTCTCGGCTGCCGGCCGCGACCACCGTGAAGTTGGACGCGCGGCTCGCGTCCTGCAGCAGCCGGTTCGCGATCACGCCGGGGCCGAGAATGCCCCACCGGACCTTGTCGGACGACGGCATGACTCTTCTCCTCGTACTGGGTTCGCGTCGGTCGGGCGCGCATTTCGTACACAGGATGATAGGGGTGATACGAGCTGATGGCGGATGGCTCGTACACGAGCGGGCAGTACCCAGCAATGACCATTTCGGCCCCCACCAATGGTCATATCGTGTCCATGACGGCATACGGCTTTTACGTACAATGAATCCATCACGCTGCGTATACGAGCGCCTGGCCGCGCCTCGTTAGAGCAGGTTTCGGAAGGGAACGTTTCGATGTGGAGCAAGGAGAAGGCGGATTCGGGCTGGACCGGCCTTACCGTGCTCGAAGGCCATACGCATTGGGTGCGCGGCGTGGCGTTCAACCCCGACGGCACTCTGCTCGCATCCGCGAGCGTGGATTCTGCGGTCCGGATCTGGGACCCGGTATTCGGCCGCTGCACGAAGACGCTCAAAGGGCACACCGACGCGGTGATGGCCGTTGCCTTCAGCCCACATCACAAGCTCCTGGCTTCGGCCGGATGGGACAACACGATCCGGCTATGGGATCCGGCGTCGGGCGTGTGCGTGCAGACACTCGAGGGTCATACCGGCTGGGTCGTGGGGCTCGCCATCGGCTTTGACGGAAAGATGATGGCCTCCGCCAGCGCCGACGGCACGATCAGGCTGTGGGATCCCACCACGGGCCGGCACATCACAACCCTGGATGGACATAGCGACGAGCTGTACGCCATCGCGTTCAGCCCGGACGCCAAGACCCTTGCGTCCGTGAGCGCCGACCGCAGCGCACGGCTCTGGGACACGTCAAACGGCGACTGCCGGATGGTCCTCAAGGGTCATCGAGGTTGGGCCACTGCCGTCGCATACAGTCCGGACGGTTCGATTGTCGCTACGGGGGGCGCCGACAAGACGATCCGGATCTGGGATCCCACGAACGGCAAGGAGCTGAGGGTTCTCGAAGGGCACCAGGGCGGCGTCAACGCCATCGCCTTCAGCCCAACGCAACGGCTCCTGGCGTCCGCGGGCGCGGATCACACGGTCCGGCTCTGGGATCCCACCTCGGACAAGTGCATAAAGGTGCTGGAGGGGCACTCGATGGCCGTCTGGGGAGTCGCCTTCAACCCGGCCGGTAAGCTGCTCGTCTCGGCCAGTGCCGACAAGAGCCTGAGGCTGTGGGTATCGCCGAAGTGAGGCCCGCTAGCCCTGCGGGTTGAACTCCGCGACGGCGTTTGCCAGTCCGCGCTCGTAGGCGCTGATTAGACGGTCGAGTTGGGCGTCCATCCTGGTGTCCACGTTCTGGCGGTCCTTATCGGCATCGAACCAGGCCACCGTGCGCCGGATCCCTTCCGCATAGGGGGTTCGAGTCGCGAAATCGGGCACGAAACGCTTGGTCTTGCTGTTGTCGAATACCGCGCTCTGGGACTTGTCCCCAATCAGCGTGCCCGCCATTTCGGGAATGCAGGCGGCGATGAAGTCGGACGCAATGTGCACGATGCGGAGGTCTGCGCCCGCCGCCGCCGCCGTTTGGCCGTAGATTTGATCCCAGGTCAGGACCTCGTCGCCCACGACGCTGAATGCCTGGCCGATGGCCTGACGGCGTCCGAGCAGCCCAAGGAACCCAACGGCGAAATCCGTGTTGTGGGTGATAGTCCAGAGGGACGTGCCGTCGCCGGGCACGACGAGGGCCTTGCCCGCCCGCATCCTTGCGATCGCTGTGTAGGGCATCTCCCAGCTGTTGTACACCAGCGGGATCTGCGTATCCCCATAGGTGAGGGAAGGTCGCACGATAGTCGCCGGGAAGCCGTCTTCGCGGAAGGCCCGTATCAGGCGTTC
Source organism: Chloroflexota bacterium (assembly GCA_003153755.1). Classification (GTDB taxonomy): domain Bacteria; phylum Chloroflexota; class Limnocylindria; order Limnocylindrales; family CSP1-4; genus Fen-1039. The sequence continues at coordinate 7,256 of PMBG01000013.1, read as the reverse complement.
CTCGCATGCGATCTTGTTGCGCGAGTAATCCCAGAATGGGTTGGCGAGCGGCGTGTCTTCGCGGATCAACCAGTCGGACGGGGGCTTCTCGTACGCGCTCGCCGAGCTGATGAACACGTACTGGTCGGTGCGCCCCGCGAATAGCCGGATATCCCTCTCGACCTGGTCCGGCGTGAAGGCGATCCAGTCGACCACGACATCGAATCGATGTCCGGCCAGCGCACGTACCGTGGCGGCTTCGTCCTGCAGGTCGGCGACAAGGGAAGTGGCGCCCGCGGCGCGGTCCGTATGGGTGCCGCGGTTGAGGAGGAACAGATCCACCCCGCGCTCCACGGCCAGGCGTGTAGAAGCGGTGCTGATGAGCCCGGTGCCGCCGATGAACAGGACCTTCATGAGACGCGGTCTCCTCTCGTCGCAAGGATAGCGCGCCGACCTCGGCGTGCCCCTACTCGGCCTCCTCCACGATCTCCACACCGAGGGCGGTGGCGAAGACCGCTGCCGAGGCGAGAACGTCCGGCCACGGCATCCGGACGCCGCGAAGGCGCTCAGGGTTTCCGGCGCCGGAGATATCCGAATCGCGCATCTCGGACTGAGTCAGTGTCGCGTCCGTCCAGAGCGAGCGGACCAGGAGACACCGCGAAAACGTTACGGACACGAGTTGTGCGCCGGAGAAGTCGACCTCGTCCAGCCGGCAGCCCTCGAACAGGACACGTGTGAGCTTGACGTTCTGGAACGCGCCAAGATCGATTCGACAGTCCGTGAATGACACATCCTCGAGCGCGGCCCATGAGAAGTCCACGCCCGTCATGCGAACGCCGGAGAAGGCCGCCCGCCTCAGCCTCAACTCCTTCGTTCGGACGTTGGCAAATGTTCCACCCGAAACGACTACATCCTGCAGAAGCGCCTGGGGCAGTTCCGATCCACTCAGGTCAACCTGCGTGAGGCGGCATTGATCCAGTCTGATGCCGGACAGAATACGTCCCGAGAGGTTGGTCCGGTCGAGCGATACGCACTCGAGTTCGATGGGATCCATCGCGGCCGCCTCGGAGGGCGCCACGACTCGAAGGTCGACCGGGAGGTCCGGCGGGTCCGGGTTGCGGGGCGGCTTCGAGCTCAGGTTATGAGGCTCCTCGATCGGTGTCCGGCTGGTTAGCGGCTAGCCGGCTCGGCGCTGCGAGACCGTCACGGTCGAGGGCGTCACCATGGCCGGTATGGTCACCGGAACTGCCGCCGCCGGGGGAGCTGGAGTTGGAGCTGCGGCGACGCCCACCCAGAGGATTCCGTCCACCCTGGAGTAGTGGGAGTTCCAGGTGTCCTGGTGGATGGTCTTGCCCGAAGAGTCGGTCACGAGGCGCGTGCGCGTGATGTCGTATCCGTTCGCGGGGAACTCCTCACGTGCGGTCTGGCCGGGCGGCAGGGAAGTCACGAACTTCTTGCTGTCCGTGGCGTAGGTCATGTTCGACTTGGTCACTCCGTTGAGCTCAACCTTGCGATCGAGCGGCAGGCTCCACAGCTGGACTGTGATCGTGCTCTTGGAGGACACCCGTGTGGTGGACGACCGGATGATGATCGGGTTGGGCGTGTCGTTGGTCCACTTGAGATCCCAAGTCTCCCAGCCGTTGGAGTAAACCGTGGCGTCGAGACCGGCCGGGTAGCGGTCGATGTAGTAGAAGTGCGGGTGGCGCTCGTCGATCTGGAGCCCTGCTCGCATCGCGGCGTTGAACATGGTGGTCGACGCCGAACATATGCCGCCGCCAATCGCGCCCGTGTGGTCGCTCTTGCCGCCGGTGATGACGCCGCCCATCGCGTAGCCGTGTGCGAAGTCGATGGGGCCGACGGCGTTGAGGAAGCTGAACTGCTGGCCGGGCTGCACTACCTGCCCGTTGAGCAGCTTTGACGGGATTTTGATATTCGCGCCGTTGCCGTTGCTGACGTCGGGGTAGAACTGGGTGGTCCAGGTGCCATCGCCGATCAGGACGAAGTTCTTGAGCGTGTCCAGGGTGATCTTGGGAGTGATCGTATTCGTGGCTATGGCGATCGGCGAAGCTGGAGCCGATCCGGCAACCATACCGTCGAGGTACGTTTCGATTGCGTGTGTCGTGAGGCCTACGTCAACTCCCACGCCGTCCTTACCTGCCTTGAGGCTCGCCGGCTTTCCATCCGCGCCGTAGACGACATCGGGTTCGACCGGCGGGGTTGCCACCTTCTTCAGGAGGTCCGCGAGGTACGGCTGCGACTTCGAGGGATCGAGCGACGGGCCGTATGTGCCATCCGCCCTGAACCCGAAGGTGATCCAGCTGTGGATGGTCGCGGCGTCGATGGTGAACGTCTTGGGGTCGACCGAGCTCGCTCCGGGCGACGGAGTGACCGCCGGAGTTGGGCTGGCGCTCGCGCTCGCCCCAGAGGTTGGGACGCTCCACACCAGGGTCACACTCACACTCATCTTCTGTGCTGCCGTGACGGCGGCCTGGGCGGCCTTGTCGTCCACCTGCGGCTGCAGGTCCACGAATGTTCCGCCCGTGCTGAAGGTCGAAGGTGCGTCGGCCCTGGTTAGCCGATCGATGATTTCGGTGGCAATCGCCCTCTCGTCGATACCGTGTCCAAGCTCAGCGGGGACAACCTTGAATGTCCCGTAGGCATCGGCGACCGACGCGTCCTTGGGGTCGATGCCGCTGATGCCCGCGAGGGGGTGGATGCGATTCGCGAGCACCGTGGGATCGATCGCCACGACAACCGGGACGGTTTGGCCGCTTAGAGTGGTGTGAACGAGAGTCACGACATCGCCGATGGCGTTGCCGGAGTGTCCGACGGACATCGCCGCGTCGGCCATTGCTTCCAGATCGGGCTTGCGGCCGGCGTCCTGATACGTGATCTTGGCTGTGCCGACCGGCGTGGTAACCGTGATCTCCCCCTGGTTCAACGACGCGTAGGCATCCCGAAGCTTGTCGATGACCTGAGTCCGGTTCAAACCGGAGACATCGATCTTGCCCACGTGGACGCCCGGCACGACGCGGCCCGAGTAGGTGCTGGAGTATCCGAAGGCGATGACGGCGAGGAGGAACAGGCCGGCGAGTCCGCTGATCGCGAATACCGCGGCGAACCCGGCCAGACGTCGCCTGCCGGAGGCCTTCGTGCGGGCGAGTCCCGAGGTGGTGCCGGTGCCTTTGGGCGCCTTGCTCCGCTTGGTCAGCCCGGTCAACCCGGCCAACTTGCCCGCGGGAGCGACGCTCGAGGCCGAAGGCAGTTCGAACCAGGCGAACTCGTCCGCGACCGGATCCGGCGTGGCGGAGGCAGATTCTTCCGCGGACGGCTGGTCCGGCGACGGCTCGGCGGCGAGCTGCGCAGAAGACTCTTCTGCCGGTTCCGCCTTGGCGTTGTACTTGGTGGACTCGACCTTGTCGAGCTCTTCCGTTGTCATGATCAGGTCCCTAATTCCCTCTCCGCTTGACCCATAGAGTGACACATCGAGCGGGTTTCATGGTCAGTACGTGCACGAGGGGGCCGAAACTTGTCCCGTGGCGCGGGTCCGCGAGGGCGAATCGGCGGGGCATTTGGTCACCGCCGGGCGTTCCGAACGCGATTTCACGGGATATCGACGTTGCCACCGGTCCCGGAGTGATGCGGCGGGCCGAAGAGTTGTGTACGACGGCCCGAACCGCCTGCCGCATCCGGCGGGACGGTGGTCGAATTGATAAGTCACGCGGTACAAGATAGACCCTTCGCGAGTGGAATCGGTCATGTGAGGACCGGCTCCGGCGCCGTAGAAGGAGTCGAGACGTGGCCGATACCGTCAATGCGGGCGTGCAAGCGCCGGCGTGGGTCAACAAGCCTGTGTGGGTCGACCTGGCCACCTCCGACCCGGAGGCCGCGCACGAGTTCTACTCGAAGCTCTTCGGCTGGGACGTTCAGGTCAGTCCCGACCCCCAGTACGGCGGCTACGCGCAAGCCTACGTGGGCGGAGAGCCGGTGGCTGGGATCGGCCCCAAGATGATGGCCCAGGCACCCACGGCGTGGTCCGTCTACCTGGGTACTACCGACTCCGATGATCTCGCGAAGCGGGTTCAGGCCGCCGGAGGAACGGTGGTGGTTCCGCCGATGACGGTGGGCGACCAGGGACGAATGACCGTCTTCCAGGACCCGTCCGGCGCCTTCATAAGCTCCTGGCAGCCGATCGCGATGGCGGGGTTCTCCCAGGGCGCCGCGAACACTTTTGGTTGGGCGGAGCTCAACGCGCGCGGCATCGACAAGGACCTGCCGTTCTACGAGGCCGTGTTCGGGTGGAATCCGGCGACCGGATCGCAGGGCCTGGCAGGCGCGGCGTACACGCAGTTCCAGATCGCCGGGCAAACGGTGGCCGGCGGCTCCGAAATGAACCCGATGGTCCCGCCTCAGATCCCGAGCTACTGGATGGCGTACTTCAACGTTCCCGACCTCGACGCGTCGTACAAGACGGCAATCGAAGCGGGCGCCACGGAGATGCTTTCACCCGTGGACTATCCCGGCGGACGACTGGCGATCGTGAGCGATCCACAGGGCGCCGCCTTCGGCCTCCTGCAGATGCGCTCCAGGTAGGAGTCTCACATGACGGCTATCGAGGCGGCGCCGACGACGTCGGGCGGCAACCAGCATGACGAGTGGTACAAGCCGTCCGCGAGTGTCATAGAGCAGGCACACATCAAGGACTGGGATTCTGTCGCACGCGCCGCGGACGACGACTTCGTGGGGTTCTGGGAAGACCGTGCAAAGGAGCTGATCGATTGGTATCAGCCCTGGAGCAAGGTTCTGGACGATTCCAACAAGCCGTTCTACAAGTGGTTCGTTGGCGCAAAGACGAACATCATTCACAACGCCATAGATCGCCACCTCAAGACCCATCGCCGGAACAAGCTGGCGATCATCTGGGAGGGCGAGAACGGCGAGATGCGCTCGTTCTCATACCACGCTCTGAATCGCGAGGTCAGCAAGTTCGCGAGCGTTCTGAAGGCCCTCGGCGTGAAGAAGGGCGACCGGATCACGATCTACATGGGTCGCGTGCCAGAGTTGCCGATCGCGATGCTCGCATGCGCGAAGATCGGCGCCGTGCACTCGGTGGTTTACGGCGGCTTCTCCACGGAGGCGCTTCACGGCCGGATCGAAGACTCACAATCGCGCGTGGTCATTACCTGCGACGGCGCGTTCCTCAACGGCAAGGTCGTGGAACTGAAGCGCATCGCGGATGAGGCCATCAAGCGCGCACCCATCGTGGAGCATGTGGTCGTCTTCAAGAGGACGGGCCAGGACGTTCCGATGGAGGAAGGCCGTGACATGTGGTGGCACGACCTCATGTCGCTGCCGATCGCGGACTGGCGATGCGCCACCGAGGTGATGGATTCCGAGGACCCGCTCTACCTGCTCTACACGTCGGGCACGACCGGCAAACCCAAGGCCATAGTGCATACGCACGGCGGATATCAGGTGGGCGTCGCCACGACGCTCAAGTACGTCTTCGACTTGAAGGACGACGACCGCTGGTGGTGCGCGGCCGATCCCGGCTGGGTCACCGGCCACTCCTACATCGTCTACGGTCCGCTGATTCTGGGTGCGACGGGATTCATGTATGAAGGCGCCCCCACATATCCATACCCGGATCGCTGGTGGTCCATGGTGGAGAAGTACGGGATCAACGTTCTGTACACCGCACCAACCGCGATCCGCGGTCTGATGCGCTTCGGCGAAGCCTGGCCCAACCGCCGTGATCTCTCGTCGTTGCGATTGCTCGGTTCAGTTGGCGAGCCCATCAACCCTGAGGCGTGGCGCTGGTACTACACGAACATCGGCAAGGAACGCTGCCCGATCATGGATACGTGGTGGCAGACCGAGACCGGGAGTTTCGTGATCACGCCTACGCCTTGCGTGGATCTCAAGCCGGGTTCCGGGACGAGGCCGTTCTTCGGGATGCAGGCCGATATCTACGATGAGGATGGACATCCGGTCCAGGACGGCGAGGAAGGCTTCCTCGTCCTGAAGCGGCCCTGGCCCGCGATGTTGCGGACGATCCACGGTGACCCAGACCGCTATGTAAAGCAGTACTGGAGCAAATACCCGGGTGTATATCTCACCGGTGATTCGGCCAGGCGCGATAAGGACGGCTACTACTGGATCATCGGACGTGTGGACGACGTTATCAAGGTGTCCGGGTACCGGCTCGGCACGGCCGAGGTCGAGTCGGCGCTCGTGAGCCACCCGGCGGTTGCGGAGGCAGCGGTCATCGGCCTGCCGCACGAGTTGAAAGGCACCGCCATCCACGCCTACGTGCTGCTTCGGCAAGGCCACTCGCCGTCGGCGGAACTTGCCGAGGAGCTCCGGCAGCACGTCGGCTCGGAGATGGGCCCGATCGCGAAACCGGAGGACGTCCAGTTCGTGGATCAGCTGCCCAAGACACGCTCGGGGAAGATCATGCGGCGAGTCCTGAAGGCGCGCGCGCAGGGTCTGCCCGAAGGCGACATTTCGACCCTGGAAGAGTAGCCAGCCGCCGCGCCGGATCACGCCGCTGGCCGGCGTCGAGCGCCGCCACGTCATCGCGGTAGTCGATCACGTCGAGGCTTCCTTGGTCAGCCGCCCGCGAGGGCCGCGTCAATTTCCGCCAGCTCGGCCGCCTGGAACGGTGCGCCGTCCAGCGCCTTCACGTTGTCGTCGAGCTGCCGCACCGAGCTGGCGCCGATCACCGCGGAGGTCATCCGTGGATCGCGGAGGACCCAGGCGAGCGCCATCTGGGCGAGCGTCTGGCCGCGTCGCAGGGCGATCTCGTTGAGGGCGCGGATCCTGGGCAGGTTCGCGGCGATCGTATCTTCGGTCAGGAACGGGGAGTGAGTGGCCCGCGATCCGGCCGGGGTCCCGTTCAGGTAGCGATCCGTGAGCTGCCCCTGTGCCAGCGGCGAGAACGCGATGCAGCCCACGCCTTCGTCCGAGAGCAGGTCCAGCAGTCCGTCCTCGATCCACCGGTCCAGCATCGAATACCGGGGCTGGTGGATGAGCATTGGCGTGCCCATGCGTCGCAGAATGCCGATCGCTTCTCTGGCATCCGAGGGCCTGTAGTTGGAAATCCCGGCGTACAGCGCCTTGCCCTGCCGCACTGCCGTGTCCAGCGCGCCCATCGACTCCTCGATCGGTGTCTCCGGGTCCGGACGGTGGTGGTAGAAGATGTCCACGTAATCGAGTCCCATGCGCTTGAGGCTCTGGTCCAGGCTGGCGAGCATGTACTTGCGCGAGCCGAAGTC
>PMBG01000179.1 GCA_003153755.1 Chloroflexota bacterium | reverse complement strand
GCGATGTTGACGATGCTGCCGTCGAGTGTCGCCATCAGCGAACCGAGCGACACGCTCGTGAGGATCAGCCACTTACGTTCCATCGGACGCATTCTGATGGCTGGGGCTAGGACATGAGGCGGATCAGCTCTCCGGCGAGAGGAGTGTCATCCGGCCTGAGTTCCATGTTGCGGAAGATGAAGCCCGTGATACCCGCCTCGATGAATTTGCCGAGATGATCCGCCGCTTGAGCGGGAGTGGCCACCTTGGCAACAGCCCGACGTTCTGGGGCCAGGCGCGCCAGCGCGGCGGCGGCGTGGCTCTCGTCGGGAACGAGGAGGACGGGCGACATCACCGTTCGCAGGATCGTCGAGGGATCTCGCTTTTCGGCTTCGCAGTGCCGCAGGAGGACCTCGTCCTTGTGCTTGAGCTCATCCAGCGTGCCCCACCAGTTGGACATGTCCGCGTACCGGGCAACGAGCTTGAGGGTCTTGCGCTCACCGCTGCCGCCGATGAGGATCTTCGGCCCGCCGGGCTGGATCGGCCGCGGGCTATTGAGGGCACGCTCGATCCGGTAGTGCTTTCCTTCGAAGCTTGGCCGCTCTTCGGTGAACATCAACTTGCAGATGTGGAGGGCTTCGTCGAGGAGCTCCATCCGCTCCCCGATCGGCGGGAAATCGAAGCCGTAGCCGATGTGCTCCGACTCGTTCCAGGCCGCGCCAAGACCCAGCACAGCCCGGCCGCGTGAGATCGTGTCCAGCGTCGTGACCATCTTGGCGAGCAACGCAGGATTCCGGTATGTGACGCCGGTGACCATTGCGCCGAGCTTGACCCGGCTGGTCCGGGCCGCCAGAGCCGCGAGGGTGGAATACACCTCGAGCATCGGCTCCTCTTCCCGGCCGGCCACCCCGATCTGATAGAAGTGGTCCATCGTCGTGACCATGTCGAAGCCGGCGGCCTCGACCGCCAAGACGCGTTTGGCCAGACTCTCGAAGCGGTCGACATCCGCCACTCCGGGATCCGAGAAGCTGGGTGAGTGGTAGCCGAAGAAGGGCTTCATGGCGTCGGTGCTCCTGCTCGGGAACGACATCGGACCCGTAGCGTAATGGTGATCGTCGCCGAGTGGTTGCGGTCGGTCAGGGCGACGCGTTCCGGAATCGTGGCCTATTCGACACGCTCGATGACGGCCAGGATCTCTGGGCCGTAGCGCTCCAGCTTCGTGGGGCCCATGCCTCGAATGCGGCGGAGCGCGGGCAGGTTGCGGGGCCGCTCGTCCGCGATCTCGGTCAGCGTGGTGTCGTGGAAGACGACGTAGGCGGGCACGCCATCCTCGGTTGAGCGTTCGCGGCGCCAAAGACGGAGGGCCTCGAGCAGGCGTTCGTCCGGGGTTGCGGCGACGGGCATGGGCGCCCCGGGGAGCACGCGGACCCGGCCCGAGCTGCTCGGTCGGCGGCTTGCCTTCGGTTTCGCGGGGTCGATNNATCGGCAGCACGCCTTCGTCGAGCGACGGCAAGTAGACGGCGTCCCACTCGAGACCCTTGGCGCGGTGGTAGGTCATCAGGTTCACGCCCTCGGTCGAACCCGCCGCCTCGGCCGCCTCACGGGCCTCGAGCTCCGCGAGGACGGCGTCGATCGTGAGGGCCGAGTTCGTGGCCGCACGGCCGGCAGCCGCACGGCCCGCAGCCGCACGGCCGGCAGCCGCGAGGTCCTCGACGATACCGATGAGCAACTCCAGCGAGGCCGCCCGCTCGCGGCCCTCCTGGCCCGCATCGGCGGCTACGTCGTCCAACCCCAACTTCTCCACGAATAGCCGCTCGACGGCGGCGACGAGCGCGTCTCCGGTCTCGGCCAGTTGCGAGCGGCGCAGGAGCCGCACTGCCTCGCGGACCTCGCGACGCTCGAAGAACCTCCGCCCTCGAACGGTGAACCCGATCCCGGCGCGCGTAAGGGCGTCCTCGATGGCGGGCAGTTGGGCGTTCATTCGGACGAGCACGGCCGTTTCGGTCGGGGCCACGCCGGCCGCCGTGACCGCACGTATCCAGGCCAGGATGTCGCGCAACTCGGCCTCGGCATCGGTGAAGCGCCGGATGGATGGTCGCGGCCCATCCGGCAAGGTCGTGCGCAATGCCGCTCTGGCGGCGCCGCCCTCGCCGCCCGACGCACCGGCGACGAGCCGATTTGCGAGTTCCAGGATCTGGGGGCTGGAACGGTAGTTGTCGGCCAGGGTGACGACGTGCGTCCCCTCGTGCCGCCGGGCGAATCCCAGCAAGAAATCGGGCGTGGCGCCGGTAAAGGTGTAGATCGTCTGGTCCGGGTCGCCGACGACCGCAAGATCGCGCGACTCGCCCATCCACAGTTCCAGGAGCCGCTCGGACAGGGGGTTGGTGTCCTGATACTCGTCGACGCTGAACCAGCTCTTGCGCGATCGAACCAGAGCTGCGGCCTCGGCGTCGCCTTCGAGCAATTCGACCGTCCGGACGAGCATGTCCTCGAAGTCGAGCAGACCCGCCGCCGCCTTGGCCCGCTCATAGTCGCGGTAGACGCGAACGAAGAGTTCGGCCGGTAGCGGTGCCCTCTCGCCACCATCTCTGACCCATCTTTCGGGCGGGATGCGGCGGACTTTGGCCCATTCGATGGTGTCGGCGAAATCTTTGGAGGGCTTGAAACGGAAACCGCCGGGCAGTCGGCCGACCAGCGGCACGAGCAAGCGCAACTTCGAGTCGAGGATCGCAGGCAAGGGTTCGCCGCCGTGGCGGCTCGGCCAGAAGTGGCGCAGCTGGGCGAGCGCGGCGGCATGGAAAGTGCGGGCCAGGACGCCACGGTGGCCCAATGAGGCAATTCGCTCGACCATCTCGCCGGCGGCCTTGTCGGTGAAGGTGACGAGCAGGATCTGGTCGGCTGGGACTGCGCCGGTTTCGATGGCGTACGCCGCCCGGCGGCTTATCACGCGGGTCTTGCCGGATCCTGCCCCGGCGATGATCGCGAGCGGACCGGATGTCATCGTGACGGCCTCTCGCTGCGAGGGGTTGAGGTCTTCGAGAAGGCGTTCTGGTGAGGACGTGGCGGTCACACTCCCAAGGTAACCGAAGGTGCCCCGGCCGGCGGGCGACACAACCGTATCCCTGCAGCCTCAACCGCGGCTCATCCGGCCGGAGCAGGCAAGACCCCGGCCGCCGGTACCCGGCGATGATCGCGAAGCAGGATGGGCGACGGGCCTATCAGGCCAGCCAGATCAGGACCATCGCGATGGCGGCGGGCAACGCCTGCACCAACAGGATCCGTCTGTTGACAGTCGCGGCTCCATAGAGACCGGCGACGATGACGCAGGCGAGGAAGAAGCCGATCGTCGCGCGACCGTCCTTCGGTCCGTACGCGACCAAGCTCCAGATCAAGCCGGCGGCGAGGAAGCCGTTGTATAGGCCCTGATTTGCCGCGAGCGCCGCCGTGTCGTGGGCGAATTCAACGCTCGTCTCGAATGTCTTGCGAGTCGAATCGCGCTGCCAGAGAAACATCTCGAGAACCAGGAAGTAGGCGTGGAGTAACGCCACCACTACCACAGCTGCCGAGGCAATCAGCGCCATTTCGCCTCCAGGAGATCCGTCTGGATCGTGTCTCGCCCGCTCGCTACGGCGTGAAGTATCCGGTGACATCGAAGATGGCCTGAGCTGTTGGCCCGTTGGAGGGTGCGACAAAGGTTACCGACAGACTGCCTCCACCCAGAGCCACCGTTACCGCGTTGGCTCGGTCGTCGCCGATGGGGAAGTTGAGAGTCGAGCTGCCCGGGTTGTCCGTAGCGTTCGGGCCCATGAACAGGTAGCCCGAGCTCGTCTGGCCGGTCACAGTCAGGTTGCCGGTTACGGCTGTCGCGCCGGCAGGCACGCCTGCCACCGTGAAGGTTCGGGCGGCATGGTTGGTGAAAGGACCAGACAGGCCGCCTGTGCCGTTTCGGGTGTCGAGGACACGCGTCGGAGATAGCGGGACGTATACGGCACCGGTCAGATCGGGCGTGAAGTAACCGGTCACATCGAAGATGGCCTGGGCACCCGGTCCGGTCGACGGTGCGACGAACGTGACCGAAAGCGTGTTGCCGGCACCGAGCTGGACCGTCACTGCGTTGGCTCGATCGTCACCTACTGGGAAGTTGAGAGTCGAGCTTGTCGGGTTGTTGTTCGCGGCCGGACCGATGAAGAGATATCCACCGCTCGTCTGCCCCGTCACGGTCAGGTTGCCGGT
>PMBG01000090.1 GCA_003153755.1 Chloroflexota bacterium | reverse complement strand
CGTCCTGCTCCTCGACGAACCCACCAACGACCTCGACGTGGACACGTTGCGAGCGCTCGAGGCCGGGTTGGAGTCTTTCCCGGGATGCGTCGTCGTCATCAGCCACGACCGCTGGTTCCTGGACCGTATCGCGACCCACATCCTCGCCTTCGAGGGTGACAGCCAGGTGCGCTGGTTCGAGGGCAACGTCAGCGACTACGAAGCGTTCCGCCACAAAGAGCTGGGCACCGCCGCCGACCAGCCACACCGGATCCGGTACAAGCGGCTCGCGGGCTAGAGTCCGGCGCGCCCGGAGGGGTTTGGGCGCGTGCTAACAACAACGGCGTGGTAGAAGCCGAGGTCGAATGAGTCGATCAGCCCCCCACGTGGCCTACATAGAGTGTTGATCTGTCTGCGGTGAACGCCACGATGAGCGAGCCGGCCAGCCAGCACTGGACGGAGGGGCCGACCACCCAGGAATTATCGGGGCCGGTGCTGACCCCGCTATCCTCCGGCAGATCCGCGGTGGACTCACCTCGATGCCAGGTGATTCCGTCGGCCGACCAGTCGACCTCCCGGCCGCTGACGATCACTACCCTGTCGCCATCGCCTGCCAACCAGCCCGTCGACGGCAATTGCAGGCCTACGCCTACGGCCTGCCAGTTCGCACCTTCTGCGCTGGCCCGGTACCACTTCTTGAGCAAGCTGGCCGCGATGCCGTCGTGTCCGGCAGCGGCACTGGTGGCAAAGGCATAGACGCTCACCTGGTCCGGGGCTGAAGTCGTGGCGGTCCAGTGCACTCCATCGGGGGAGAACCAGGCACCCGGGGAAGTCGGGTTCACCGAGACCACGACGAAACCGTCGGCCGTTGCCTCAACCAGTGGCCAGGGAAACCCCATCGAGAATCCGCTGCCGGCAACCTCCCATTTTGCCGAGATCCCCGGGATCGTCGAAGTCGACCAGTTGGCCATGTCATTGGAGTGGTAGGAGCGGAATACGGCAGGCGATCCGGCGGATGGCCCAGGGGTGGAATATCCCCAGACCAGGGTTCCTTTGGGGCCGCTTACGGAAATCCCGGATCCTGACATCCCGGTCATCGCTTCGATGTGCGGCACGAATGGATCCCCCGGCAGACGCTGCCAGGTCCGGCCATCGCTGGAAGTGAGGACCACCCACGGGACGTAGCCATTTCCTCTGCACCACGCGGGATTGTCGGGCGAGTTCGAGTCCGACGGGCACTTGGAATTGTCGGGAATACCCCCGTGGCCTATCGCAAGCAGTCCGTTCGAGGTGCCGATCACAGCATCCACTCCGATGTTGGCAAATGGGTCGCCGCTCACGGGGATCCGAGCCCAGGAGGATCCATCGGTCGTCTCATAGAACGTTGGCAGCGATCCTTCGCCTGTCGCGGGCGTCCCGGTCATCACGTTGACTGCCATCACGACCTTGGCGCCGAGTTTGGCGACGCCCATCACCGTGGAGTCCTGCTGACCGAATTTGGTCATCGCCACCTTCTGCCACGCAACGGATGGACCGTCCGCGAGGATCGATGAGCCGTCGGTAGCGGAGAAGAGCACCTGCTCCGTGCTGGTCGGCAGGCTGCTGTTCGAGATGCTTGCTTTCGGGCTCGTCGCATGTCCGCTCTCACCGGCGTTGCTCGCCTGCGCCAGGCCAGCATGCGGGGACAAAACGAGTGGAACGCCTACGGCGGCGACCGCAATGACGATCGCCGCCATGGCCGCGGTCGCTGCGATCCGACGCGTCGGCGGGCCGCTCGTCCACTCGTTTCGCCGCTGGGCTGTTCGGGGGGAGGCGTTCGTCCGCCCGCTGGCGCTCATGCTCTCGACGCGTCGTTGCAGGCCGATCGGGGCAGCAGGCAGGCGAAGAGTGCTCAGAGTGCCCTTCAGATCCTGCTCGATCATGACCAGCTCGTCATCCGTCTTCTTCATCGGGAAGCCACCTTTCCGGCTCGCAGAGCGCATTCCTGACCCCTCTGCTCGTCGCGCATCTTTTCCAGCGCCCTGTGCAGGCGCGATTTGACTGTTCCGAGCCGCCAGCCCAGGCGGGACGCTATCTCGGCGAGCGGCAGATCGGACCAGTAATGCAGGACGACCACGGCCCGTTCGTCGGCGTTCAGACAGCCGATCGTTCGCAACAGCGCATCGGAGGCCAGGACTGCTTCGAACGGGTCCGCCCCAGGTTGGTCGTGACCTTCGATCCCGACGAAGCCGATCCGGCCTCTGCGTCTGATCCGGTCACGACAGATGTTGACCAGGATTCGATCGAACCAGGCTGTGAAGGCCGATCGTTCGCGGAGCGATCCGGCCGCTTGCCAAGCCCGAACGCACGCGTCCTGGACGACATCCTCCGCGTCCGGTCCGCTGCCGAGGAGCAGACCGGCCAGTCGATAGGCTCGATCCAGGCCTGTGCAGATGAGCTCGGTCAGATCCTCGTCACCGCGACGCTGCATCGCCCACTCGATCTCTCCTCGCCTTGCTCACGCGTACCAGCTCAAGCTACTGGTTGGTGTAATGCACCGTCGTACAAGACGAGCAAGGCGCCGCTACGGTTCTCAATCGCGCTGAGAACGAGATGCACCACGGTAGCCGGCTTCGCCGGCGATCGCGTCCCCGGTTGGATCGCTCCCTCATCCACGTTCGGCAGGGCCGTGTCGACCGCAACAACCCAGCAGAGACTAATCGGCCCGCTCGGGGTGGTTGAGGTCAGCGCCAGATTGACAGTCAACGGCTCCCCTCCCCGCCCGTCGACTCGAAGTCCGCGCATACGCTCAGTTACGGCTACGATCACCTGCGTGAATAGCAACCTCGTTCCCGCTGGCGCCATGATCTGCACGGAGGTGGGTGCAGACGACGAAATGTGTGGCCTGCCGGCCGAATGGGTCGCCCTCAAGGGCCCCATCTACGCAATGGTGGCTTCTCCGAAATGCATCGCCCATGCCGTGGCTGCGAGCCAAGACGGGTGCCGGATACGGCCCATAACTCCAGCTGAGCGCGCCACCGGCGAATTGGCGATCTGATCTACTCCTCAGATGCTCGCCACGTGGCCGTGGCTGACGCGGGGCCGATAGAACCAGCGCGGGCGGCCTGGGTATCTGAGGCTAATCCGTTTGGTCGGGGCGGGCATCTGACTATCCTGGCCGACGGACTTGGCATCTGACACTTCGGCTGTCGCCGGCAACGCCACTCAGGAACGAGGCGTTTTGACGCCTCCGCGAGGATCGGGAAGTGGGAAACCCACTGGAGAGAGTGGTGCACCCGGAGGGATTCGGGCGCGTGCGAACAACAACGATCTGCGAACCTGTGGGCTGCGCAGTCCGGTCGATATGTCACCCGTCGGCGAGACCGGACGAGAGGAGTCGAAGAGCGCTATGAGGAACGGCACGGTTGAGGGAATTGGTCGCGTCGCATTGGTCACGGGGGCGTCGCGTGGACTCGGGCGCGCCATGGCGATTCGACTCGCGGCGGACGGTCATCGCGTCATCGTGAACTTCCGCGAGCATGAAGACCAGGCCGCCGAAGTCGTGGCCGCGATCGAATCGGGCGGTGGCGCCGCCGTGGCAGTCCAGGCCGATGTCTCGCAGCCGGCCGATGTAGACCGCCTCGTTCGGCGCGCCACCGAAGCGTTCGGGCCCATTTCGGTCCTGGTGAACAACGCCGGCATCGAGCGAGCGAACCTGCTTGCCCGGATAGACGAGGCCGATTGGGACCAGGTGCTCGACGTCAACCTGAAGTCGGTCTATCTCTGTTCGCGGGCCGTCGTGCGCGGCATGGCAAAGGCGCGTTGGGGCAGGATCGTCAGCGTCTCTTCAGTGATGGGCCTGCACGGATATCCGGGCTACACCAACTACTCTGCGTCGAAGGCGGGCATCATCGGCTTCTCCCGTTCTCTTGCTCAGGAGATCGGGTCACGGTCGGTCACAGTGAACGTCGTGGCGCCGGGACTCGTTCCCACCGACCTGGCGGCCCAGATCCCCGCCCCACTGGTCGATGAAGTCGTTCGGCGCACGCCCCTGCGGCGAACAGGCACGCCGGAAGAGGTCGCGAACGTTGTCTCGTTTCTCGTCTCGGACGAGGCGTCCTTTGTGACCGGCCAGGTTCTCGCCGTCGACGGAGGGCTCAGTTCCTAGTAAGGGCGGTGACGAGTTCCAGGGGCCATCGCCCGGGCCGGCCCCGGTCGGTGATCCAGACGGCCGTCGTTCGGGCTTTGACCAGGGTCTCGCCCGTCGACTCTCGCCGGATCTCGTAGGTTCGGGTAAGGCGCACGCCGCGGATGGATTCGACCCGTGTTTCGACCACGAGCTCGTCGCCCTGAACCGCCGAGCCGAAGTACTCGATCTCCATGTGCCGGATGCCGTCGAAGCCGTGGAGTTGCTCGAACGACTTCATCCGCTCGTAACCGAGCGAGGGAACTGGTCGGCGACGGCCTGGTCCATGTAGAACGCGTAGATCGCGTAGTAGACGTGGTGACCGCCCGCCGGCGCAGTGTCGGCTGCGCTGACCCGAAGGCGATAGGCGTGGATCCCACCGTGAGTGGCAAGTTCGTCGAGCGACACGTGGCGGCCCCCTGCAGGAACGATCGCCGCACGCTATCAGGTACGAGGCCGGCGCGCGCCGATTACGCATCGCCGGCCGCCGCGAGCTCTAGCGCTAGCTGACCGAGGCGTCGAAGTCCGATTGCGTCACGAGCTTAGCCGCGCCCGTGGCGGACGTGCCGGCGAGGTTGGAGACCTGGCTGAAGACCTTCCAATCGCTGCCGTACCGGACGAGGGTGAAGCCCACTGCGTAGTCCTTGCCGTTCCAGGCGATCAGAGCCAGCCGCTCGGTCAGCTCGTCGGCGCCGTACACCTTGGCCTGGGCGGCGAAGTTGGCCAGGGTCTTGGAGTCGGCCACGAACTTGGCCATGGGGAACTTGATCTCCACGACCTTCAGGCCGGTGAGTTGCGCGGGGTCGGCGCTCTTGACGTATTGCCGCGCCTGATCCGCCGTGACCGGGACGATGGGCTCATCAACCGGCTGCGTGGTCAAGAGGCTGAGGGCGAGGCCGCGAACCTGGTTGAAGTTCACGTAGGCCTGCCCGTACCTGTCCAGGTCGGCGTAAAAGGCGTAGCCGGTCGGGAGCAGGAACTGGTTCGGCATGATCACTTGGAGCCGGGTGGCCTGCGTCTCGAACTGGAAGTGGGCGGCGACTTCGTTGATCGAGCAGGCGTCCAGGAGCTGGCCCGCGTTGTTCGAGGCGAACGCGGCCAAATACTGGCTAACGGCGTCCTCCGGGGTGGCGCGCGTCGAGCCGGAGGCGACCGGCGCGGCAGCGGTCGTGGTGGCCGCCGCGCTGTTGCCGGAGCACGCCGCGAGGATGCCGCCACTCACCACTGCCACGGCCACCAGGGCACAGATCGCGACGCCAACCCGTCGTCCGGACCGCCTCGGAGCGGCGCTGGTTGCATCCACCATCGCCTCCGCCATCCGGTGGAAGTCGGCGCCGCACGAGGCGCAGGACGCCGTGTCTAGGATCCGCTCGAAACCGCAATTCGGACAGAACTTCATCGTTTACCTCCTGGAGACGCGCCGAACAACACTGGGAACTCCTCCTCGACCGGTCGCAGGCCTCCCGGCGAGGGCGGCACCACTCCCCACCGAACCGGCGCGGTCGCGGCTGTGGAGGCGACGACGGAGACCCTGCTAGCCCCCACCCCGTTTCACGCGCCCGAGGTTCGGCGCGCCGAATTGAGTCGATGATAGCGACGGGCGCGCCGGAATCGAAGGGGGCCTCTGCAACACGACGACCTGATCGTCCCTCACTTCGTCCTGAACGACGTGGACCCGCCAGCTCTCCCGGCGACCCTTGCAGTGCTCACCCGCTGTGCAAACCATCCCACACGAGCCCGGCCCGACCGGTGATCGCAATGGCATCTAGGATGTTGGCGGACAACTGATCGCGTTGCAGTCAGGCGCGATGGAGACACCCGGGAGGCAGATGGGCGAGCAACGTAGGGTTGAGACGGGAACGTCCAGGACGGCTGAGTGGGTATGCGTCACCCGGGCCTGCTCGTACCACGAGCGAAACCCCTGTCGCCATAGCAACGACTGGGTGGCCGCAGCGATCCTGCCGCTGTTCCTGCGAGCCGGTGCGCGAACTGGACCATTCCGACGCATGTGGGCCTGCCTCGGCCCCAAGGGCATGTACGCCTGGGTTGTCGCCCGAACCCGGTACGTCGATGAGGTGTTCGAGCGGTCCGGCCCCTCGATGGCTCAGGTTCTGATCATGGGCGCAGGCTACGACTCGCGGGCCATTCGGTTCCGAGACCAGCTCCAGAGTGCGCGCGTCTTCGAGCTCGATGCCCCCAAGCCGCAGGCGGACAAGCGGCGCGGCCTGGCGCTGCGCAAGCTCGAAGTGCCCGAAAACCTGGTCTTCGTTCCGGTCGACTTCGAGACGGAGTCGGCGGCCGAGTGCCTGGCCGGGGCCGGGTTCGTCGGAGGCAAAGCGACGCTGTACCTCCTCGAAGGGCTAACCATGTACCTTGAGCCGGCGACGATCGACGAGACGTTCAGGCTGATCGGAAGCTCGGCCGGTCCCGGCAGTGTTCTCGTCTTTGACTACGCCTACGTCTCGGCGATCCAGGGTGTCGGGGGTGGCTACGGGTCCGAGGGAACGGCGGAATCAGCCGCCAAGGCCGGCGAAGCGTGGCGGTTTGGAATCCAGAAGGGCGGCGTTGGCGAGTTCCTCGCCCGCTACGGTTTCGAGATCACCGACGAGGCCTCACCCGAGATGCTTGAGAGGCGCTATCTCACTGCCCCTTCGGGTCGGCTAGCCGGCCGGGTCAACGCCACTCAGGCGCTGGTGACCGCTCGCAGGACCGGCGTTGATCCTGATCCAGTGACCTGAGCGCCTGAGCCCGGGCATCCCCGCAGGTCCTCAATGCTCACACTATCGCTGGATCGTGTCGGGTAGCGGTCGTACCGACATCTCGCCAGGGCCGCCCCTGGAGTACCGTTTGGAGCGGTGGATGACCTCAACGCGCTCCTACGCGAAGCGGCCGCCGCAGGCGCGGCGAACCGAATCGAGTTGCGGGATCGGATCGCGGCCTTCGGATCGGAGGCCATTCTTCGGCTCGAACCGTGGCTTTCGGACGCCCGCCTCGGGGCGTTCGCGGTACGGACTATCGAGCGCGCGGCGATCATTTCCGGCGCCGCCCCTGTGGCCAAGGAAACGCTGAGGCGGGCGAGAGCCAGCGGGCCAGTCGAGGGTGATGTTGAAGAGGCCCTGGCGCGACTCGGCGTTCGCGCCCGGGCGGCTGCATCATCGGCGAGGAGACGGGACGATCGACCTGCAACTGCACGGCCTGGCAGGCGCACCGCGGACCAGGTTCTGCGGGACCTGCGGGAGCTTCTTGTCCAGAGTGCCGGTCGCCGGCAACTCATGGCCTACAGCGAGACTGGCCTGAGCCGCAGCGTCGTGGGCCAGCGGCTCGACGACATCAACCGCTCCGAACACGAGCAGGGCCATCCCCTCCTGAGCGTAATCGTCGTCCACAAAGGAGGGACGATGCCGGGCGAGGGGTTCTTTATGTGCGCGCGCAGTCTCGGCCGCTATCACGAGGGCCAGGACCGTGCCGCCTTCGTCGAGCGGGAGCGCGAGGCCGTGTTCATGACTTGGGCAGGCGCGCAGACGCAGCTACACGAATCGTAGGGGCCGATGACCGAACCACGAGAAGAGCCGCATTGTCCGAAATGCGGGGCCACGATGGTGCGACGACGACGGGGCAGCGCGTGTCGGGGTACGCGCGAGGCGGTCGCGGTCCCAGGCAGCGGCGTCCATGTGACGACTACCGCGGAGGCGCTGATCAACCCAGTTCGTGTGATGGTGATCGCGCAACCCTTCGCGGACGCTCAAACGTCGGTCACGAGCACCGAATACTGAGCTTGCGGCAGAGACCGGCCAACGCCGACACACGCCGCAACATCGAACCTGTCGTGCACATCGGTAGTCTTCAACACGGGACGATCGACGACCCGACCGACTCTTCGGCATGGTCGTTGATCTTGATAGGGAGGCCGTGACTTGACTGTCGTCCATCTGGTCAGCATGGTGCTGACTCTGGTAGCGACCGTGATATCGGTCGGCGCGACCTGCTATGTCATCGCCACGTGGAAAGTCCGGCGGCCGCGCGCATCTTTCGCCTTCGGCGCCGCGATTTCGGGTGCTGGGGTGTTGGCTGGTGGGTGGCTCGAGATCGCCCTCGCCGCCTTGCCGATTCTTGCCATGTTGGCCCTCACGAGCCATCGCCACTATCGACTTAGGAACGTCGGGAACGCGGGCCCAAGCGACCCAAGGAACCTGTTGATCGGGGAGCTGATCGTCGTGCTGGCTGTCGTCCTTCTTCCCTACACCGCGGCATCGGAGATGCTCGTTTCGGCGCAGAGAACTTCGGTCGCCACCCCGACGATCGTCAGCAAGGAGCTGGTCACGGTCTATCCGGACAGGCAGCCCAAACGAGATCCCATCGGCGTGCTCGAGACACGTATCTCGTACGTGTTTACCGTTGGCCAGAACACCTACAACGGCGTCGCGACTCACGGGTGGTCGGCCGCTCAGATCGCGTCCGCGAAAGTCTGCTACGACCCCAACAACATAGACGGGTCTCACGCGATCGAGCTAGCGACGTACCAATGCGGCAGCTTGGACTTGCATCCCAACGGCTAGCCAATGCAGGCACTCCCGTGTTGCCGCTCGTGAGTGCACTGCGTGGTCGCGGTTCTGGTCAGGCAGCACTCAGTCGAGGGGTCGTAGAGTTGAGCCGATTGATCGGCGCCGGCGACGACCAGCACGTTGCCGTCCAGGAGTCGGATGGCAGCGCCACCGGCGAGTGGCGGGTAGATGGACCCCACGGCGGTGAAACGTCCTGTGGCAGGGTCATACAACTCAGCTGAGTCAAGGGATTGCGTCTTGTCTATTCCTCCAACGACCAGGACCTTCCCGTCAACTAGCCGTGTGGCGCTGTGAGCTACGCGAGGCACGGTCATCGAGCCGGTCGCAGAAAACTCACCGGATGCCGGGTCATATAGCTCGGCGGACGAATAGGCGTCAACGGCGCCGTCGCCTCCGGCGACGAGCACCCGGCCGTCGGACAGCAGTGTGGCAGTAGCCTCGAATCGCGGCGACGCCATTGACCCGGTCGTTGAGAACTCACCCGTGGCCGGATCGTACAGTTCGTCGGAAGCCACCACCTCACCTGAGGCGCCGATGCCGCCCGCCACGAGAACCCGACCATCGGCCAGCGCCGCGATGCTGCCGCCGGCGTGAGGCACCAGCATTGATCCGGTGGACGAGAACTTCGACGTCTTCGGATCGTAGAGTTCGGCCGTTGTGAGCAGCTTCCCCTCGTTCTCTCCACCTGCGATGAGGACATTGCCATTCCTCAAGATGGCGACCATTGGGGCCTTTCGCGCGGTAGTCATCGAGCCCGTCCGTGCGAACCGGCCGGTGATGGGGTCAAACAGCTCCGCCGATGCTAACTCCGAGACGTTCTCGCCTCCGGCCACCAGCACGTGGCCGTCCTGCAGCAGAACAGCCACGCACCCTTCGCGACCCGCCGCCAGAGAACCTGCGACCTCGAAGCCGCCGACCGCTCTGCTGCCGACCGACATCGCCGTGGCGCGCGAGGCTGTGATCGTGGGTGAGGCGGCTTTAGCAGGAGGGGTGGCCGCGGCAGCGGCGCATCCGGCCAGGGATAAGGCCAACGCAGCCAGGACGAACACGGAGCCCGCCCATCTTGCTGGGTTCGTCCATGTGCGCTTCTTCCTACCCGTTGTCACCGACGACCTCCCGCGCACGACGCCCATCACCATGACATGCCTAAGAGAAGATGCCCAATGTGGCATGCAGAATCCACACGGCCGACACCATCGCTCCACCGACTGCGATGATCAACAAGGCCCTTCCCCATGGATAGGCTTGTCCTGGGTTCGACGGTGCTCTTAGGACAAGGACCCGCAGCCACGCTCCGACTATCAACACGCTCAACAGCGCAGGCGTCGACGACCACCTGGGGGCTGCTCCGACGATTGCGATACCGACCACAAACCAGGCCAGCATCAACCACCGGCTGAAGGACTTGGTCACGACTTGCGGTTCCACTCTGCGGCCCAGTCCTTGCCGCTCAGGTCCTGACTGGATAGATAGCAACCAGCGTACCTGATCGCAGTGGAGGTGCACTCTTGGTACCTGACGGACGTCTTCTTCCCTTCCTCTATCGCCGTGCCGAGCGCAGACCCGGCATCTTGTACCCTCTGTACATCTGCCAGGTACAAGTCGTGCTCCTTCACTGTGAGAGTGATCGCCAGCGCCGAGATCGCAACGGGCGAGAGGAAGGATTCGGCTACACACGTACTCAAGCTCATCCCGTCGGTCACCCACGAAAAGACAATGCCCAACCCGCAGGCTGCGACAGCAATCACCATGTACCCACCTATTTCCGGGCCAAGGTTGTTCTTCAAGTCGTTTACGAACTGGTCCTGGGCCTGCTGAAGGACCTTCCTCGCAGCAGCGATCCCTTCCTGGTTCCCAGACTTGTACTTCCAGAACGCCTGGAGCGAATGGGCCCAGACGCCGTCTGCGTACTGTAGGTAGGCCGACTTGCTCAGGTGGCCCCAGCCCTTCAGTACAGACCAGGTGTCTGCCATGAGGAAGACACCCTCGTGAAGATAGACCGACTCGTCTCCCTTGTGGGCATTCAGTTCGCTCAAGGCAGCATTTCCAAACTGCCACGCATAGGCCTGCTGTTCGCCCTGGCTCAGGCCTCTCCAGCCCGATGCCGAATAGAAACGCACATCTCCATTCGCAGGCACGTTTATCCCACCTGGGATCGTGCCGCCCAACGGGTTGCCCGAGACAAGGTCCTTCCCGTCAATTTTGCCGTGTGCGCTTTGTGCACGCGAGGCAGGGTCATCGAGCCGGTCGGAGCGACCCCACGGGATGCCGGGTCAAGTAGCTCGACGAACGAAAGGTGTCAATGGGGCCGTCGCCTCCGGCGATAGGCGCACCGCGCCACCGGGGTATGCCCCATTCAGTTGCAGGTCAGGGCTACGGGACGTAGACCTCGGCGACTGCCCGGCCCTCCGGATCCCCACTTCCCGCCACGAGGACCCGACCGTCGGCCAGCAAAGCCACTCCTGACCCGGGATGGGCGACACTCATCGGAGCGGCGACGACGAAGGTTCCGGTTGGCGGGTCAAACAGCTCGGTTGAAGGAGACTCGCTGCCTCCGATCATCAGCACTCTGCCGTCCAGAAGCCTGATCGCTCCGATCCGGCCCGAGCGCGCCTCGGCCATCGATCCGACCGCCGAAAACGTGCCGGTGGCTGGGTCGTACAGTTCGGCCGTTTGGAGCGGTCCTCGGTCGCCGATCCCTCCTGCGATCAGGACCTCGCCGTCGGCCAGCAGCGTGGCGCTATGGGCCGCGCGAGCAGTACCCATTGAACCGGTTGTGGTGAATCGTCCCGACCGCGGATCGTACAGTTCGGCCGAGACTGTTGGACCTTCGCGCTGTGTTCGATATCCGCCGGTTATCAAGACACGGCCATCGGCCAAGAGCGTGGCCGCGGCCAGATACCGTGGCAGAGTCATCGACCCCGCTGGCAAGAACCCACCAGTGATTGGGTCGTACAACTCGGCAGAACCCAGCACGCCCTCGGTCGGGCCGGCGTACCCGCCGGCGACGAGAACCCTTCCATCCGCAAGCATTGCGGAAGCGCCGTCGAGACGTGCCTTCGATAGTGACCCAGTCTCTCGGAAAACTCCTGTCACCGGGTCATATAGGTCGGCTGACGCTAGAGGGCTGGAAAACGCTTCGCCTCCCGCAAGGAGCACCTTGCCATTCTTCAGGAGCACGCCGGAATAGAGGTCGCGCGGAGTGCTCATGTGCCCAGTCGGACTGAACCGGCCCAGTAGAGGGTCATACAGTTCGGCCGTCGCGAGAGGGGCGCCATCTTCACCACCTGCGAGCAGGACCTGCCCATTCGGAAGGAGGATTGCCGGACAACCGCCGCGACCGGTCGCAAGAGAACCCGTGGTTCGGAAACCACCGATCACACCGCTCCTGCTCGGCATACCTGCGGAATGCTCTGCTTCAGTCCCGACGGGAGCTGAAGACGGGATGGCGGTTTGCGACGGGAACAGTGCGGCGGGCCGGGTCGTGACCACTGGGAGTGAACAAGCTGACAACCAGGCGATGGCCAGCGCCATTGTGAAGCACGAGCTTGCTAACACCCGCCCCTGGTCCGGTCTTTTGTGGAGGAGGAAGACCAGCTTCAACCTACGTAGGGCTACCCACACCACTTCACGACCTCCGCCCCGTCCACCACCTGTTGGGTGCTAGCCCTATCACGGCCAGCCCTGCGCGAAATGCAGAGCCCAAATGGTCACGACGAGTACGACGCAGCATAGCCCGGTCAACGTAAACAGCCCGAGAGGATGTCTTTCGCGGAGACCCGGGGGTCCTTCTAGCAACAGTACTAGGATTCCCTGGCTAACCACAAAGACACTCGCTATGGCAGGTCCGACCAGTCCCTGAGGTGACAGAACCACTGCGCAAGCGTAGGCCGGCAAGACCGCAAGCAAGAGCCACGTTCGAGGGGCTAGGCGCTTACCCTTCACCCGCCCGCGACCTGATTCCACTCAGTTTCCCAACGCTTTCCGCTGACATCCTGATCAGGGTTGTAGCATCCGATCTTGATAGCCGATGCCGTGCATTTGACAAGTACATTCCGGCCGTGCTCGGTGCCGTATTCCCAAGCCTTGTCGTAAGCGTTCTGAGCCGCCTGAATTGCGGACACGTCGGAGAAGTACATGTCCTTTTGGGCGACCGTGACACTGGTCAGGAGGATCGGCACAGCCAAACCCTTGATGGCGTAGGCAATGAAGCACGTCGCGAAACCGGCTTCCTCCTCCATGAGCCACGCGGCGGCTGCCTTGACTCCGCACCAGAAGGTCACTGCCCCGTACGCCAGCGCGATCCCACCTCCAAGGTTGTGCGCGGCATCGTCTTCAAGCTTCGCGGTCGCCTGGTCTAGTGCCTTGTGTGCCGCATCGATCTCGGCCTTGTTCGGCATCTCGAACTTGTAGAAACTCGGCGTGAAGCTAGCCCACTCGCCATCGATGTACGTCGACTTGGAAAGGTGGGTGCCGTGATTCAGGAAGTACCACCTGTCTGCCATCTCGAATACGCCATGGTTCAGATACGTCGTCGATTCCTTCTTGTGAGCCTCAAGCTCCATCCAGGCAGCCTCCCCGAACCTGGACGCATACTCGTTCTGAGCTGCCTGGCCCATCGTTCCCCACTGCCCTGCCGAGAAGAACACCACATCGCCATTGGCAGGGACTGAGACGCCGCCCGTGTAGGTTAGGCCGCCACTGCTCCCATTCGAGCAGGTCCCGGCGCTTCCGTCTGGTTTGGGGCCCGCAGCGACACATGGCTTCGGCGGCACAGACACCGGTTGCTGGCCCACGAGCTTGGTTCCGGTCGGCATTGTCTTGACAGTAGAGACCGACGCAATCCTGGCCAACTCGGCACAGTCTTCGCGTCCATAAAGGCACTTCCCCAAGCGTCCATCGGGATCTATCCCGCCAATCGGGTTGCCCGAGACATAAGCGTAGCGGTTGAGACTCTGCGGGTTGTCAGGCGAACCCGCGACCGGATCGACGCTCAGGAACCGGCCGAGCGTTGGACTGTACCAGCGGGCAACCACGTAGTACAAGCCGACGGAGCCGTCATACAGGCTGCCCTGCCAGCCGGCCGCGGGAGGAGTGCCGGTGTGGCCGACGGTCCTTCCGAACGGATCGTACACGGCGGCAGAGACCACGACACCGCTCGCATCGACGCCGAACGTCACGTCGGTGTGGCCATTGCGACCGAGATACACGAGTCCGGAACGGGTCGTACCTCCGCCCGTTGTCGTGTCGATGAACTCCGCGAGTTCCGCCCCACCCAGATCGGTCAGGTGCGTGGTCGCGATGGTGCTGGAGCCGGCCGTGACGATGGTCTTCGCAATCGTGTTGGAAAGACCGGCGTAGAGGTATGTGGTCGTGACGCCGCTGTTGAGGACGGATACGAGGCGATCGATCGGATCATAGGAGTAGGTCTCGATGACGGAGTTGTCCGACGTCCGATCGACTTCGACCAGACGCCCGAGGTTGTCCCACTTGAGCCTCTGGCCGGGCTGGGCCGTGAGGCGGCCTTCCTGATCGGAGCTATACGACGCACCCGACGTGTCGCTGATCGGATGGCTGGCGGCGCTGAAGTAGCTGGTGATCGTGGGATCGGAACCGCTCTTGGTCGTGGCTCGATCCGGGCTCGCGTTCCAGCCGTACGCCGAAACCGGCTGGTTCGGCGTTGTGGCCGATGCCAGACGACCAAGCGGGTCGTACGTGTAAGTCGAGGTGCCGTTGGCGCTCATCGGGTTGCCTGCGATCGTATCCGTGGCCGATACTTCGGCACCCGCGGCGTTATAGGCATAGGTCTGCGTGTCGATGGCGGGTCCGGAAACGCCGCCGGTTTGGGTCTTCGTGGCCCGGGTCGCCAGACGCCCGAGCGCGTCATAGGTGTTGTCGGTGACCAGTGTGGTGATACCAGCTGTCCCAAGCGGCTCGGTCTGATTGGTGAGGGCACCCGTGGGCCCGTAGGTCCAGGTATACGCCGCGCCACCGGACACGAGCGAGTTGGACATGGTCTTCTGGCGACCGTAGGCATCGAGTGTGAAGGTGTAGCTGCCCGAGGGGTCGGTCCGAGTGACGTCCGTCAGCGAGGCGTATGTGAACGTGGTGCCGGGGTCGGAAGTGCCGACGGCACCGCCGGTGTTGGTAACCCCCGTCGGCCGGCGCACCGAGTCGTATGTGGCAGACACGGCCTGACCGGTCTTGGCGTCCGTGGCGCTCTTGGCGTTGCCTGCGGAGTCGTACCCGTAGCGGGTATCGATGGCCGCATCGATCATGTCGGTGCAGGGCGCAGTGAGGCCTGAGAGATCCGGCAGGTGGCCATTGGTGGCAGCGGCTACGCGGCGGCACATCCGACCGGCCGCGTCATAGAGCCAGGCGACCGTGGCCCCACCGCTCGTGTCGGGATCGGTTTGCGTAGCCTTGTGGCCGAGGGCGTCGTAACTCCAGCTGGTCGTCCGGCCGTCTGCATCGGTCTGCGAGATGAGATGGCCGGCGCCGTCGTAGATGTAACTGGTTGTTGCGCTCGTCGATCCCGACGCCGGATCGGCAGCCTGAGTCGCGCTCGTGAGGTTGCCCGCCGCATCGTAGGTGTATGCGGTCGAGAGGTTGGTCGTGGTCGTGCTCGTCACCGATGCCGTGCACGGATTGGTAATGAGAGCGAGATCCAGGCCGCTCGCGGTGTTCTCGAGGATTCGGCACACCCGCCCATCAGCATCGTAGGCATATTGGGTCGTCTTGAGGCCGGTGCCCGACGGTGAAGGCGAGCTGCGCGAGACAAGATTGCCCGAACCGTCGTACTTGTAGCTCGTATAGATATTGGTCGAGCCATCCTGGATGCCCGTACCCGAGCAGCTTGCGATGGCGGCATCGCCCGTTGGCGCGCCAGTGCCCGAGACGGTGCAGTTTGAGATCTGGGCAACAATGTGGCCGGCCGCGTCGTAGCCGTAGCGGGTGACGGTGTAGGAACCGGCCTCGTTTGGCGCGGCCACTGCGCTCTTGCGGCCGGCCGGGTCGTAGTAGTAGGCGGTGGTGGCGTTGTTGGTCGTCGAACTCGTCACCCGGCTGGCTGCGTCATATGTGAACGTCGTCTCGGCGCCCGTGGGCGAAAGCTGACGCGTGATGTTGCCTGCGGTGTCATACATGTTGCTCTTGGAGACATTTCGGGTCCCATCGGTGCCGGCCGTGCCGGTGCATGCGGACCAGACGGCAGCCGGCGTGGTATCGACGCAGTTCTCGATGCTCTTGGCGATTCGCCCTGTGACAGAGTCGTACAAGGTGACCCTGACTACCTCGCCGGACCCGTCTGGACTGGGTGTCTTGTCTGCGATCGGGCGCCCGGCTGAGTCATAGGCGTAGTCGGTCTGAAGCTTGAGACCGCCGTTCGCTGGATCCACGACGGTCCGGAGGATATGGCCCGCTCCATCGTATGTGGTCGTAGTGGTTGTGGCGGAATGGGAGGTGCCAACGGTCCGCGTCACGGTCATCTCGCCCGACCCGTTCACGGTATTCGACTGCGCCTTGACGTTGGTTGACCCATCGCGAACGCCATTGCCCGTGCACGTGGCAGGGTCGGCCGGAGGCGTTGACCCTGTGTTCGTGCCTGTGTCGGTACAGTTAGTGATCGTAACGGCGAGCTGCCCGCCAAGGGCATACATCCAGCGTGTCGCAATGTGTCTGGGATCCAGACTCGCGACCTTGTGGCTGGCCGCGTCGTAGAAGGCCTGGGTCACGAGATTGGCGGCAGGATCGCTAGAAACCGCCTTGTAGTTAGCGGTGGTCAACACCGCGCGTCCCAGGGCGTCGTAGCTAGTCGTGTTGAGGGTCTTGGTCGCGCCCGCGACGTAGGGTAGGGTCACACTCGTGACACGGCCGTTGGCGTCGTATGTCGTATCAACGATGCTCTGAACGCTGGTCGTCGATCCGCCAGTGATGGGAGTGACGGTGTTGGTAACTGTCGCGCTCGTGACGTGGCCGAGGGCGTCGTAGGTCTTACCCGAGATCGCGAGACCGGCCGTGTCGACGGCGCCAACCTGGCGGCCGATCGCGTCATACACGTAGATCGTCGTTCCCGCGGCATCGGTGGTTTCCGTGTGGACCGTGCCGTCGGGATTGAAGGTCCGGCTCGTCGTGGCAATCGTCGTGTTGGTGGCCGGAGTCCTCGTGGTGATCTCGTCGCCGAGACCATCGTACGCATGGCTCGTCCACGTTCCGCCGGACTCTTCGTTGACCGCTCGCCCGAGCCCATCGAAGGTCCGAATCGTTGTGATACCGCTGGCCGAGACAGACTGCCAGACGTTACCGGCCGCATCATAGGTGGCGGTAGCAGTAGTGGTATTCGCCGGCTTCATGACCGCCTGGGTGGCAGGGTCGATCGCCGCGGGCGTGAAGCCGGTGACCTTCGTGGTCCGACCCAACGTGTCACGGGTTGTGGTCGTCTTGCTGAGGGCGGCGGCGATGCACGCGGCGGCGCTGGCGGCCGACGGCGCACAGGACGCGCTCAGAGTCTCATTGCCAAACTCATCGTAGGTCGAGACCGCCTCGGAGCTGGGTGCCCAGGTGTCGCCCGGGACTACCTTGGTCAGGACGTGCCCGAGGACGTCGTACGTGTATGTGGTGGTAGCGCTCACGGCCGGGATGACACGCGTCGTGACCGGGTCGATCTGGGTCAGAACGTTGCCCGTCGTGTCGTATGTGTAGCTCGTGGTGACGTTGGTCGTGTCGTCGGGGGTAACGCTTGCCTTGTAGTTGAGGGTCTTGGTGAGGCGGTTGCCCACAGAGTCATAGCCGTAGGCGGTCACAACTCCGAGCGGATCGGTCTGGGCCGTGAGCTCGTCGTGCGAATCGTAGGCATAGGTCGTCACGACATCGGAGGCTGCGGTGGGGGTTGGCAGGTTGTTGCCGTTCGGATCGCAATGGATCGTGGGGGCCCCTATGGTCGGGTTCTGGATCTTGCAGGTCAGATGCCCCGCGGTGTCGTACACGTACGCGGTCGTGATCGAGAGCGCGGGTGTCGGCGTCGCGCCCGCGACAGTCTCCGTCTGAAGCTGGTTGTCGATGTCGTACGTGTAGGTCCTGGTGACGTTGGTGGTCGCTGTGAGCGGGTCGGTCTCAGTCGCAACCAGGCCCGCCGCCGTGTAGGTCCAGGACTTCGTGGAGGTATGGGTCGCATCGATGGGGCTGACGATCGATGCGATGTTGCCATTAGCGTCGAGCGTATAGGAGGTCTTCCAGCTCACCGGCCCACCCTGTGTCCAGGCGCGGACAACCGAGGAGACGAAGCCACGGGCGTCGGTCTGCAGGTTGTAGGTCGTCGTGAGTTCCGGGGTGCCCGAGCCTGAGTCGCCAGGGATCGTGACCGTCGTGGCGCCCGAGGCGTATGCCGTTCCAAAGGCTAAGGTGGTCCCGATGCCGGTCGCCGCCTGGGCCGGGTTCTGGACACGGGCGACGCGGCCGGAATCGTCGTAGCGGACCGTCCACTTGGTGGTCGCCGGAGTGGTCGAGCCATCGGGGTTCTTGGCGGTGAGAGTGCGGCTCACGACGAGACAGCTGCTCGCCGAGGAGTCCGGGCAGCTGCCCGCGGAGTAGGTCGGCAGGTCGGTCTCGTTGCCCGCCGGATCGACAATGCGCGCGAGATTGGCGCCGCTATAGCCGAACGTCCAGCTCCGTCCAGCGGAGTCGGTAACCGTCGTGATCTTCGAGCCGGTGAAGGTCATGGTCGTGGAGCGGTGGTGGGTGGCATCGCCGGTGGCATCGGTCGCGGTAGCGCTGCCGGATCCCCAGGCAACCGTGAGAGCCTTGCCGAAGCGATCGGTGATCGCACCCAGGCGTCCGCTCGTGTCGAAGGAGAGGCTGCTCAGGTCCGTGTAGGTGACGGTGTAGCCGCCGGCCGACGGAGTCAGCTTCTCGTAGTGGCCAGATTGGGCCACCCAGGTGCCGTTGATCTTGCCGAACGGAACCTCGGCGCCGTCGGCACGGTGCCAGATGATGAAGTTCGCGGACAGGTTGGTCACGTCGAGATACTGGGTCAGATTGCTCGACCAGCCGGCACCATAGGGACTGCCCAGCGGATCGCCCGTGTGGGAATCCGCGGAGTTGTAGCTCAACGATAGCATCTGGTTAGGCCCGTACCCGGGGATCGTGAAGAGCGTCCGCGCGAGCGTAGCCTCGCCGGTCGCGGCGTTGACGCCGAGATTCCAGCCCCCGCCGATGTCGAACGGGACCGACGTGTAGTAGGGCTCCGATCCGCGATCGGAGTTGTTGAGATACACGGTGGAACTCAAGACGGTGTGGTTACCGGCGGAGTCGGTGACCGTCAGGCGAACCGTGTAGATGCCACTCGTTGACCCGGTGCTCCAGACGCCGAGAGTGCCATTGCTGATCGGCGCGGTCGCTGTGGTGAGATTGGTCCAGGAACTCGGGTTCATACCCGATCCGTACTCAAGGACGTACGAGGCAAAGTCCGCGTCGGTGGCTGTGCCCGTGACGGTGATCGTGCCGGACAGCGTCTGGCCGGTCCCGGTCGTGGGCGTGGCCAGATTCGCCGCCGGCACTGTGGTATCAACCAGGACCGAGCCTGACGCCCAGGTAACCGCGTGGTTGAGATTGTCGGTGGCCGTAACAAGCCAGCGGTAGCAATAACCATCGCGTAGGCCCGTCACCGTGACCCCGCTCGGGTCGGCGGTTGCGGCGCCATCGTTCGCCCACGAGGCATCGCCGACGCCCGGGCAGGTGCTCGCGGTTACGACCGGGCTCTTCTGGCGCTGGAGCGAGCTCGCCTTGAGGCCCGACTGCGCGTCCGCGGCCGTCCACGAGACCACATATGAGGTCGTGTTCTGGCGCGTCAGCGAGTTGGCGCCCGGCGCAAGGATTCCGCCGACCGGTGCGTCGCTGTCGGGATACAAGTTGATAGTCACCAGGGGCGAGTCGACCCCGGCCCTGGTCGTGGACTTCACAGGCAGGCTCGAGACGACCACGTTTGTCGCCCAGCCGAGGTCCTTGGCGGCCGGATTACCTGCGACAGTCCCGGGCGTATACGTCCAACCGGTCGGATACTGGTTCGTCCCGAAGGTCGATGAGCCGACGCCCGAAACGCTGCCGGGCGCAGTACCCGTCGAGGTCAGCGTAAGCGTGCCCGACGTCATCTTGTCCACGTATACGGGGCCGTTCGGGCCGTGCGTGTCGTCCTGGTAAGTACCGGAGCCCGTAGCGACGACCGAAGGCTGATCGACAGGTGCCGTGGTGTCGATCATCAGCGCACCCGAGGTATACGCCGCTGCGTTTCCGACGTTGTCGGTGACCGTGACGATCCACTGATAGCAGTAGCCCGTGGCAAGGCCGCTGAGGCTCAGCGGCGAGGCGCCCGACGACGCGGCGCCGTCGTTGGCCCAGGTGACTCCGTTACACGAACCTGTACTCGCTACTTGCCCCTTCTGGCGCTGGACCGACCGTGTTGCCACGCCCGAGCCGGCGTCAGATTCGGTCCATGTGAGGCTGTAGATCAGGCTTGACTGGTAGGCGGTCGATCCCGGCCGCAGGTCAGTGAACTCGACAGCTGGCGCGGCTGCATCCGCAGTCAGATGTACCGTCGTGGCAAGTGAGGTCTTGCCCGCGTTGCTCTTGGTGGCCACCGACAGCTGACCACTCAACGAGTTGGCGGACCAGATCAGAGTGACCGGAGCCGGGTTGCCGTTGACGGGCCCTGGCGCGTAGGTCCATTGGCCGCTGCCGGAGCTGAGCTCACCGAACGTTGAGGAGGCGATCCCCGAGATTGTGTTCGTGCCGGTAGAGGTCAGAGTGATCCCGCCCGGCCCTGCGTTCGGACGGAAGTAGATGTCCGTGCCGCTCTTCTGATACGACCCGGCTGCGGTACCCGCGTTGTTCGTCACCACGGGCGCGGCCGGGGTCGTAGAGTCGAAGACGACTGTGCCCGACGTGTTGGTCGTGACATTGACCGTGTTATCCACGGCCGACACTGCGAGCCTGTAGCAGCCATCACTGGAGAACGGGGCAGCGTAGCTCAGCTGGGTGGCGGCAAGCGACCCTGACGTCCGTACGCTCCAATTTGTCCCGCAAGTGTTGGGCGAGGAGACAGGGGCGTAGGAGAGCTCGTAGGTGTAGCCGGCCACGCCTGAGGCCGAGTCGGAAGCAGCCCAGGCAAAGGAGTAGGGCTGGGTCGACACATCGATCTGCGTACCGGTCGGAACGGCCGTGAAGCCATTCCACACAGGCGGCGCAGCATCCCACCTGAATGTTCCGACGGAGGCCAGCCAGGTGCCGCCGGCCCAGGCTGAACCGTAGCCATCAGATACAGCGACCGTCCAGACGTAGCTCGCCCCGCTTGTCAGAAGCGATGGCGAGACCGTGTAGGAGGTGGACGAGCTCCAGACGGTGAGCGTATCGACGACCTGGTTCCAGCTACTCCCGAGGTTCTGCCAGAGGATGAGGCGATACCAGGCCTGGGCAGGCCCACCATTTCCGCTGTAGTTCCAGGAGAAGGTCGAGTTGTTCGTCCAGGCGTTGCCGGTCGGCGAAGCGAGGGCGGCACTCGGGAGGGTGAACGTGACGTCGAGGTAGGGCTGGTTTGAGCCGTTCTGCGAGGAAGTGAAGCGCTTCCAGTAGGTCGTCGCGCCTGCGTCGCCATACAGGTAGACGCCATAGTTGGTGCTCGGCGAGGCTTGCCAGTTCCTGGCCCAAAGGGTAAAGGGGTTCCCGTAGGCCCAGTTGCCGTTCTGCGACCACGCACCCTCGCCGGCAACGAATTCGGAGTCTTCGGCTGGGTTCGGAGTGGCGTGAAACGGCGCGTTGTTCCAGGTGATCGAGCTGGTGTTCCAGTAGCTCGTGACGAGCTTGAGACGCGTCCGCTCACCGCTCTGCCCATACCACTGGTGCCACGGATAGATGTCCATGGTGGCCGAGGTGACATAGCCGGTGACGCCTGCGGCCGCCAGGTCGAACTTCATGTAGGTGGCCCATTGGCTGCCACCGTCATAGCCGACGAGGAACTCGTGGTATCCGGTCCTTGCGACCATGTCCGGTAGGGGGGTATTGATCAACCCCGATTGGTTGTTGACGGTGTTGTTCCATACCTGGCTGGTACCGACGACCGAGGGGTCTACGTAGACGGGATAGGTCGCGGTGGCAAGCCATCTCGGATCGACCGACACGGTCAGGAGCCAGAGCTTGCCCGACTTGGCGAGCGAGTAAGAGGCGTCGTATGTGGTCTTGCCTGAGCCGACGTTGGGGTCGACGTTCGAGTCCTCCGCGTACGGCCTGGGCATGGTCGCGGCGACGTTGCCCTTCTTGTCGAGGAACGAGATGGAGCCGTCGGTCTGGAGAGCGGGGGTCAGACCACCGGTATCGAGAGTGAGGCTGAACGAAGAGCTAGACGGGCGGGAGTTGAGGATGAAGAAGGTCCGAACGCCGGTGGCATCGACGATCGTTTGGAGGTCGATGTTGGCCATGAGGCCGCTGACGCTTGCCTTCGAGCCATTGCGTGATGGCTTGGAGCCAGACTTGCCAGCCTTGACTCCGGACGCGAGGTGCAAGCTGATCACGCCCGCGCCCGTGTCCATGCTCACAAAGCCCGACGCGTCGTCGGGGCTGCCTACGTCGACGGGATTGGCCATGTGCGAGGCCCGAACGCGGCCGTTGCCGCCCGAGACATCCGCCAGGGTCGTGTCGACGTGCTGGTAGGTCTTCGACTTCGGATCGACGTAGTTGATGGGTCCGCTGCTGATCTGCGCCGTGTACGTACCGTCGTGGTTGTCGTACGTGTTGCTGCGCTCAGTTCGCATCGAGGGGACTTCAGTCGGTGCGGGCTTTCGGGACAGGGAGGCCGCCGAAGGACCGGCCGTCTGGGCAGAGGAATCCGCAGGCTTCTGGGCAGCCTGAACAGGAGGCGCGGTCTGGAGCGACACGGCCACCAGCGCTATGGAGGCAGCAATGCTGGCGAACGCCGAAAGAACGTGCGAGCGCCTGCGGCGCATCGACCGAGTCCCCATCAGTCTCCCGGGCCGGTAGCCCCTCGTGGCGCGGTCACGCGCCAATCCTCATCGACCCGGCGATCCGGGCCGCTCCTACCGTCCTCATCGGCACTCGCAAGGTCCACCTCGGACGTGCGACTCCCCGGCCAGGGTGAGAACCCAGTGAGTCTAGTGAGTCTTGACTGCGGCGTTTGGCCGAAACTGCAACAAGCGACCGGCCGCGCTCATGTCACTTGAGCGTGGCGATAGCCGACTTTCCGGACCACCCAGCGCGCGTTCGCCAACCGACATAGCGGGGCCGACCTCGCACATTCGCTAGGTGAAGCCTCAGATCTAACCCTCAAATGCTCGCCAGGCGGCTCGGACGAGTGTGCTGAAGTAGGCGGCCCACCGATGATTGCGATTATGTCGGATCGGACATATACTTGCTTCCGTGAGCGCAGACGACAGGCCCCTGGTTTGGCTGCACGGAGACGTGAGAACCCCTCCCCTATCTCAACAGGCGCGCATCGAAACTGGGGTGCTGCTCCGACGGATACAGCAGGGCGAGTCGCTCGGGATGCCTGTCTCACGGCCAATGCCCTCGATCGGGAAGCGCTGCCACGAACTTCGAATCGTGGACGAGGATTCCACCTGGCGGGTGGTTTATCGAATCGATGACGACGCGATCGTGATCGCGGAAGTGTTCAACAAGAAGACGCAGGCGACGCCCCAAGACGTGATCGAAGCCTGCCAGCGGCGACTCCGCCAGTACGACGATATCGTCGGCTAAAGAAAGCGAACTACAGATGGATCAGAACAAGAAGGATCGCCTGGAACGTGCCGGCTGGCGCGTCGGGAACGCCGAGGACTTCCTCGAACTCACCCCCGAGGAAGCTGCCTTCGTCGAGCTCAAGCTTGCCCTCGCCCACTTCCTGCGTGACGTGCGAGTGCAGCAGGGGTGGACGCAGGCGCAGACGGCGAAGCGCCTCGGGTCGAGCCAATCGCGATTCGCCAAGATGGAGGCAGCGGACGCGTCGGTCTCGGTCGATCTGCTCGTCAAGTCACTGTTGGGGCTTGGAGCGACCCGGGAGCAGGTTGGGGAGGTCATCGCTCGAGCGGCCTAGGTTCTCCGACGGTGGGGCTGACCTGATCGAAGGACGTGTCCCGACTCCGGATCCCCGCTAGGAGGAAGCTCGCGGGACCGCCGTCGGCAGATTGGCGATCTAGCTTCGCCTCAGGAGATCGCCCGGTCCGAGCCAACTCGACCGCAAGCCAAACTCCCCCGGGCATCTGACTCCGCAAACCGTGGGCATCTGACTCCGCCAGGCACAAATCGCGGGCATCTGACTCAATTGGCCGAACCGAGCGGGATCCAGACTCTCGGGCCAAACGGCTCGATGGGATCTCGCAGCATCGCACGATCGCATGCGCAGGATTCCGGGCAGTCTTAACTACCCGAGTAAGTGGCTACCCTCTGACCGAAGGTATTCCGTGCCCACCGACGTGCGATGAGCGCGGGAGCGCCACCGAAAAGGGCGCCAATCAGATGGTGGGCCGAACCTGCTTCGGCATGAGTCAGAGGCCGGTCTCCTCGGCCACGGGCTGCCCGTCGATGAAGACGCAGTAGTGACGTTGGGACCCGACGATCCACCAGGTCCGCGGCATCGTCATCTCGATCCGGATCGCGTGGCCGCCGAAGTTGCGCTCCCAATTCCTCGAACCATCCAGGTCGAACCAGACGCGAGGGTCGACGGCCCTGCGGAGGACGAAGGTGTCCGGACCGATTCGAAGTTCGGCACTCCGCAGAAACGTGTTGCGATGGAACTCGCATGGTGTTCCCGCGACGTCGAACCTGATGCGCATTCGGATCCCCTGAACCGACACAACCATGCCTCACGCTACCTGCGCGGCTGAGCTGATTGTGACATCCGGACATGTCCGGAGCCTGGGGAGTTGGCGCGCCCGGAGGTGTCAGAGTTCGGGACATAGGTGACACCTGATCGGTTACTGGTGAGTCGCGACATGCGTGACAGTCCGCAGCATGTCGAAGCACCAGGTTGCCGTTCTGAAGGTCGTCTCAGCCGGGTTGTCCGTCACGGCCGCCGCAGCGACCTGCGGCATCAGCCGCGGCCACCTGCACCGGCTCCTTGCCCGGTATCGAGAGGGCGGCCTCGAAGCTGTCGAGCCACGCTCCCGACGACCACGTGCGAGCCCGCAGCGGACTTCGGTCGTGGTGCGCGACCGCATCGTCGCGCTCCGAACTGAGCTCGTTGCAGGCGGTCTCGACGCCGGTCCCGCGACGATCGCCTGGCACCTTGAGCGCGAGGGCCTCGGAACCCCCTCAACCTCGACGGTCCGCCGCATCCTCGTTGCCGCAGGCCTCGTCACGTCCGAACCGCACAAGCGTCCGCGCAGTTCCTGGATCCGCTTCGAGGCCGCCGCGCCGAACGAGGTCTGGCAGTCCGACTTCACCCACTGGCGACTTGCCGACTCTAGCGAGGTCGAGATCATCAGCTGGCTCGACGACCACTCCCGATACCTGCTCGCCTGCTCGCCTGGCACCGCGGCTGGTCGGGTGAGCGGCGACGACGTGGTCGCCACGTTCACAGCAGCCGGCGACGCTCACGGTTTCCCTGCCGCCACGCTCACCGACAATGGCGCGGTCTACACCAGCCGCTTCACCGGCGGCCGCAACAACTTCGAGTATCTCCTCGCCTACCTCGGAATCCGCCAGAAGAACGGCTCACCTGCCCACCCGCAAACCCAGGGCAAGATCGAGCGCTTCCACCAGACCCTCAAGCGCTACCTCGGGCAACGGCCGGCGCCGATCGACCTTGCAGAACTCCAGGCCCAACTCGACGCCTTCCGGGCTGCCTACAACGAGCAGCGGCCGCATCGAGCGGTTGGTCGGAGGACGCCCGGCGAAACGTATCGGGCGACACCGAAGGCGATGCCATCGAACTCCGGCCGAGGCCACTTCCGCCTCCGCTATGACGTCACCGACGGCAAAGGCGCCATTACCCTGCGGCGCGGCGGCCGGCTTCATCACCTCAACGCCGGCGTCGCGCACGCTCGGCGTCGCGTCCTCGCCATCGTCGATGAGGCCGACGTCACGCTCGTCTCCCTCGACACGGGCGAAGCTCTCTCGAGCCACCTGATCGAGCCGGACAAGGGCTACTGGCGCAACCAAAGAAGAAACCCCGGCCGATGGCCGGGGTCTGGAGTATCGAGCTGAGCGCAACTGTCACCGATGTCGCGACTCATGTGTCACCTATGTCGCGACTCAAGACAGTGGCGCGCCCGGAGGGAAGCAAACNNTATCCACTGAGCTACGGGCGCGCGATTTGTGCCTGTTCCAGGCTCACGTAGAGCATCTGATCCGATGCAGACCGTCGAGGTCGACCGATACCGTGTCGGGCGAGCATCTGATCCGCTGCTACGGGTGGCGCTTCGCCGCACAGAGCATGTAGAGCATCTGATTCGGCGATGTGACCATTCGGCGTGGAAGACCAGGAACCGGGACATGGTAACCGTTCGAAGCGTTGATGGCAGGCGATCGGGAGCCTTTGGCGTAACCGATGCGACCGCCAACCGTGTCAGAACATGGCCGCTACCCAGACAACTCGGTGCGGTTGCGAACGTGCAGCTCCTGGAGTCGCCACGGCCCGTCAGGGATCGCTGCGAACCGTGGTCTACTGCCGCTGCGAACGCCGGCCTCGGGTGTCTGACCAGCGGACCACACACCGCCATGTTCGGCAGGCTCGGTGGACGAGACTGTCACGGTTGTCGGTTGCATAGCTCCCTCGCGGTCGGGGTTCAGTTCGGAACCCCTGTGTACGAACAAGCCTTGGGATTGCGCAGTGGCCGCAAACGTTAACCGCGGGGCAGAACCGCGTTAAACCAGCGGCAGGACGCTCTGTTCATTAGTGGGAGCGGGCCCGGCTCAGGCGGTCGCCCCACGAGAGAGGAGAGAACGCTGTGCTCAAAGGCAAGGGCAGTCTCGTCGCGATCGTGGTCGCGGTAGTGGTGCTGGCTTCGGGATGCGGCTCATCAACAGCTTCGCCATCGAGCGCCGCCACGACGCCCAAGGCTTCCTTAGCCCCCGGCGCGCTCAACTGCCAGACCGGCACGATCACGACCGCCGGCTCCACGGCCCTTCAGCCGCTCATCGACGCGGCCGCGAAGCAGTACGTCGCGGCGTGCCCCGGTGCCAACATCATCGTCAACGGCGGTGGCTCCGGCACCGGCCTCAGTCAGGTCTCCCAGGGCGCAGTCCAGATTGGCGAGTCTGACGTCACCGCCGACAGCAAGCTGGCGACTCCGGACGCCAACAAGCTCATCGACCACATCGTCGCCAAGCAAGGCTGGATCGTGGTCACCAACCCCGACGTCACCGTCAAGAACCTGACCACCCAGCAGCACGTCGACATCTGGACCGGCAAGATCACCAACTGGAAAGACGTCGGTGGTCCCGACGAGCCGATCATCCTCATCTTCCGGCCCGCCTCGTCCGGCACCCGCGCGACTTTCAAGAAGATCGTGCTCGGCGGACTGAACGAAACCACCAGCGGCCAGATCCTGACCGAAGACTCCAACGGTGCGGTCACTACGGCCGTGACGAAGACCAGCGGCGCCATGAGCGTCATCGGCTTCGCGTACTACAACGATCCGGCGAACAAGGGGAAGCTCAACGGCCTCCAGCTCGACGGTTCCGACGCGACCGTCCCGAACATGACAGCCGGCACGTACAAGCTTTCGGCGGACGGCCATATGTATACGCTCGGCCAGCCCACGGGTCTGACGGCCGCCTTCCTCGACTACATGATGAGTCCGGACGTTCAGAACGGCCTCATCCCCAGCCTCTCGTACGCCCCGGTCGCCAGGTAGCCCACCCCCGGAACAAGGCTCGATCGCCGAGGCAATAACACACCGATAACGGTCTGGACACAATCGCCGCCTAGGATCGCCGCGTACGTCCATCAGGAGGAGCCTGTGATTCCGACCCAGCGACCTCGCCGGTACAGAATGAGGTCATTGGCGCTTGCCCTTGGGACTCTACTGGCGTTGGGCGGTCTGAGCCTGGGACAACCGGTGTTCGCGTCCGGCAACACGATCAGCATCGACTCTCAAGTCACCACCAACGGCAGCACCTTCACTGTGTCGGTGCAGGCCAACGCCACGAAACCTCTCAGCGGCGCGGGCGTCGGCGTGACCTTCGACAAGAACCGTCTGAAGCTGACCGGCGTGGCCAGGGCGGCCGACGTCGTC
The DNA here is from genome assembly GCA_003153755.1 of Chloroflexota bacterium. GTDB lineage: Bacteria > Chloroflexota > Limnocylindria > Limnocylindrales > CSP1-4 > Fen-1039. The sequence continues at coordinate 31,827 of PMBG01000090.1, read as the reverse complement.
GCCCTGGGTGTCAGCTACGCGGGCTTCCCCGGTGCTTCGAGCCTGGCTGCATTCCTCACCAGCGCGAACTCGACAGGCACGATCCCCACGATAGCCTGGAGCTTCGCCGATGGCGACGCCACGACGTACGGCGGGGCCATCGCCGCGGGAACGAACGCCGGGATCTTCAATGCCACGTTCCAGGTCATCGCCTGCGGCAACTCCACGCTGGGACTGGTGGTTGACCGAATCGGCGGGTTACTGGACGGCACCGGATTCTATGGACCGAGCACGCCACCGACCACATACGGCGATCCGCTGCCGGTCAACTCTCTCGTGAGCGGCGTCATCACGAACCCATGCCCCACGCCGACTCCGTGCCCAACCGCGGTCTCAACGTCTACCGCAACGCCGGCATCGACCGCGACCCCCTCGACTACTCCGGATCCATGCGCCACGCCGACGCCAGTCGCCACGCCGACGCCCGTCGCGACGCCCACGCCGAGCCCGACGCCCCCTCCGGCTGCAAACAACTTCTCGATCGTGCCTCCAACCGGCGCGGCCGCAGGCGGCACGTTCACCGTTCAGATCGTGGAGCACGCGTCCGTTCCCGTAAGCGGCGTGCAGGTGGGCCTTACCTATGACAAGGGCCTGCTTCAGATCACGTCCGTGACCAGGGGCACGGCCTGGGAAGAGGCGCCCTGGTTCCTTGGAGCCAATTCGGCAAAGATCGCCACGGCAAACGGCTCCGGGCGGCTCGGCACCGTTGGTGCCGCATTCATGCAGCCCGCCAACGTGGCGCCGGGCGATCAGGTCTTTGTCAACGTCACCTTCCAGGCCATCTCGTGCGGGCGGGCCGACCTGGGTCTGCCGGTGGGGCCGCTCGACGCGTACATGGTCGACGGGCGACCAAACGTCGACGACAACCACATCGTGTATGGCAATACGCTGCCCGTGTCCGCCGCAGGAATCTCATTCGACGTCGCGTGCTCGCCGGCACCATCACCGACGCCGTCAGAGTCCGTCCTGAGCGCGACAGACGCCCCGAGCGGCAGCCCAACGCCGACTCCCTCGGACAGCTCGAGCGCCGCCCCGCAGGAGCCCAACTACCTCTGGCTGGAGCCGGCGCATCCCAGCGCGGCGGCTATCAACGGCTACTTCACCGTTCAGATCAAGGAGCACGCCTCCACTCTGGTGAGCGGCGTCGAGGCGAGCCTGGTCTTCGACCATACCTTGCTCCAGGTCGACTCGATTACCAGGGGCCCGAACTGGGCAACTGCCCCTACCTATGTAGGCTGGCGTACCAACAACATCTCGTCTGCCAACGCCAGCGGCAAGCTGGCGACCGTAGGCGCCAACTTCAATGCGTACGACTCCCTCCCCGCGGGGGATGAGGTGTTCCTCAACGTCACGTTCAAGGCGATCGCATGCGGCCAGTCCGAACTGAGCCTCCCGGTGGGCCCCTTCGACGCGCTCATGAACGACGGGCGCCCCAACATCAACGACAACGACATCCTGTACGGCAACAAGATGCCACTCTCGGCTACCGGGGGATCCGTGACGATCGCATGCAGCTACGCCACGCCGACGCCGACGCCCACGCCGACTCCAACCCCGACTCCAACCCCAACGCCCACTCCAACGCACACGCCGACCCGCGCGCCCGTTCGCGCCGTATACAGGCCAGCCGCGGCAACTCCACTAACGGTTGCCGTGGAGGCACCTACCGATACGCCTGAAGCGACCGTCATCGCGGCGGCCGCGCCGGCGCGAACTCACGCAGCGGCACAGACTCCAAACGCGGCTTTGGGCGCTGCAGTCGCCGGCGACAACGGATCGACGTTCGGCATGCTGCTCCTGATTCCGGTATACGCCTGGGCACTGGCCCTCCTGGCGCTCCGCCGCTACGGTCTCCCCGGACTCGTACGCGGTTGGGTCTCTCCGACGACCGGCTCGGGATCAGGTAAGAGCGAAGGGCCACTCCGCGCCTAGCGATGTCGGAAGCGGGCGCCCGGTGACCCGGTGGTGCTCGTGCACGACTCGCGCATCAACAACACGTTCACGGCCTTCTCCGGACCTGACGTCGTCTACTGGGGCTACCGTAGCGCCGGCGACATCGGCGACGAAGGCTCCGCCGAGTCCGCCCCTGATGACCTACGCGGCCGGCGCTTCATCCTCCCGGGCAACCGGCGCCACCGTCACGAGCCCGCCGGCCAGGTAGTCGCGAGTCGCTTCTTCACGAGGCGCACTGAACAGCTGCTCTGTCTCACCGAACTCCACGAGTCGGCCTTCGTACATGAACGCTATGAAGTCCGAGATGCGACGGGCCTCGGGTACGTCGTGGGTGACGATCACAACCGTGTATTGGCCTCGCATCTCCATGATGCTCTCCTCGAGGAGCAGCGTGGAACGAGGATCGAGAGAACCGGCCGGCTCGTCCATGAGCACGACTTCAGGGTTCACCGCGAGCGTCCGGGCTATACATACACGCTGCTGCTGGCCACCGGAGAGTTCCAAGGCGCTATGGCCCAGCCGATCCTTCACCTCGTCCCAGATGACGGCTTTTCGCAGGCTGGACTCCACGATGTCGTCATGGCCTTCCTTGCTCATTCCCTGGGCTTGCACGCCGTACAGCACGTTGTCGCGGATAGACATCGGGAACGGGTTCGGCTTCTGGAACACCATGCCTACACGTCTGCGCAGCAGAACCGGATCCATCGAGACGCAGTTGTCGCCGTCCAGAGTGATCCGTCCCTGCACCTTGCAGTTCGAGTTCAAGTCGGTGAGCCGGTTGAGGCTTCGCAGGAGCGTGGTCTTGCCGCAGCCGGATGGGCCGACGATTGCCGTGACCTTGCCCTTGGCTATGGGCACCCAAACGCCTTTGAGCACTTCGCGCTTCCCGTAGGAGATGCGAAGCCCTTCGGTCTCCATGACGTTGGCTACTTCGATGGTCTCCACGAGCAAACCTCCGAGTTCATGACCTGTCCGGGCAAGCCCTTTGGGGGCCCCTTAGTTGGAAGTCAGCGAGCCGCGATAGCGCGTCGCGAAGCGTCGCTGGAGGAGCATGGCGAGGACGGTGAGCCCCATCGTCAGGAGGAGCAGTACGAGGGCGGCCGTAAGCCGGTACTGCTCCATCACCCTGGTGTACTGCATCGGCCCCCAGCTGATCTCGAAGATGGAGTAGTCCAGTGTGGTCACGCCGCTCAAGGGGCCCACGCCGTGTTCGCCGATCACGCCGAGGAATACGAGCACCGCCAGGCTCCCGTTCGCTTCCGCCGCCGCGAGCACGAGGCCCGTCAGGATGTTGGGCGCGGCCCACGGAAGAAGGATCCGCCGCAATCCATGGCCCTCCGTAGCGCCCAGCGCGATCGAGCCTTCTCGAATCTCCCTCGGCACGGAGCGCAGCCCTTCCTCCGTCAGCTTCGCAATCACCGGCATCACCAGGAGGCCGAGAATCACGGCGGCGAACAGAAATGACCCGTGCTCCGGAAGGGTCTGGCCGCTCGAATCCGAGTAGGAACCCCGCACCAGTTGGGACAGCAGGTCGTCGGCCTTCCAGGAGCTCAGGAGATGCACGAGTCCGAAGGCAGCAGCTCCGATCACGAACATCGAGACCGCTCGAAGCATCTGCGTGCAGAAGTCGATCAACCCGGCCAATCGCCCCGGATACTCGGCCATGAACACGCCCGCTCCGACGCCCGGCAGGAACGCGATGACGAGAGTCATGAACATCAGCAGGAACGTGCCCAGGATGTTGTTGAGGAATCCCGGCACGTATCCGTTGCCCGCCGACGCCCCAACCGTCGTGAGCAGATTCAAATTCAAACCGCCGATTCCGGAGGCAACGATGTCTCCGACGAGGATTCCGTAGGCGATCAAGGCGAGGGCAATCGGGAGGATGAGCCACGGATACAGTGAGAGATCGCGCCCGCTCGGAGACGCGCCCATCAGTGCCCTCACGGAATGTGCGGCAGTTGCCGTTGACATGAGCAGCAGGAGCGGCACCGACAGCACGGAGTGGTGGATGATTCCGTTTATGTTCCAGCCATACATCCACTCTGGGGCCACGAACAGGACCAGGGTTGCCGCAATGCAGAGCACCAGTAGCAGGGTCGCCCGCCGGTCCAGGCTCGCGGTCCGTCTATAAGTGGTCGCGACGGCTGTGAGCTGGCAAGCGCCAAGCAGGCCCATCGCCGGCAACGATGCGGCGTCGACTCCGTTGAAGAAGAGGGCACCAAGCCCCACCGCGGCACAGATCGCGGCCGCAGCGAGAGGGAGGCCGAGCGTCACTCGCTCCCGCCCGGCGAGATTGTCCGCGATTCGCGACATCAGTCCATGTCCGTCGGCGTCGCTCGTGCGACCAACGGCGTCCGTCATGCTCCCAACCGAGTCGGTCATGCGCCCAGCCTCCGGCGCCAGCGCGCCTTCAAGTAGTTCATCAGAAGGACCATGGCGGCGGCGGCAAGCAGGAAGAGCAGGGCGGTCAGGAACCCAATCGACGCCGCCGGCTGCACCGAAGGGCCGCCTCCGGGCGTATTGAAGGGCGTGATCATGTTCGCTCCCTGCGCGGCGAGCGACGGGGTCTTCTCGAGTACGTCGAACACCGGATTGGGAATCGAGTTGGCTTCCCACCCGACGGCCAGGGACACGATCACGATGTCGCCGATTGCCTTGAGCGTGCCGAGTACAACGGCCGTGATCATTCCCGGCACTGCCATCGGCAGGATGGCCCGGCGCAGGGTGTAGGCCCGGTTGGCTCCCAAGGCCAATGAGGCTTCGCGGGCCGACGTCGGAACGTTCCGGATCGCGTCCGCGATCATGGGGGTCATGAACGGAACGAGTAGTAGCGCCACCAGGATCCCGCCGAGCAGGACGCTATTGCCGCCGACCATCGTGGTTCCCCACGGATACGACCCTGGGTCGAAGGGCACGCCCGACGGCGGCCACGTCGCGGCGTTCGCCCCAATCGTCGTCGGATCCAACTTCAACGCGTTGAAGGACGAGTTGGCGGCGAACTTGGGGATCATGAATAGGTGGACGAAGACAAGGAGCGAGACGGCGTAGACGATCGGCGGGATGCCCGACAGCATGCTTACGAGTGGCCGGACCACTCGTCCGACTGGGCCCATGGGGAATTCCGTGGAGACGACCGCCATGGCGAGAGACACCGGCAGGGCCACGAGAACCGCCACAAGCGTGATCTCGACAGTTCCCCACAGAGCTGGCAGCAGGCCCCACGTCCAATTGCCCTGCGTGCCCTGGCCGGAGAACTGGTAGATGAACTTGTCGCCGAGAAGCGATCCAAGACCCGGGTCGCCAACCGCCGGCAAGGCGTTGATAACGACGATCACAACAATTCCGGCGAACATGAGCACTGGGATGAGCCCAAGTGCAAGCGAGACGACGAACGGCCATCGGCGCAGCGAGAGCCGCTGCCTCCCGGCGCGCCGAGGCAACACGAGGATGATCAAGTCCCCAAGCGCCAGCAGGGTCAGGATCGCGGCGAGCGCGACGAACAAGGGGTCGGCACCCCCGCCCCCTCCGCCGTTCGAGTCGGTGCCGGTTGTGCCGGCGTCCGGCTGCGTGCCACCGGAGCCCACGACGAGCTGCGACGGCTGTGCGACGACCGGGATGGATCCGGCATCGGGCGTCTCCAGTCCCGCGCCCAGGTCAAGCGTGGAGGTTCCGTTGGCGACGCCCTTCAGGGTGATTATCAGGACGGTGCCATCCATCCCCTGCGAGTCCGCTCCGGACGGTACGGTGATCCGGACTTCGTTCAGCTTGCCGCTCGAATTCGCCAGGTCGATACCAGCCGCGATCGTTGTGAGACCGGACTGAAGCGTCGCTCCCTTCACAAGAGGCCCAGCTTCGACCTTCTGGACCTGAAGCAACGAGCTGTCGAATGCGAGGGATGCCTTGATCAGCCCGATCTGAGTGCTGGTGGTGGCGATCTTGACTTCGACGGTCACGGATTCGCCGACGGCCACCTGGGGGCGCTCGGGGATCAAGGTCATCACGGCGGAGTCGGGTAGCGCACTGGCGTCCACCAGGCCCGAAGGCTTCGGAGGGGCGGTCACTCCAGGCGTCGGCGCGACCGTCACGGCGCCGTTCGTGCCGGTGATGGGCAGGGCGTTACCGTCCTGATCGAGCAGAGACGGGGCGCGGAGACTGAGACTCGCCTTGCCGCCCGGACCCTTGACGGCCTCCATCGTCATGGTGACGACCGTGGCATCACCCGCCGGAATGATGCCCGAGGCCTCGAAGACCACGGTCCCGGTCTGGTTTGCCTTGGTCGCGGCGGCCCCCGCCTTCTCGGTTGAACCATCGAATGAGATGCCGAAGAAAGAGAGGCCCTTGCCATATGCGGGCCCTGCCTTCATGCCGGTGACCTGGACCAGAGTTGGGTCGAACGTGAGGGTCGCGTTCGCGCCGATAGTGCCGACGCTCGCGCTCTCGACGATATCGACGGTGAAAGTCGTGCCGCCGGCAATGCTCGAGACCGACGGGCTCACCTTCATCGTGGCCCCGGACGCAGCGGATGCCGTGCCGTTGACGCCAAGGAGGGTCGTCACCGCGAACGCCACGGCAAGCAGGCCACGCGCCGCGGACGCCAGCCGTATGCGACGGTGCGGCAGCCAGCCGACGCTCTTGTTCAGGTCCAAGGCCGCGCTCTCCTTGCCGGTAGGATCACTCCGCGGCCGGGCGGTTCTGGCGACGGCGGTAGATCAGCACGTTGATCACGACGAGAACGAGCAGGGCAGCGGTGAACGCACCGAGTATCAGTACAAGCATCCCCCCGCTGTCGGAGTTTCCATTGCCGGCTGGCCCGTTGCCGGACGTCGCCGCGGTTGCCCCAAGAACAACCTCACCACCTGAGATCGTGAAATCGAGCGACTTCTGGTCCAGGACGGTGCCATCCTGCAGGGCCGCCTCGGCCGCGAGACGGTACTTGCCGTCGCTCAGGCCGTTGCCCGCCCTGAGGGAGATCGAGAACTGACGGCCGAAGGTGGGCACGATCGAGTTCCCGGTGAGGACGGTCTTGCCGCTGGTCACGACGTCGCCGTTTGCGTTGGTCAGAGTGGCGATGGCGTTCACCGGGTTGGGCGTGGCTCCGTAGTGGGAGTTGCCCGTGTTCACGATCGTCCCGGTCACGACCAGGGGTTGGCCCGCGACCGGCTTGCCGACGGCGAGGGCCCTGATGGAGCCCGTCTTCGTCTGGCTGGTGTTGGTCAGGGTGATCAGCGAGCTAACGCCAAGCTCGGTGCCGAAGCCGACGTTCTCCGTGCCGGAGACGGGCGTGCTGGTGATCTTGAGGATGGCGTAGCGGGTGCCATCGCCGGCGCCGGTAGGGACGTTGACGGTTACCTTGACAATCTGGGAGTCGCCGGGCTGCATCCGGAAGCTTTGAGGACTGACCGTGATCATCGATCGGGCGGAATAGGGGCTCGCGTCCTGCGCGGCCTCGATGGGCTGGAAGCCGCCATCCGTCGTCTGGCCCAATCCAGCGGCCACGACTTTCACGTCCTGGAGAGCGGCGGAGCGCACCGTCAGCTCGGCGGTGGTCGAAGCACCGGGCGTAGCTGCCAGGCTGATCACGGGGGGCGTAACGTTCAGGGCCCCCTTGTCCACTGGTATCTGCACGGTCGGGGACGCCTGCGGGGTCGAGGGCGACGCCGCGGCCGAGATGCCGGCCTGCCCCAGCACGAGCAAGGCTCCGAACAGGAGTGCACGAACAGTTCGTCCGAGGTGAGAGTGCATCCGTCGCCTTCCGTCAAGAGAGGAGGGGGGTGGTCTTACGGCCACCCCCCTCGGGGTCAACGTTTCGGGTCTAGAACCCGGATACGGCCGAGTACAGGATCTGGATCCCGTAGGAGCCGGGCTGGTCCGTCGAGGCCACGAACTGGCTCAGCGTCGAGATGACGTTGGCGCTGTTCGAGCCTGAGACGATGGTGTTGGGGGTGGTGGGGTTGGACAGGTTGGCGTCGGCGGTCGGCGCCGCGAGGACGTGCATCGGGTTCGAGAGAACCTTGACGCCGTCGGTCATGAAGCCGGTGTGCGTGGCCTTGGGGTCACTGACCTGCAGGTTCCACATGATGTTGCTGAACACGGTGACCTGAACGTCCTTCGTGTTGGTCGCGTTCCGAACGAGCGGGATCGTGACGTTGGCCGGGACGGTGAGGCCCAGGAAGCCGGAGTCGAGGGTGCCGTTGACGTTGGTCGTGCCCGAGCCGGGGGGAGCCGAAGCCGGAACCGGGGTCGGAGTGGCAACCGGCGTCGGGGTGGCAACCGGCGTCGCGGTCGGCGCGGGGTTGGAGACCACGCCGCTGTTCAGCGAGATCGAAGAAAGCGATGCGCCGTAGTTGGCGGAGGTGCCGTCAAGAAGGCCGCCGAGGCCGATGATGGGATCGATGCTGCTGTTGCCGACAGCGATGACCTGGAAGGTCACGCTGAAGATGCCGTGCTCAACGCCGGCGGTCTCGGCGCTCGCGCCGTCGGTGTACGTCCAAGCGATTGTGGGGATCTGGCCGGCCGCGTTGGCGTTGGCGATGAAGGTGGCGGTCGTCGCGGCGGTGGGGAAGCCGGCGTAAGAGACGCCGTTGGCGACCTCAGTTGCGTCCTTGGCGAGGGCGGTCACCTGGAGGCGGGTCTTGTCGAAGTTGAGGGCCGCCCCGGCGCCGCTGATGGCAACGGTGCCGTTGGCGGTGACGTTGACGGAGAAGGTGCTGCCGATGCTGCCGGCGGGCGAGACCGTCGTGGTCGACGGGCTGACCGAGATCGAGTTACCGGCCGCGAAAGCCGACATCGGGAGCACGAGCGCGCCGATTGTCAGCAGGGCGCCCATGCCGAGAGCGGCCAGCTTGGTGCGAGTGCGATTCACTGTCTTACTCCTCACTTATTCCCTAGGACAGTTGATCAGCGAGCCTACGGGGCGACGAAGCCCACCTGGCCCCAATGCGCGGTGACCCTGCCGATGTCGGCGAGACCGACGCCGCCGTCGTTGTTCACGTCGGCACGGATCCAGCCGTTGCAGGGAGAGGTCTGGCCCCAGCGGCCGGTGATGTTGCCCAGGTCGCCCAGGCTGATGGCGCCGTCGAGGTTCACGTCGTAGTCGAGGACCGGCTGCGCTGCCGGGACGGCAGCGTTCACGAACCCGACCTGCGCGACCGTGGTCTGACCGGCGGTGCTGAGCATGTAGTTGACGAGGTCCATGGCCTTCACGTTGGCCGAGGTGTCAGTCGTGGCGGTGCCGCCGAGGACGGCCCACTTCTGCATGGCGAGGAAGAGCTGGCGCGGGGCGGGGTACGTCCCGTTCTGGACGCTGGTCACGCTCGGTGCGACGAAGTTCGAGGTGCTGCCCGCTGCAAGCGAGAGCGCCTTGAGGCAACCGGAGCCGGCGGGGCCGAACGTCAGGAGGTTGGCGAGGCTGGTATAGACAACCTGGCCCGCGTTGTTGCAGGCGGCGTCGGCCTCATCCTGGCTCGTGGCGAGCCGGGGAAGACCGGTGTTGGTGATGGTGGTCGCTTCCAGGCCGGTGTTGATCCCGAAGAGCCGCAGCTGATCGCTGTAGCTGCCCGAGACGGTCGTGCGTGAACGCGGAACGATGGGCATGCTGGGGTACGACCCGTTGATCTGGTTCCAGTTCGTGATCGTGCCCTGGTAGATGCCCTGAACCTGGTTCACGGAGATCGAGCTGATCGCGCTCATCGCGGAGGAGTTCTGGACGGCGAGCACCATGGCGTCGCCGCCGATCTGCCACGCGTAGAGGTTGTTCTGCTCGGTGCCCGCGTTGAGCGGGCGGGAGGAAGCGGCAATGTTGACCTGGCCGGCGAGAAGGGCCGTGAGGCCGGCGCCGGAGCCGTTGCCGACGATGTTGATGGTGCAGCCGGTAGAAGCCTGGAAACCGGCCTGCGCTGCGATGAGAGCCGGGTACACGGTTGTGGAGCCCTGCTCATTGATGGTGATCGGGCACTGCCCGGCGGCGGCGACCATGCCCGGGGCGGCCACTACAAGCGTGCCCGCGACCAGGACGGCCGAGCCAACCATGGCCGACAGCGTCCGAATGGTCTTCGACAACATGTTCATCGTTGTCTGGTTCCTCGCTAAGGGTTTCGGTGTGTTAATCTCAAGAGCCATGCGCCGAGATTCGGTCCTTTCTCACCTCCGTTCCTCGGATGGACGGCCTATTCGGTCAGGACTGCACGTTCAGCCCGAATGAGCCAGCAGGTTTGGCGATGGTCGAGTTTCGTCGCATGGCCTTCGATCGCCATGCGCAGCGCGAGTGCCTAGCCGGGTTTGCGGATAGGGCGCTTGAGCAGCACGAAGCCGATGAGCAGCAGGGCCGGGATCGCCAGGAGCAGGGGCAGCCAGAGCGGAAGGCTGCCGCCGGATCCGGCCGAAGTGCCGTTCGTCCCGACGACCGCAGCGTTCACGACCGGCGGGTCGGTCACGCCCGCAACCGTTTCGGCGGGCGCCGCATTCGCGGTGTCAGCCGGGCCTTTGGAGACGGCAGCGGCTGCCGCGGCTGCCGCTGCCGGCGCGTCCGTCGCTGCCGCCTCGGTCGGGGCGGTCGCGCTGCAGTCGATGCTTACTGTTGCCCCTTTCGTGGTCACCGGAACCGGATTGCCCCATCCGGCCTCGGTGCCATCGATCAGCACCGCATCCACTCCCTGCGTCCCGATCGGCAGGCCAAAGCTCACCTGGCCGCAACCGATCGCGGAGAAGGTAATGATGAGAAAGTCCTGATCCCCGGTCGGAACGTTGTCCGGTGGCAGGAAGGCCGTGGCGATGCTCTTGAGCTGGCCACTGCGGTTGGCCGCGGCTATTGCACCCGGCAGGTCGGACGGCAGGAAGACCGGCGACGCCTTGTGGGCCTGGCCCCGCTCGACGGATTGAACCTGGACCTTGGTCTTGTCGAAAGTGACGGTCGCCGAGGTGCCGGAAGTAGGCACACTGGCGTTCTGAACCACGCGGACGGTGAAGTTTGCGCCCTTCGCTACGGTGTCCGAACTGGGGACAATTCGCAGAGTAGCGCTGCCAGCCGCGGCTACGTTCCCCACGACGACAAACGAGAGCAGCGCGAGGGACAGGGCTGCGACGATCCCGCTCCTACGACGGATGTGCACGAACGATGCCTCCTCCAGTGGCAAGGAGGGACTCCCACCGAGTCCCAGAGACCGCATACGGGAGTCACCGTAGAAGGGCTTCATGTTCGCTGTGTTTCCGGTGCGTTAGCGCAACCGCCTTTTGGTACCGGATTCGGATGAATTCCGCGACCCGCCGGGGCTTAGCTGCTCCGCGCCGCTAAGCTTTGCTCAATCGGTGCGTCAAGGGGACCGCCCCATGGCCCAAACCGATTGTGGCTGCTAGAGTTCCCGACAGCGTTCCTATTGACCGATCCAGATCCCGAGGGTGTCGTACCGGTGCGAAGGTTCTCAGTCCTGTTACTGGTACTCGGCCTCGCCGTCGTGCTGATGGGCGCCGAGACCGGCGCCTCCGCCAACTCCGACCTGCCGGCTCCGGTTGTGGTGCCTGCGGATGCCGCGACTCCGTCGCCCTCTCCTTCGGAACTCTCCAGGGCGATCGTCAGCGTCAGCGGCGTGGTTGAGGGCGATGCTGCCTCCCCGGTCCCCACGCCCTCCCCGATCGCCACGCCCACCCCGGTCGAATCCATCGGCGGTGCCACCGCGACCCCGGGCTCGTCCGCAACGCCACCCGCTACCTCATCATGGGACGGCCCCATCGGTACGTCCGGCTCCACGCCAATCCTGCTGCTCCTATTCATCTGTCTGGCACTCCCCTGCGCCCTGATCGCCGTCGTGTGGTATCGACGGAGGAACCGCCTGCCCGACATTCGCCCCTGAGGATCCGGGCACATCACTCATTCAGCACCTGAGACGTTCGGGAACGTCGGCAGACCGAGCGCCCGGATCGGGGGAAACCCGACTCCAACGAACCCAGGGCAAGCGAGAGTCTCGGTAAGGCATAAAGCGAGCCAGACTGTTCGCCCGCCGCCGCACGGATCCGATCCTCCCGGTCATTGGATCCGTGTCGGCGAACGAGTCCGATTGCGACCCGGCCTGGCTGAGGTATCGCTCAACCGCGGCCATCCGGCGACAGCCGGTCGCACGCGCAGATTGCCGACGTCGAACCTCCCGGCGCCGTGGCGAGTCTCACCAGGGGACGCGCGCTGGCAGGACAGGCCGCGCCCCTTATTGTCTCGTTAGTACTCCGTTAACAAACCCATTTCACGATGGACTCACCTCTCGAATTGGGTTCGGACGAAGGCTGGAGCCCACATTCGCGGACACCGATGGGCCAGAAACAGTCCGGCGTCGGGACGCCGTCAACTTCGTAAGCACCGCGTCCGGGCCGGCAAATCGCTCGGGACTTGGAGAGGAGCATCGGGGTGGCATTAGCACCTCGTCGAGTGGCAGCCGTCGCTCTGGCCGTCATCCTGATCATCGGTGTCGGCATAGGCATCGCGACCTCGATTCACGTCGGGTCGTCCGGGGCCAGCCCCACGCCCACGATGGCCTTGAGCGGCCTGATCGGCTCCGAGAAGCTGCCGTTCTTCCAGGATCAGCGGGTGATCGATGCCCTCGCGCGGGGCGGATTCGTGGTGAACGTGAGGACCGCCGGATCCCGGCAGATCGCCCAGTCGGACCTATCGAAGCTGGACTTCGCCTTTCCGGCTGGCGTCCCCGCGGCACAGAAGATCAAGAACGACCATCCCGGGAGCACGATCTATCAGCCGTTCTATACGCCGATGGTGATCGCCTCCTGGAAACCGATCGTGAACCTTCTGCTCGGGGCCGGTGTCGCGCATCAGCGCGGTGGGTACATCGGATTGGACATGGACGCGTTCATCAAGCTGATCGGCAAAGGCACCCGGTGGTCCGATCTGTCGGGGAACACGGACTATCAGGTCAACAAGTCCGTCCTGATCACGTCGACGGACCCGAGGACCTCCAACTCGGCGGCCATGTATCTATCGCTCGCGAGTTATGTCGCCAACGGCGACAACATCGTCCAGAGCGATCCGGATGTGAACACGGTGATGCCGGTCGTCTCGCCGCTCTTCCTCAAGCAGGGGTTCGTTGAAAACAGCACCGAGGTTCCCTTCGACGACTATCTGGTGCAGGGCATGGGCAAGAGCCCAATGGTGATGATCTACGAATCGCAATACATCACTCGTGCGGCCTCCAAGGACGGCAGCATCACGGCCAATATGCAGCTGATGTATCCGGAGCCGACCATCTTCTCCAAGCACAGCCTGGTTGCGCTGGATGACAACGCGAAGCTGCTGGGCGAATTCCTCTCGAGCGATCCGGGGATTCGTCAACTCGAGACCGAGTTCGGCTTCCGGACGAGCGACACAGCCAGCTTCAAGAAGTTCGTGTCGGACAATGCGCTCCCCGTCCCCGACTCGATCGTCTCGGTGATCGACCCACCTACATATGAAACCCTCGAGAAGATGATTACCCGACTCGAGCAGCTGTACACAAACGGCTAGCAGCCCGCCCCCCGCTGGAGGACCCTTCCGTGACCGACTCCCTGGACATCGACAACATCTCGGCTCCGGCGGCATCCCCCGCCGGCGCGGCGTCGCCCGCGGCCGCGAGCGCGACGGCCGAGACCGGCACGCTGACGCTGACCCCGCCCGCGCCAGTCGCTGCTGTGGCCCCAACTCAGGCCACGGACGCCGTGAAGCTCGACCCCGAGACGGTCAAGAAGCTCGACGGCATGGTGGCCGGCTATCTGGACGCCATCTCCAGCCTGGACGTCAACGACCCCAAGCTCGACGCCAAAGTGACCGACATTCGCAAGCTCGGCGAGGACGACATCAAGGCGTCGGCCCAGGTCTCATCGCGGCTGCTGGATCGTCCTGTCGCGTCCATGCAGAAGGGCGGCCTTTCGGGCTCGTCCGCGGTATCGAGCAGCCTCGTCCAGCTGCGCCGCCAGATCGACGACCTGGACCCGGCGCATCAGGGCGACATGCTCTCGCCCAAAAAGATACTCGGCATACTGCCGTTCGGTGACCGACTGCGCGACTACTTCGCCAAGTACCAGTCAAGCCAGGGTCACATCAACGCGATCATCACGGCGCTGTACCACGGGCAGGACTCGCTCCAGCAGGACAACGCCGACATCGAGCAGGAGAAGGCCAACCTCTGGCAGATCATGGAACGGCTGCGCCAGTACATCTACCTGGCCCAGAAGCTCGACGCCGGACTGACCGCTCGCATCGCGCAGATCGAGACCACCGACCCCGACAAGGCCAAAGTCCTCAAGGAGGACATGCTCTTCACCGTTCGGCAGAAGGTGCAGGATCTGGCGACGCAACTCGCGGTCAGCGTGCAGGGTTACCTGGCGCTGGACGTGATCCGTCGCAACAACCTGGAGCTTATCCGCGGCGTGGACCGGGCCACGACCACAACCGTCTCGGCGCTTCGCACCGCGGTCATCGTCGCGCAGGCGCTCTCCGACCAGAAGCTCGTTCTGGATCAGATCACAGCCCTCAACAGCACGACCTCCAACCTGATCGAGAGCACGTCCGTGCTGCTGCGCCAGCAGTCGACTCAGATCAACGAGCAGGCCGCTTCTTCCACGATTGACGTGCAGAAGCTGCAGGCGGCATTCGACAACATCTACGCCACGATGGACGAGATCGACACGTTCAAGATCAAGGCGCTCGACAACATGAGCAAGACGATCGACGCGCTGTCCACCCAGATCGGCAAGGCCCAGACGTACCTCGATCGCGCTCGCTCGCGCGATCAATCTGGCGACGGCACGAGCCTCAGTTTGAAGTAGGAGGGGACCCAGATGCGCCGCCCATATTTGGGGGACATCGGACGCAGGCTAGGCGTCATCGCCGCCGTCGCAGTTCTGGCGGCAAGCGCCACGGCGTGCGACAGCTCAGGCGCGTCTCCCGTGGTCGATCCCAACGACCCGAACACGCTCACGGTGCTGGCCGGCTCCGAGGTCAAGGACATCGTGCCGATGCTCGACGATCTCCGGGCGGCCACCGGAGTCACGCTGTCGTTGAGCTACTCAGGCACCCTCGAAGGCGCCGAGCGAATCGACGGCGGAGAGCAGGTCGACGTTGCCTGGTTCAGCCTGGGCAACTACCTGAAGCTCCTGCCGAACGCGGGCAAGCGCGTTGTCGCCTCCAACAAGATCATGCTCAGCCCGGTTGTCATCGGGGTGAAGCAGTCCGTTGCGACCCGGCTGGACTGGGCCGGAAGACCGGACGTGACCTGGAAGGACGTCCAGACGGCCTCGGCGAGCGGCTCGTTCAAGTTCGCGATGACGAACCCGGCCAGCTCCAACACCGGGCTTTCGGCGCTGATCGGCGTGGCCACTGCGCTGTCAGGCAGCTCCGACGCGATCGACACCGGCAAGATCGACACGGCGGCGCTGAAGGACTTCTTCAAGGGCCAGGTACTGACGGCGGGATCGTCGGGCTTTCTTGCGGATGACTACGTGCGGCAACAGGCGAACATCGACGGAATCGTGAACTACGAGTCCGTCCTGATGTCGCTCAACGCGGGCAGCCAGCTCACCGAGAAGCTCTCCCTGGTGTACCCGAAGGAAGGGATCCTCACCGCGGACTACCCGCTGATGCTGCTGAATTCGGCCAAGCAGCCCGCGTACCAGAAGGTCGTGGGCTGGCTCCTGGACCCCAAGCAGCAGCGCCGGATCATGACCGACACGAATCGCCGCCCGGCGATTCCCGGAGTCGCGCTGGACCCCAAGTTCCCGACCACCACCCTGGTCTCGCTTCCCTTCCCATCTCGTTTGGACACGATCAACTCGCTGCTCACCACCTACCTCGATCAAGTCCGGCGGCCCGCCAGTGCTATCTTCGTTCTGGATTTGTCGGGCTCCATGAACGGCGATCGGCTCGACAACCTCAAGCACGCCCTCACCCAGCTGACCGGCCTGGACACGTCGGTGACCGGGCAGTTCTCACGCTTCCGCGCTCGTGAGGACGTGACGTTCATCACATTCTCGACCGACGTGAACGACGTCCGCACCTTCACGATCGACGACACAAACCCCAACGGCCCCGATATGTCCGCGATCCGGCAATACATCGACGGGCTCGATGCCGGCGGCTCCACCGCCATCTACAGCGCCCTCGACCGTGCCTACTCGGTCGTCGGCACCAGCGTCTCGAACGACCCCAACCGGCTCTACTCGATCGTGCTCATGACCGACGGAGAGAGCAACACCGGCGACAGCTATGGCAACCTACAGTCGAAGTATCAGAGCCTGCCCGCCAACGTTCAGGCGGTTCATGTCTATCCGATACTCTTTGGCGAGGGTGCGGTCAGCGATATGAAGTCGATCGCGACCCTGACCGGCGGCACCGTCTTCGATGCGAAGACGACATCCCTGGACCAAATCTTCAAACAGATCAGAGGCTATCAGTGAGCCGACGCCTGGAGGCGTTCCTCTACTCGCGAAAGAACATCGTCGCCTGCCTGCTCGCGCTGGGAGGCCTGGCGCTTCACTTCGGCGGCTTGATCCCCGGCACCGAGTGGCTTCCGATCACGGCGGGCTTGTACCTGATCGGCGCGCTTCTGGTCCCCGGCGAACGCGCGCTGGATCTGACGCTTGCGGGAGCCGGCGATTCGGCGAGCATCAAGAACGCCCTCGACCAGCTCATGAGGTCGATCAAGGGTCGTGTGGAGGACGACATCTACGCGACCGTCGGCCAGATCCGCGACTCCATCTTGGTGACGCTCGGGAACGGCAACGGCGGCAACAGCGGGCAAGCGGCCGTGGATCCGAACGTCTACCTGATCCGGCAGACGGCCCTGTCGTATCTGCCGGAAGCGCTGAACGCATACCTGGCCCTCCCCCGCCTCTACGCCAACCGGAGCCTGGGCGGTCGGAAGAGCGCTCATGACACGTTGCTGGCTCAACTGAACCTTATGAACCAGAAGATGTCAGAGGTGGCCGAGGCGATAGTGGCACACGACACGGACCGTCTCGAAGCTCACGGTCGGTTCCTGGCCGAGAAGTTCGGCGGTTCGTCGCTCGACATTCCCGAACCCTCCGGGTCCGCCTCGGCGGTGAGCGCGCCGAGTGCGCCGGTGGCGCTGGCGCAAGGTGAGCCTGCAGTTTCGGAACGCGAAGCAGTGCGCGAGCGAACTCGAGGCTGAGTCCCGCTAGCGCTCGCCGGACGCGTGAAGTACCGGCGCGCCGTCCACGATTACGGCCGTGTATCTGGCGCCCGCCGCTTTCCCCACCGACGCGAGTAGCGCAGGCGTGACCACCCGATCCACGAACGCGTCCGGCGTTTCCGCGGGTCGGTCGCCGGCGCCGTTGCCGTTCAGGTGCACCCGGAGCCACTCCACGAAAGCCGGGTCGAAAGTCACGTTGATGCCCGACCGAGCGAAGCGGCGGGCTAGGGGCGCCAGCAGTTCGCCGGCAATCCAGTCCGTTCCGTCCGTGCCCGCCGCCGCGGCCGGGGCGGCGGCGGCGGTCGCAACCACGTCGCAAACACCGACCACGTCCGGCCCAAGCAACGCTGCCAGATCCGCGGCAACGGACACGGGTAGATCAGGGGCGGTGAGCACGACCACCGCCGAACTCAATGGGATCGTCCGTCCCATCGCGTCCGTGAAGGCCCCGCTCGCCGCGGCCGCTCCAATCGTCTGGCGGATGGAGGCCGCGCACCGGTCCATGCCGGTGAAGAGCACAACCTGCCGCGGCGAGCGGCGCAACTCGTGAAGCGGCAACGTGCGATCGGATCCGACAAGACCGGGCGCGGAGCCCAGCAGCGTGGAGATTGTCGAGTCTTCCGTCATGGACGACAGATCGATCGTGATCCGCGCGGTCGTCCTGCCGAAAAGCGCCTCGGCGCAGGTCGCGGACAATTGATCGGCCGCGGCCGCAGCGGGACCCGCGAGCAGCACGACGGCATCCGGACGAGCTGCTCGCGCATCGAGGCCGCGGAGCGTTACACCGAGACGGGCGAGCAACGCCGCGGCGGCATCGGCCGGGAGCAGGCCCTTTCGCGCGATTGCGAACTTCAGCGCGATCAGCGCGTCGGAGGGATCCAGCAGGAGCCCGAGAAAAGCGGCCGTCGACTCGCGGGCGGCGTCGCGATCGACGACGGCCATCTTGCGGACCACACCGAAGACCACGGCCTGTTCCACCAGGTCTACGCCCTTATCCGGAAACGATCGCCCGGGCATGTACGCGTCGGCGAGATCGATCATCTCGTCAAGGGCCTCATCCGTGACGCGGACGCCTCGCGACTTCGCCAGTCCATCCCGCACGGCCACGAGCACCATGCGCACGCCGGCGTCGTCCATAGGTTCCACCTGAACGGGCGAGAAACGGCGGGCCAGCGCCGCCTCGGGCTCGATGTAAGCCTGGTACTCGGCTCCAGTCGTTGCGCCGATGCAGGCCAGGTCGCCTCGTGCCAGGGCCGGCTTGAGCGACTCCGAGAGAACACGCGACGTGGGAGCGGCCAGCTGGTGGATCTCGTCGAAGAACACCACCACGGATGGGTGGCGCGCTTCGGCCAGGAAATCGCGCAGGCGGTCCGGTTCGCGCTCGATTGCGCCGGCGAGCGAGGAGATCGCGACGTCGAAGATGCGGATCTCGGACAAGGCGGCCGGCACGTCGCCGGCGGCGATCTTCTCGGCCAGACCCTCCACGATGGCCGTCTTGCCCGATCCGGCCGGACCCAGAAGCAGCGGGTTTCGCTTGGTTCGACGGAGCAGGATCTCCGTCACGGCGTCGATTTCGCGCTCACGTCCTACGATCGGCGTCAGTGAGCCGGCCTTCGCCAGGGCGATCAGGTCCCGCCCGAAACGATCCAGCGTGGGCGTGGACGAGGCTCGCGTCTCCCAGACCTGGGTAGTCCGAGTGGCGTCGTCGGCGGACACGGTCTTCCGACCGGCGACGATGGCCTCCGCCACGGCCTGTTCCAGCAGGTCGATTGCCTTGTCGGGGAAGCGTCGATTGGCGATGCGCTTCTCGGCGAACGCCAGGAGGACGTCGATCGCGTCGTCCGCGACGGTCACTCCGCGCGACTTCGCGAGCTGGTCCCGGACCGCGAGGCATATCGGCCTGGTCTCGTCCTTCGACAGTTCGTGGATGGCCAGCGTCGTGAAGCGGCGTGCCAGAGCGTCGTCCTTTTCGATCGTGGCATGGTACTCGTCGGGCGTGGTGGCGCCGATAACGGCGATGTCGCCGCGCGCGAGCGCCGGCTTGAACACCTGGTCGGCGCCCAGACCGCCGTCGCTCTTGCCGGCGCCCGCCAGCAGATGCACCTCGTCGAAGAACAGGACGATCCCGGGCCGCGACGCCTCCTTCACGAGCGCCTGCAGCCGTTCTTCCAGCTGGCCGCGGTAACTGGTGCCGGCCACGAGCGACGCCAGCGGGATCTCCACGATCCGCGTGCCTTTCAGCATCTCCGGCACGTCGCCCGCGGCGATGCGCTGTGCCAGACCCTCCACGATCGCCGTCTTGCCCGATCCGGCGGGTCCGAGCAGGACTGGGTTGCGCTTGGTTGAGCGGCACAGGATCTCGATCACGGACCCGATCTCGGCTTGCCGGCCGATGATGGGGCTCAACTCACCCCGAGCTGCGAGTGCCGTGAGGTCGCGTCCGAGGGAATCGAGAAGCGGCGTGGTGGAATCGGTGGTGGGTGCCGACGGTGGCGCCGTGGGATCGGCGGGAACGGCCGAAGGATCGGCCTGGGACGCAGGCTTCGCGACTGCGGCGGACGGCGTGGACGGCCTGGACGCCGTGGACGCCGTGCGGCCCGAAGAGGCTCGAAGAGCGTCGTATGCGGCGATCGCCCTGGCCGCGCCGGCGGCAACGTCCTCGGTAGATGCCGGCGCTTCGGTCGACGGCACCGACAGAACCGGGGGCAGCATCGTTGTCTGCCGGCGGATGGCCTCGCCCTGGCGGCGGGCGGCGTCCGTCATGTCGTCGAGGTTGCGTTCCAGCCACCCGAGGGCATGCTCCAGGCTGTCGGGGGTCATCGGATCGGGGTCTTGACCAGCCACAGCGAGCTTCCTCCGGATCCATCTCATATGCCCGACCCATTGGGTCGAAGGCAATCGTAGCGGTCGAGGGCGGTGCAGGCGAAGCCGCGGTCGATTGGGTGCCTCAGGCGGCCGTCGTGTCCAGGCCGGGCCCCGGGTCGTCGTCACGCCGCGATCTACCGGCGATTCGCAGGTTCCTAACAGCTCCCGTCCGGCCGAATTCGATCGAGGGAAAGAAGCGACGCAAGGCCTCCAGAGCACCGTCGTCAGCCGACGACGGAACCACCTCCGTCGCTTCCCCAAATGGGAGCCCCGCCACCGGCGCGGCGCCCGGCTGCGGCAGCAGCACCGCGCTTCGGCCGGCGCACCTCAGCATCTCCCTGTCGTTCGGCCCGTCGCCGATGGCCGCCACTTCGTCCATCTCCAGGCCCATCGAGGCCGCCACGAGACGCAGCGCCTCGCCTTTGTTCGTGCCCGGCGCCATAACCTCGAGGCCGTTCTGGTCGCCGTACACGATCGACGCCCGATCGCCGAACCACTCCTGCGCCTGCGCCACGAACCGCGAGTGTTCGACAGCCGGGACCGGTATGTAGATCCTGATCGGACCGTAGTCGGCCATGTCCACGAGCGAGTCCACGACGCGGAGGCGCGGGCCGTCCGCAAAGTCGGGCACGGAGGGTTCGCCGTTTCGGCCCCGTTGACAGACGTGGCGGTGGAGGAAACACATCAGGGGCGACGAGCCGATCTCCTGCGCGAACACGAGCCCATCGACTACGACATCGGGCGTGAGGCGACGGGCCCAGACCAGCTCGCCGGTCACCGGCGAGCCGTACGTGCCGCCGTTCATCGTGATGTGCGGCCCGAACAGGCCGAGTCCATGGGCGACTGCGGTCGTCCCCCAGGTCGATCGACCCGTGGCAAGCACGACGCGGACACCGGCGGCAACCACAGCCCCGATGCCGTCGCGAATTGCCGGCCGCAGGATGCCGTCCGGGTCGAGGAGCGTTCCGTCGAGATCGCATGCGAGCAACTGGGGCTCGCCAAGGCGGCTCGGAACGTCTTGGTACGTGATCATCGGGTCAGACGATGAGAGTGGAGTGCAATCGGATCGTTAGCGGGCTGATAACAAACGGCCGCATCCGACTGAGTTGCACCCAGTGAAGGTGTGAGAGTCTCAACCGACGTCTTCAAGGCCGGTGGCCCGCCCTCAGTGCGACTCAGGTGGAACCACGACCGGATCGGTGCCGCCTAATCGCCGTGACGCGCCCGATCGGGTGATGCCTAACGGGCGAGAGCCCAGGCGCCGAGGCGTATAATCCGGCCTCTCACCTTGAAGTCGAGAATGGCAAGCGCCCGACCGTGCTCACCTAGAGCATCTGATCCTGCTCGTTTTGCATGCCCCATCCCCTCGTAGCGGACAGAGCATACGTCCGGGCAATCCGAAGTCAGATGCTCTATCCACTGAGCTACGGGCGCCCTGTTTGTCGCAAGTCCACGCTCAGATAGAGCATCTGATCCGATGCCACGATCTCGAGCGCGACGGCGGCCAGTATAGAGCCAGCATCTGATCCCGGCTAAGAGCCTGTGAATGAACTTTCACGCTCGGGTTGGCCCGTCTGTGCCACATAACCTGTCACCCCCGCCCGCCAGACCGCCCGGCATGGCGGCGGTAATCGAGCTGGAAGACCCGGAGTGGCTGCTCATCCTGACCGATACCCGCCCTGGCCTGCCGTTTGGCAACAGTGGCGACGCTGGCGGGGCAACGGCGTCTGGGATCGGGCGATGAAGCTGCTCGCCCAGGAGATCAGACTCAAGAAGAACCGCCAGGCCGATCCCTCGATGGTGATGATTGACGGCCAGACCGTGCGAGGCGGCCGAGCTGGCCTCACCTTTCACAACGCCAGCGGACGAGGCGGTCGCCCGATCGGAGCCAAGCGGAGCATCGTCATCGAGATCCTGGGTTTGCCGATTGCGACTCGGGTGGATCCGGCGAAGCCGCACGACGTGAAGGTCGGTCGCGAACGCCTCGCCGACGAGTTCAGCGCCAATCGCCTGCCCAGGGTCGCCGCGATCGTCGCCGATCGGGGTTACACCGGCTTGGGTCGTTTGTCCGCAAAGCTCGAGCCGATCTGACATCCTCGCGGCTTGACCGACCGCGCCAGCTGGTCGAGGATGATCCTTGCCTACGGCGTCGAGGAGGTGGGGGTGAGTGATGGACGAGCTACGTCAGCGCATGGCAAGCGATCGTGAGTTGATCGCCGACGGCCGGGGTGCTGGACGGTGCCCGTGGCTTGATCGCTCGAACCCTCGGTGTTGCGCCAGTCACCTTCGACGTGACCACTGACGACTGACTTCTGAGCTCGACGCTTGTGAAGTACCCGAATCGACGAACGGGCCTGGTCTCGCTCCCCGCTCAGGGTACTAGCCCGGCGGTGGCCGCCCGAGGACACGCCGGTGGGCGTCGAGCTGCTGTCGGTCTGTTTGGGCTTGACTGTGATCGGTCGGGCCGCATGGATAGTGGCCGCATGGATGGGTCAAATGACCCGAACGTCTTCGACGCCTCGCGAACGGAGGTAGGCCGACATTCGGTCGACGACCACGGCTCGTTCTTCGTTGGTGACCTTAAGGCCATCGTCCCAGCGGCGGATCGACCGCGACAGGATCCCTCCCCGCGGGTCGATCTCGAACAGAAGCGCGCGCCCGCCCTCCTGGTAGAAAGCCATCTCGCCCCGGCCAAGGATTTGCAGACGATACGTCTCCGTCTCTCCAACCCGCGCCTCAAAACCCTCGAACGATTCGCTCCGCTTGATTGACTCGATGAAGTCTCGGTCGACCTGGCTCAAGGGGCGTTTTCGCGGCGGCCGACCCCCGACGGGGATGTCGACGGGGCCGCCGGTCGGGCTCATCGGCGCTTCACGATCGTTCTATCGACCCGGGCTCACGAGGGTCCACTTCTTGATCGTGTGAACCTTCGCCAGCATCTCGGCATCGTCGATGTAGTTCTCGAAGTAGCCACAGCCTGTGCACAGGTAGCTATGCGTGTCGCACTCGTGCCCGACCGACCCCCATCCGCCTTCAATCACGAACGGGCCCGCACCAGTGTTGCCGTAAGTGACTCCCTTCGTGCATTCGTACACGCTCGCCTGCCCGCATTTTGGGCAGATCCCGTCTTTCACGGTGACCTCCTGAATTCTCCTGCCCCGTCGGCCCCGACTACATCCGCTCGGCGATCGCCGCCTCCAGGTGGACGACCTCGCTGGCGAGCCAAAGGTTCGACGCGATGCCGGTCCGGTCTAGAAGCGATTGGGGGCGACGAGGGTCCACCCCTTGACCGTCGGGATCTTCGCCAGCATCTCGGCGTCATCGACGTAGTTCTCGAAGTAGCCGCAGCGGATGCACAAATAGCTGCGCGTATCGCAGTCGTGGGCGACCTGCCAGGTGCCGTCCATCACGAAGGCGCCACCGTGTGAACTGCGATAGGTAACCCCCATCTCCTGCTCG
Source organism: Chloroflexota bacterium (assembly GCA_003153755.1). Classification (GTDB taxonomy): domain Bacteria; phylum Chloroflexota; class Limnocylindria; order Limnocylindrales; family CSP1-4; genus Fen-1039. The sequence continues at coordinate 8,329 of PMBG01000090.1, read as the reverse complement.
TACACGCTCGCCTGTCCGCACTTCGGGCAAATCCCGTCCTTCACCGTGACCTCCTCAAGCCAAATCTCGCTCTCAGCCGCTATGTCAGCAGCCGCTATATTGCCGGTGCGGGCAGCGAGTCACAAATCGGACCGATCGAGACGCAAAGCAGAGTTTCAAGCGAACCTTTGGCCGCCGACGGAGTCGTATTGGGCGAAGGCCTCCGCAGTCTCTGCTGGTAGAGGCTCGCTTGAGTCGGAGTCGGATTATCGGAGGAGCTAAGTGGAGATTGTCCTGGGCATGATGGCGATCCCGGCGCTGGGCCTGGGAATTGTCGCTTTTGCTATCTGGCGAGACCGGAGCGCAACCTATCAGATCGAGAATGGCTTACCCTCGACAGCTGTTGTCCGGTCCATCGACGAGACCATGCAGCGCATCCAGACGAGCATGGCCGGGTTCAACATCGTGTACAAGATTTCGATGCTTGTCACGCCTCCAGGGGGTGGAGCGCCGTATGCCGCGGTGTGCCGGCACGACATTCCCAGCGAGATGGTTCCGTATCTGCAACCCGGCGCTACCATCAGCGTATTGGTAGATCCCAAACGGCGGAAGCGGGTGCTACCAGACCTTAGCCGGGCGGAGACGGGCAACATCCTTTTCACGGGCCCGCATTAGGGGCAATCTCGGGGGGGCTCACCGCGCAGTGCATGAAGAGCACCTGATTCGGCGGCGAAGCCATTCGGCGTGGGAACCCGAACCGCGGATACGGTAACGGTTCGGAGAACGTTCAGAGCCCACGACAACTCGCGCAGGAACGGCTTCCCGGCGAGTTGTCGCTGAGGCTCGGTCAGACCACCTTGGGTCCGATGCGGAGCCGGTTCTCAAAGTGCTCGCGGCTCAAGAATTGGCATCAAGCGTAATCGCGGTCTGGGCAAATGCTCGACCGTTCAGAACGGCGCCCGTCCGTAGTGCGATGTTCGTCTTGCATAGGATGGTTCCGTTGAACGTAGAGGTGGTGCCGAGCGTTGTTGTCCCGGCAACCTGCCAGTAGATGTTCTTGGCCAGCGCCCCGCCCGCGAGGATCACCTGCTTGGCGGAGCTGACCGAGAGGTTCCCCGAGATCTGGAAGATCCAGACGTCGTTCGCGCCGCCCGAAAGGGTCAGGTTAGTGGGGATCGTGACGTCGGTGCCCCATCTGTAGACGCCGGGGGCCAGCGTCAGCCCGCCGATGTTTCCGGCGCCCAGCCCTGTGGCACCAGCCGACCGCCCTGCCGCGTTGGTGTAGGCGGTCTCCATGTCCTTCACGGCCACGGTTAGCACGCTGGGCGTTGGGACGGCGTAGTTGGCGGCATAAACCTTCCCGACCACTGCAATTGATTGAGAGAATGCGCCGGACTTATCCAGGACCAGCGCGAATCCGGTAAGGCCGGTAGCAGCGATTGGGCTGACTCCGATATTGCCCGTGATCCTGGTTGTTCCCGTGGTTGAGATTCCGGCCTTTGACAGAAGCACGAAGTTGCCTGCGGTTCCGAGATTCACCGACGCGGGCCCGGCCGGGAGCGCAGCAGTTGCGGCCGTAGCGCCTTTCGCTGTGGCTGCCGGGGCATTGGCTGCGGGCGCCTTCGTCGCCTCGGCATTGGCTGCGGGGGCAGTGGTTGCCTCGGCGGCGCTCATCGGGTCGGTTACGACTATCGCGGTTGATGCGGGAGTGTCGATCGGAGTCGGGATTTCCGAGGCGGTTTGGCTCGGCGCCGCAGGCGAAGTCGGACTCGTGGACCCGCTGGCACTGGCACTGGCACCGGCACCGGCGCAGCCGGCTGCCGCCAGGCCGATGAACAGCACGGCGGCTGCGAGTCTGATAGGAACGCTGGCTGTACGGTTCACTGGCTTGATCTCCTTGCCCACGTGTCGTGGGCCGACTATGTGTGCGCTCGGTCCGTTGCCGTCGGAGCAGTTCGGCGTGCGGGTAATCCGACTGCCAGATCGGCAGCAGGCGAGACCTGTTCTGGGGTCGTCATCAGTGACTCGTGCTCAGGCACGCTCGTGCCGGCGCGGTCGCCTCCCGGTCTACCGTCGGGAGACGCTCCGGCCACTGCCGTTATTGACGGTAGGCCTGAACTTGGGCCGGGCGCGAGGATGAATACCCTGTCTGCGGGCGATCTACTGGCCGCCCTCGATCCATCCCTGTCGTTGGGCCACGCGCACCAGCGAGGTCCGGCTCGTCACGTCGTAGCGGTCGAACATCCGGCGAAGCTGGCTCTCGATCGTCTTGACCCGCAGCGACAGGAGATCGGCGATCTCGGCATTGGCGTGCCCCTCGGCCACGAGAGCCAGGATTTGGGCCTCGCGCGGCGTCGGCGGGCGGAGAGCGGTCCGAGCGGATCGGCGAGCGGCATCCGGGAAGGCCATGCCTCCGGCGGCGACGATTCGCACTGCCGCGAGGATCTCCTCGATAGTCGCCATCTTCGAGAGGAAGCCCTTTGCTCCGCGCTCTACAGCTGTGGCGTAGTAGCTTGGATACGAGTACGCGCTCAGCATGATGAACGCCGGGCCCGGAGTATGGCGGGCGAGGATCTCCAGCCCGTCCACGGTCCCCGCCAGACGGATGTCGCACAGGATGACGTCGGGCGATTGGGCCGCGATCAGGCGGTCCGCCGCGACGCTATCCCGCGCGGTCCCCACCACGGTCACGTCCGGCTCGCCCTTCATGAGCGCCGTCAGCCCTTCCGAGATGGCCGGGTGATCCTCGAGGATCGCCAGCCGGATCACTCTTTCGCTCCCGTCGGAGGTTGTTCGTGGCCGCGCGTCTTCCGCTTGCCGATCGGGAGCCGAACCACGATGACGGTCCCCTCACCGGGGCTGGACGCGGCATCGATCGTTCCGCCGTGGGCGGTGACGATCTCCCGTGCCAGATAGAGCCCCAGGCCCAGCCCCGCCGACGGCTTCTGCCCCAGCCGTGCATACGGCTGGAAGAGCTGCGGCAGCACGTCGCTGGCGATCCCCGGGCCGTGGTCGCGGACCTCCACGGTCGCGAATGAGCCGGACCGGCGCACAGTCACGTCGACGGGCGACCTCTCGGCATGCTCTACGGCATTCGCGAGTAGGTTGACGAAGACCTGCTCCAGCCGGCCCGCATCAGCGCGTACGAGGATCGGACCGCGAGTCGGCGACAGGTGGATGGGTGGTGCTTTCGGCAGCGTCTCGGCCACCTCGATCGCATCGCAGACCACCTCGACGAGATCGATCGTCGTGGCGACGAGCTCCAACCGACCGGACTGGATGCGGCTCACGTCGAAGAGGCGCTCGACGAGGTCACCGATCTTCCTGGTTTGCGCGAGCGCCCGGGTCGAGTAGGCGCGAGCCTGGACTTCGTCCTTCTGGTCGAGGTACCGATCCACGAGCTGGAGGTACCCATGCAATGCGGCGACCGGGGTCTTCAGCTCGTGGCCCGCCGCGGCCATCAACCGCTCCAGGCTGAGACGCATCGTTCGCTCGGACAGGTCCCGGATCGCCAGCACCCCGCCCCAGGTCCGGTCCCCGGCGGTGAGCGGCTCGGCCACGGCCTCGAACCAGCGCCGCGATCCATCGGGCTGGGTCACGGCAAATTCCATGCGGAATCGCTCTCCTCGAGCGGCCCGTTGCTGTGGCCGTTCGGATGAAGGAAGTGGCAGGCCCGCGGCATCCTCGGGTTCGATCTCGGCGTCGGCGCCCCCGAAGAGCCTGTCGTAGGCGTGGTTGGTCACCATGACGCGGCCTTCGTGGTCCACCGCGACGATCGCATCGCCTAGGCTGGCCAGTATCGATCGCAGGCGATCGTGCTCTTCCTGGAGGCTCAGTCTCTGCTGTTCGAGCGCGCCGGTTTGGACGCTCAGCTGCTCGGTGCGAGTCGCGAGATCCTCGTTTGCGACACGAAGTTCCTCTACGCTCGCCGTCAGCTCCTCGTTGAGGGTCTCCAGCTCCTCGTTGGTCGCCTGGAACTCCTCGTTGACGGTCTCGACTTCCTCGCTCGTGGCCTGGGCGTCCTCGCTGGCCAGGAGCATCGCCTCATTGCCCGTCCGGAGTTCGGCCACCAGGGCCGTCAGCTCCTCGTTGGCTCGCAGGAGCCGGGCGTTGGTGGCCACGGCCTTCTCGAGCCGGTGCTTGGTCCGCGCCTCGGCGCGGCGCTCCTGCTCGAGCCTGGTCACGTCCGTGAGTTCGACGACTACCCCCTCGATGGCACGCGCCTCGACGCGATACGGCCGGATGGTGGCCTCGATGAAATGGGCCGTCTCGCTGGCGGCGTCGGCGGGCTCGACCTCGAAGACGGCCGAGCTGGTCTTGCCGGTCAACGCCGAGTCGATCGCGGCTCGGATCGCGCTGGCCGGAAGTGCCTCCGCGAGATGGATGAAGTCCTGGTCGTAGGCCGTGCCGTGGATCCCGAGCATCTGGCGGGCCGCGGAGTTGATCCGGAGGATGTAGTAGCGCGGATCGACGACCACAACGCCGACGCTCAGATTCAGGAGCAGGTTGTCCGCCGACGCCGACGACTCCGCCTCGCGACGAACATCTCGGTGGGTGACACGGATGGCCTGGTCGAGCCGCGACTCAGGGCCTCGACGCGGGCGGAGGACCGCGGGTCGCATCGGTGGAATCGCGTAGTTCCCGGCCAGTCGCCGATAGATCCGCAGGCGCGCGTTCTCCTGCTCGAACGGCTCCGGCAAAGTCGCGACGGTCTCGGAGACCCCCAGGACCAAACGGCCACCCGGCCGCAGCGAGAACGCGAAGGTCTCCAGGGCAACCCGCTGCATCGGCGCGGCGAAGTAGATGAGGACGTTCCGGCAGAGCAGGAGATCGATCCGAGGGAAGGGCGCTCGCTCGCCGAGATCGTGCTCGCCGAAGACCATCATGGCGCGCAGCTGTTTGTTGACCTCGTACCCGCCGTCCGACTTGCTGAAGTAGCGATCTCGAGCGCCGGCGGGCAGGCTCCCGACAGCGCTGGCCGGATAGACTCCCCGGCGCGCGAAGGCAATCGCGTCTCGATCTATGTCAGTCGCGAAGATCCGAACCCCGGGCCACGGAAGCTCGTCTCCCAGGGCTTCGGCAACGACGATCGCGGCCGAGTAGGCCTCCTCGCCACTCGAGCAGCCTGCCGACCATATGCGGAGTTCGCGGCCGTCGCGCCGCGCCTCCGCTATGAGCTCGGGCAGGACGCGATCGCGCAAGTAATCGAACAGCTTCGGGTCCCGGAAGAACTCCGTGACCTTGATCAGGAAGCTGTTGACGAGCCGGGCGTACTCCTCGGGATTGGACTCCAGGTATGCCGCGTACCCGGCGACCGTAGGGCGGGCGGTGGCCGTCATCCGGCCGTGCAATCGCCGCAGGATGGTGGGCGGCTTGTAGCTGCCGAAGTCGATGCCGCTGCGTTCGTGGATCCGTTCGAGGATCCGGCTCAGCTCGTCGTGATCGCGCCCGTCCGCAGCTGGGTTGCCTGCCGCAAGGAGATCGCTCAGGACCGATCCGATCGAGTCCAGGTCTGCCGTGGCGTCGACCAGGGACGGCGGGATGGAGCTCGGCATCGACGGGAACATCGCCGTCGCGGGATTCTCGATGACTACCGCCCCACCTGCCTGCTTCACGTGCCAGGCGCCCGAGGATCCGTCCGACCCGGAGCCCGTCAGGATCACGGCGATGAGCCCGGGGCCGAAGACACCAGCCGCACTCTCGAACAGCACGTCGATGGATGGCGCGACCGCGCCGGCCCTGGCCGGATGAAGCCGGAGGTCGCCCTGGCTCAGGTCAACGATCCGGTTCGAAGGGACCACGAAGATCACGCCGTTCTCGAGGGCCTCTCGCTCCTCGACCACTCGGACGGGCAGCGTGGCGTGGCGGGCGAGAATCTCGTGCAGGTGACTGGGCCGGCGGGGATCCAGATGCTGGGCAATCACGATCGGCGCGGGGAAGTCGACCGGCAGGCTCGCGACCACGCGCGAGAGCGCCTCGATGCCGCCCGCCGATGATCCGATCACGACGAGCTGAGATTCCGCAGGGACCGCCGATGGCGTCACGTTCCACAGTATGGTGGGCGGCCGGGCGGAAAAGAACCCAGTGTCGCGTGGCCGGCCGAAAGACCCCCGGCAGGGTTTCCATCCTCGCGGGAGCGGCGTCGAAAGCCTACGGTGCAATGCCAGGGCAAGCCCTCCCTGCTTGATCGGGCATAAGCACACAGCTTCGAAAGAAGGACTTCCGTGGATATTCCCAATATGACACTGCTTGCCTGGCTGGTCGTCGGCGCGATTGCCGGCTTCGTTGCCAGCGAACTCATGGGCACCCGTGAGGGTCTCTTCATGATGGTCGTCCTCGGTATCGTCGGCGCGATCGTCGGCGGATGGGTGGCCGCAGATGTACTCAAGATCGCCGACGTGACCGGCATCAACCTGACGAGCATCATCGTGGCCGTCGTCGGCGCGATCATCGTCATCGCCGTATACCAGAGCCTTGGCGGGCGCCGTAACGTTTTCGGCCGCCGCTAGTCGCAAAGGGCGCGCTCGAGCGCTCTCCTCGCGCTCAGAACCACCCAGCAGGAACGGCCCTAGACGGAGGGCCGTTCCTGCTTTTCCAAGAAGGCCCGGGCAACACGCAGCAGGTTCCGACACGTGATCGAGATGTCACAGCGGGGCACAAATGCCGACCCCATCGCCTGAGACAGCGATAACGAACGTGCGCGTGGTCGGCACCCTTCCTGAGGGTGGCGGCGGCATCGCGGTGCTGCGCAACCGGCCGTTCCTGCTCCTGTGGCTGGCCCAGCTGTCGACCATGGTCGGCGGCAACATGGTCATGCTCGGCCTGCTGGTCATCATCACGTCCACCTACAGCGGCTCAAAGATCGCCATCAGCGTTCTTCTGCTGTGCTTTCTTGCCCCGGCGATCCTCTTCTCGGCCATCGCCGGCGTCTTCGTGGACCGGGCGGACAAGCGGCTCATCCTGGTCGCCACGAATGTGCTCCGCGGCGTGGCCTTCGTGGTGGTCTTCTTCGTCAGCGGCAACCTGCTCCTTCTATATCTGCTGATGATCGTGATTTCCACTCTGACGACGTTCTTCGGGCCGGCCGAGGCCTCGATGATCCCCTACCTGGTTCCGAAATCCCAGTTGCTGGCCGCCAACGGCCTCTTTGCCCTGACGACCAACGCCGCCTTCGCGTTGGGCTTTGCCCTGTTCGGACCGTTTGTCATCGCCATTGCCGGCCCGCAGACGCTGATACTGATAGTGGCCGCTCTCTACTTCGTGGCTGCCGTCTTCTGCATAGTCCTGCCGAAATCACTCCCGCCGGAGCCGCCGCCCACGTTGCTTCCGTCGACGCTCCCCTTCTCGCTGCCGGCGGCCCTCCCGAGGCCGGTCCCCAAGGGCGCATCCGTTCACACGGTTGTGGTCGCCGGGAAGGCCGTCGAGGGCACGTTCGGGCAACTGGTCGAGGGCATCGCCTACATCCGCGAGCACCACAACGTGGGCTGGTCGCTCTCGTACATGGGGGTCACCGGAGCGCTGATCGGCATCCTCGCCGTGCTCGGCCCGGACTTCGCCAAGACGTCCCTTGGGCTCGGCGACAAGGGCCTGGTCGTGGTCATCCTGCCTCTTGGCGTGGGGATCGTCACGGGAGTCCTCGGCGTCAACGCCTACGGCCACAACTTCCCGAGGCGGCGGATCATCGAGGCGGGGCTGATCGTTCTCGGGCTGCTGCTCGCTCTGCTATCCGGTCTCGGCTCGATCTGGCACTTCCTCAATGTCCAGATAGCCGGGGCGGCCGGCGCCAACGGCGCGCAGGACCTCAACCAGGCCGTTTCCATGCTCTCGGTAGTCGTGGGTATCGCCTTCGTGTCGGGCATGTGCTATGCCGTGGTCGCCATCTCCGCGCAGACCCAGCTCCAGGAGGAACTCCCCGAGGAGGTCCGAGGTCGGGTCTTCGGCATCCTCAACATGCTCGTATCGGTTTCGAGCCTGCTCCCGATCATCGTCGTGGGGCCGGCCGCCGACTTCTTCGGATCATCCGCCGTCCTGCTCGCGGTCTCGCTCGTCGTAGGCGCCTGGGGCCTCGCCAGTGCGATTCGCCGGGGACGCGAGATCCCGGCCGCGCCGACCGCCTGAGGCACGTTGCACGGGCGATTCCCACGCACGCAGGGTTCTCATCCTCGCGCCCGGCACCCGATTCGATCAGATTCTGAGAAGCATGCAAAGGCACGCCCGGCGTGGACGTGCGCGACTTTCGGAGGACCCAGATGACGACCGCGGTTCCGAAGCTTCGGCTCGCGGGTCTGCGTGCCGTCAACCTGCGCCCGGCCAACAGCCTCCGGCGCTTCGGGACGATCTTCTTCGTGAC
>PMBG01000095.1:4944-6793 GCA_003153755.1 Chloroflexota bacterium | reverse complement strand
GCGGCTACAGCCCGTACGCCTTCTTCGCGTAGGCCGTCAGCTCGGCGCGGAAATCCGGGTGCGCTACGGCGATCAGGCGCTTTGCCCGCTCGCGGAAGCTCTGGCCGAAGAGCTCCGCCACGCCGTACTCGGTCACCACATATCGAACGTGGGAGCGAGTGGTGGTGACGCCGGCACCTTCCTTGAGAGCCATCGTGATGCGTGAGAACTTGCCGTCGGCGGCCGTGGACGGCAGAGCGATGATCGCCCGGCCCTCCTCGGCAAGCGCCGCCCCGCGCATGAAGTCCATCTGGCCGCCCACGCCGCTATACATGCGGTGGCCGATCGAGTCGGCGCAGACCTGGCCGGTCAGGTCGACCTCGATGGCCGAGTTGATGGCCGTCATCCGTCGGTGCTTGCGGATGACCGACGTGTCGTTGGTGTAGTCGACCTGCCGCATTTCGACCATGGGGTTGTTGTCGACGAACTTGTAGAGGCGCTTGGTCCCCATCATGAACGTCGTGACGATCTTGCCGCAGTCGATGTCCTTGCGTTCACACGTCACCACGCCGCGCTCGACCAGGTCGACCAGCACGTCGGTGAACATCTCGGTGTGAATGCCGAGATCGCGCTTGTGATACAGGTGCCGGGCCACCGCGCTCGGGATCGCGCCGATGCCCATCTGGAGTGTGGCCTCGTCCTGGACAAGGTCCGCGACGTACTCGCCGATCTTGCCTTCCGCCTCGGTGATGTCGCCGGGATCGTGGTCGTAGGGCGGCTGATCCACCTCGACGCCGAAGTCGATCTTGCCGACGTGGACGAAGCTGTCGCCCAGAGTCCGCGGCATCGACTTGTTCAGCTGCGCGATCACCACCTTGGCGTTGCGCACGGCGGTGATAACGGTGTCCACCGAGGTGCCGAGCGAGCAGAAGCCGTGCTCGTCGGGGGGCGTTACGTTGATGAGTGCCACGTCAAGCGGCAGGATGCCGCGATCGAAGAGGCTGGGGATGTCGGAAAGGAACACGGGAATGAACTCCGCGCGGCCTTCGTTGATGGCCTTGCGGGCGTTCGGCCCGATGAAGAGCGCCTTGTGGCAGAAGTGCCCCACCATGTCCGGTGCCAGGTGCGGGTGGGGGCCCTCCGCGTGCATGTGGATGATCTTCACGTCCTTGAGTTCTGGCGCGCGGCGGACCAGAGCCTCGAGCAGGATCGTCGGCGATGCCGCGGCCCCCTGCATGAAGACCTGCTGACCTGACTTGATACCGGCTACTGCCTGATCGACGCTGACAATCTGCATGCCGGGCAGTTTACGGGGCGCGCAGGACTCCGTGAGTGCCTATTGCGCCACAGTTGCGGGCCAGGCGGCACGGTCGCCGAGTGTCGAATGACGTGCGGCCCGCTTAGCGTTACGTTTCGGGCGAAGAAGCGGAACCGCTCGATCCGGCCAGGTATGCGATCCGGCCCAGGCGCCGCTCCGGCGAGGCAAGATCAAGGCGCCAAAGCCAAGCGAGGCTTGGCTCGAGGACGCGAGGCGAGCGCACTCAGACGTGCGTGAGCCGAGCGACCGGAGCGGGAACGCAGAGATCGTCCGCCAGAGAGGCGCCTACGCCCCGCCCTTCAGGCGATGTCTGGCGACGAAGGCGGCGGCCTGGGCGCGCCTCTCCAGATTCAGCTTCGAGAGGATCGAGCTGACGTAGTTCTTCACGGTCTTGTCCGATAGGAAGACCTCCGTCGCGATCTCCTTGTTGGTCTTGCCTTCGGCGACCAGCAGCAGGATCTTCTGCTCCTGCTGAGTCAGCTGCGCCAATTCGTCGGTGTACGTGCCGGTGGCGATGCGGCGGACACGGTCAAGGACCTTTTCCGTCACTGC
>PMBG01000095.1:0-4901 GCA_003153755.1 Chloroflexota bacterium | reverse complement strand
GCTTCGGCGGCGGTGCCGGCTTCGGCGACGACCTGGAAGTGCTCGCGGCGTTCAAGCAGCGAAACCAGGCCCTGGCGTACGACCTCGTGGTCGTCGACCACAAGCAGCCTCAGGGGGCGTGCTTCGATCTGGTCGGTCATTCATCTCCTCGATCCGCTACTCCGCCCGACTGTGCGCGGCGGGGTACCGATACGATGATACGCGTGCCGAGCGAATGGTCACTTTGAATCTCGAATCGGCCGCCCATCGACGATGCCCTGGCACTCATGTTCACCAGGCCTTGATGCCCCGCGCCGCGGGGTCGTGATTGGTCGAAGCCGACTCCGTTGTCGGCGATTATCAGAATGAGAGTGTCGGGCTGAAGCTCCACGTGGACGCTTCCCTGCGTCGCTTTGGAGTGCCTGGCGATGTTGCTCAGCGCCTCTCGGGCGATCGACAGCAGCTGCCCAATGACATCGGCGCTCAACTCGGACTCGTCCACGACGGCCGTGTCCAGGTCGATGTCCACCATGCTGTTGACGCGGAACTCGTCGGCGAGCGCGACGAGGCCTCCGATGAGTCCGGCCTGTTCCAGTAGCTCGGGCCGGAGTCCGAAGATGAAGTTGCGGATATCGCGGATCGACTGATCGAGCGAGTCGATGGCGCGCTCGATGCGAGCCCGGGCGACTTCCGGCTCGTCGGCGAACAGGTCGGGCACGTCCTCGAGCGATAGGCCCACGGCGTAGATGCTCTGGATGATGCCGTCGTGCAGGTCGCGTCCGATGCGCTCGCGCTCCTCCACGATTGCGAGCCGCTGGACCTGCTCGTGGAGCCGGGCGTTTTCGATTGCGATCCCCGCGTGCAGTGCGAACATCTCAACGAGGCGCTCGTCATCCTCGCTGAAGTCGCCCGACGGAAGCTTGTTCGTCAGATAGAGCCGGCCGATGGAGCGGCCTTTGGCGCTTACCGGCACACCGAGGAGCGAGTGCATCTCCGGGTGGTTGGGCGGGAAACCGTAGCGGCGGTGGTCAGTGTTTATGTCGTGGACGCGAACCGGGTGCGGGTCGTGGGCGATGGCGCCCAGCAGTCCGTGGCCGCGCGGCGGTGGTCCGATGCGCTCACGCTCCGCGCGGCTGATGCCGCTCGTGATGAAGCGCTCGATACCGAAATCCTGATCGACGATCCCCAGTGCCGCGTACTGGGCGTGGGCCAGCTCACGGACGCGATCGGTGATCAACTGGAGGACGCGGTCCAGGTCCAGGACGCCGGCGATGCCGCGCGTGGCCGTGTCCATCGCGGCCAGCTCGTCAGTGGCCTGGCCGGCGCGCGCCCGGGACCACGCGGCTCCGATCACGATCTCCAGACCGCGGGCGCACTCGTCCACGGAGAAGACCGCCGCTGGCGGCGCGTCAAGCTTGAGGGTGGCGATAACCCTGTCGCCGAACCGGAGGTTGTACCTGCGGAGTCCGACGGTCTCCGCGCCCTCATCGAGGAGGCTCCCCGCGCGAAGCTCCACCTCCGTGAGCGGCGCCGCGTCGAGATGCATGTGCCCGCCGCCGAAGCCGGCGCTCGCTATGACGCCTTGAAAACACTCCACGAGCGCGCCGTGCGTTTCGCGTCCGGGATGCGTTTGCCACAACTCGAGCGCGGCGCTGAACTCCCGCAAGCCGAGGAGGCCCGTGGTGTCCCGACCCGTGTTTGGAGTGGAGTTGGGGGCGGTCATCGATCGGAGCCTAGCAGGGTCTCCGGGGGCGTGTCGCTACACGCGACCGCGTTGCGTTTGGGGTCGCGACGATCCACTGCCAAACGCTACGGCCCGGGTCGCCGCGCACGAACCAGCTGGAAGATCACGACATTGAGTCCTACAACCAGGAGGACGACCACCGCGATTATCGGCAGCCAGGGCGGACCCTCTGACCCGGGCGGGGGCGGAGTTTGCGGATCGGCTGAGGAGCTCGGCGACGGGGACACCGTCGAGTCGGCGGATGAGGACGCGCCGGCAGTCGCTCCCTCGACGGTGGAACCGGGCGACACGCCGGGCGGACCGGCCGAGGGGGTCGTGGGCAAACCTGCGGGCGAGATCCTCGCGCCGGGCTGAGTCGGTGTCGGAGTCGGTGTCGGAGTCGGAGTCGAAGTCGGGTGAGCGCCTGTCGACGGGGGCGGCGTAGGCGTTGCTCCGGGCAGGTCGAATTCGGCCGTGACTCGGTGCGTGCCGGTCATCGTGAGCGTGCACGTCGATCCCTGGCCGGCGCAGTCGCGGCCCCAGCCCGCAAATGTGCCCGTGGTGGCGGACGGCGTGAGCTGGATCACCGAGCCGTAGTTGTAGTTGGTCCCCATCCCGCCGCCTGTGCTACTGACTACCGCGGAGTTGACCCGCACGACCCCCGCACCTGATCCCATCGACAATACGATGAGGGTCTGCTGGCTCAAGTTNNACGTACGTCTGGCCCAAGGGGCTGCACGCGCCGTTGACGCCGTCGGGGCTATAGCACGCGGCCGCCCCCACGTTCGGCAATGCGGTGATGGTGATGTTGGTTGTGGGGGACGCCAGGGGCCATGAGACTCTGTCGACGCACGTTCCGGTTGCGTGACCCGTGGTGTCGAGACAGTCCAGGACGCCGTCACTGCCGACCACGGCTCCAATGCCTGGGATGCCGATGCTGGTGATGAACGTTACCTGGATCGTGGCGCAGTGAGAGGTCGTGCAGTTCGCCGCGGCCGCCTGTCCGGAACTCGCCTGGAGTCCCAATGCCACGATCATCGCGATACCCATCGCCGCGGTTTGCCATCGAACGGTCTTCCAGAGGTTCACGCTGAGTTCCCTCGCCCGAGCATCAGGGTCGGTCAGGCTCCTGCTCCCCAACCACGGCTTTGAGGATGGACAGCGAGAGGAATTCCGTACATGTCGGTGGGGAATGGACCGCCAGACGAACGATGCGTGCCGCCAGGCGCGGCATTGCCAGGTCGGCCGGACCGCAGACTGCCCCGATCAGGTGGGCCCGCCGTCCGCCCGGTACCGGCGCCGGGGACCTTGTGCCCGCCGGAACGGGCCGGAGGTCCCTTGGCCCTCGGAGCGGTCCACACCCACGCTTGCCCACATGGACCGGCGCACTAAGCGTTTCGGCCTGACGGACGGTGCTGATGGGCCACATCGAAATCATCCTGCTCGCGACTGACGGTTCCGCCGCTTCGGAGCCGGCAAGCGAGCACGCGATCGATCTTGCGACCCAGATGAACGCGAGGCTTCTCGTCGTCAGTGTGCTCGGCAGCGGCTCACGCCCGTCGGAGGCCTCGGGCGAAGCGGTCCCCGACTCCCGCGACTCGCTCACTACCAAGGCTCAGATGATCGTCCAGCACGCTCGAGCGGCCGGCGCCGACGCGACGTTCCTGGTCTGGGAGGGCGATGCCGGCGAGGGGATCGTGGCCGCCGCCGACTCGGAAAACGCGGATTTGATCGTCGTCGGGTCGCACGGCCGCAGCGGCGTGAGCCGGTTCCTCATCGGCAGTGTCTCGGACTACGTGGTCCGCCACGCGCACTGCCCGGTCATGGTGGTCCGCGGCAAGACGGAAGCGCCGAAGCACTAGTCGCGCTCTCCGGATCGGGGGCGGTGCTGCGCGGCGACCCATCCGCGGCTCGGCTTCCGGGCTCGGCGTCCGCGCGCCGTGACCGGGCTCGAGCGTCTGGGTCGGCGCCTGGGTCGGATCAGCGCTCCCCTACTTCGTGTAGGCGCCTTCCGGGTCCAGCTGCTCGCGGATCAGGCGCAGCTCCTCCACCGTAGGTTCGGGCGTGACCGGCAGCGGATCGGCCACTTTGGGCTCCCAGCCGATCGTGTCGCGGACTTGCTCAAGCGTGGCGCCGGGGTGGATCGAGTCCAGACGCATCTCACCTTCGTCGTCGAAGTGGTAGATCCCCAGATCGGTGACGACGATGGACGGCCCCGAGCCGAGCCAGCCTTGTTCGCGCCGGATCGCCGCGGCCGCCTCGGCGCCGCCCAGGTTTCCCGGCGAAGTCCTGAACGCGATCTTGTCCACGAACGAGCGTTTGCTCTGCCGCATGATCACGAACACCTGCCGGGCGTTGATGGCGATCTCACAAGCGCCGCCGGAACCGGGAAGTCGCGTCTTGGGGTGCTCGTAGTCGCCGATGACCGTGCTGTTGATGTTGCCGAACCGGTCGATCTGCGCGGCGCCAAGGAATCCAACGTCCACTCGCCCGCCCTGCAGGTAGAAGCTGAACAACTCGAACATCGACACGGCCGCGGTGGCACCCGTGACGATGGTGGGGTCGCCGATGGAGAGCGGCAGGCGTGCGGGCTTGGACCCGAACGCGCCTGACTCGTAGACGAGTTCCAGCTCCGGGGCCACGGTGAGGCGCGCCAGGTTCACCGCGATATTCGGCAGGCCGACGCCCACGAAGCACACTCGTTGCCCGGCAAGCTCGCGGGCCGCGGCGACGATCATCATCTCGGACCTGGAGAAGGCCGAAGCGCCGGCCCCGGCCGAACCCGCGGCCGAAGCGCCGGCCCCGGCCGAACCTGCGGCCGAACCCGCGGCCCCCGCGGCCGAAGCGCCGGCACCCGCGGCCGAACCGACGGCGTCTCGGCGCGGCTCGCTCATTTGTACACCCCGTAGTCGACCGAACCGGATGGCGCCGAGCCCGACGGACGCAACGACGCGAGACGCTCGGCGCCGAGTTTCTCCGCGTATTCGGAGCGGCCGGCGACGCCGTACACCCACTCGTCCAGCCATGCGTCGAGAGTGGCCGGCTCGCGGGCGATCATGTCCCAGTCGCGGTAGAAGTGGTTGTCCCGATCGTAGGAGCCCTGGACGTAGGACGGGTGCGCCCCGAACGGCTCCACTACCACCGCGTCCACGATCAGGCCGGGGATCACGGTGCGGTTCGGGTCGGCGCGCACCACCGC
>PMBG01000151.1 GCA_003153755.1 Chloroflexota bacterium | reverse complement strand
CAGAACTGGCAGACCCTCCAGGAAATGGCGGGAATAATCTAGGTCGCGCCTGCCAGGGCGGCGATGCCGTTGTTGGCAGGCTCGCACGCTTGCTTACGCACCTTCAGGTGCGCGCGCGGCGCGTGCAAACCTGCCGCCTAGGCCTCGCCGTCCGGATCAGGCGCTTAGGGACCCGCCAGATTGGTCGCGTCGCCCGGATTAGGCGCCGCGAGCGCCTGCCAGGGCGCCGCGACCGCCCGCCAGGATGCCGCAACCGCCTGCCGGGGCGCCGCGAACGCCTGCCACGCCGGAACCCGCGCGGCTATTGCCCCGGGCAACCATTGCCGTGGATTCAGGATTACTTAAGCATGTTGCTCTTAGATGGCCTCGTACCACGTAGCGACTCAGTGGCGAGACAGCGGGGCAGCAACAATGAAACTCTCATTCGCACGGTTGGCGGTGATCGCCCCGGCATTCGGCGTTCTGTTGATCGTGGTGGCCACAGTTGCGTTCTCCGTGGGCTTCAGCAACGGGGCGAATGGGGCGCCGCAGAGCGGCCCGGCTACGCCCGGTGCGGCCGCAAGTGCATCGGCCGCGCCGATCAGAGGCAACCCGGGTCTCGGAGCCGGCACGGCGAATCTCGTGACCGGCACCGTGGCGAGCAAGACGACCTCGGCAATCGTCGTCACGACGCTCGCAGGTCAGACCGTGACGGTGAACGTCTCAGCCTCTACGACCTATAGCACTCGCGGAACCGCGGCGGCAACGTTCGACACGATAGCCGTCGGGAACCGGATCGTGGCTCAGGGCACGCGACGAGCCGACGGCTCCCTCGATGCGACCCGGATTCAGGTCGGCGTCGGAGGTCGCGGGTTCGGCGGCGGCGACGGTCGTGGCAGAGGGTTTGTGCCGGCTCCCAGTGCGACACCACTCGGGCCGAGCATCTAGCGGCGAGACTGCGAGCTACGCGACTTTGGCAGGTTGCCCGGCGGCCATGCCCGCCGCGAAGACGCTCAGGTCCACATCGACGATCTCGGGGCGCTTCTTGCCGACCATCTCGCGCAGGGCGGCATGCACCGATTCGGGCGTGACCCAGCCCGTCCGTGCCACCAGCGCGCCGAGTGCCGCGATGCTCACGAGCTTGTCGTCGCCGCCCTGAGCCGCGAGTTCGGTGCAGGGAAGTCGCAGCTCGTCCACGTCGGTGCGGCCCGGCCGTTCGTCGCCGAGCAGTGACGTGTTCATCAGCAGCAGTCCGCGACGCGCCACCATGGCCCCGAACTTGCGCAACGAGGGCAGGTTCATCACCACGGCCGCGTCGAACTGGTCGACCACAGGCGATCCGATCGGCTCGTCGCCGATGATCACCGTGCAAGATGCCGTGCCGCCGCGCATCTCCGGCCCATACGACGGAATCCAGAAGACCTCCAGGCCGTCCTTGATCGCGGCACGCGCCAGTACCTGACCGGTGAACAGGAGCCCCTGTCCGCCGAAGCCCGCGAAGACCACCGAGTGCTCCACGTCAGGCCTCCGATCTCGCGGCGTCCACCGTCGACTGCACAGGCGTCCCGCGGTCCACGATCACGCCCAGTGGGTACTCCTTCACGACCGGGCCCTTCAGATGCTCGAGTGACTGTTGCGGCGTCATTCCCCAGCCCACGGGGCAGTTGGAAAGCGCCTCGACGATCGCGAACCCGCCACCTTCGATCTGGACCTGGCAGGCGCGGCGGATCATGGACTTCAGCTTGCCGATTTGAGAGGCGTCGGCGATGGTGCCGCGGGCCGCGTATGTGACGCCCGGCAGCTGGGCCAGCATCTCCGTGATGCGAATGGGGAAGCCCATAGTGAGGGCGTCGCGGCCCGTTGGAGATGATGTTGTTCGCTGGCCGATCAGCGTGGTCGGTGCCATCTGGCCGCCGGTCATGCCGTAGATGCCGTTGTTCACGAAGATCGCGGTGATCCGCTCCCCGCGTGCGGCGGCGCCAACGATCTCGGCGGTTCCGATCGCGGCGAGGTCGCCGTCACCCTGGTACGTGAGCACGAACGCTTCGGGCCGGACGCGGCGAATGCCTGTGGCTACGGCCGGAGCTCGGCCGTGCGGCGCCTCGACCCAGTCCACCATGAGATAGTCGTAGGCGAACACGGAGCACCCAACCGGCGCCACGGCGATCGTGTGCGCGGGCAGATCCAGCTCCGTCATGACCTCGGCCAGCAGGCGGTGGATGATCCCGTGCCCGCAGCCGGGGCAGTAGTGAGTGGAGCGGTCGGCGAGCACGTCGGGCTTTGCGTAGACCAGCCGTGGCTCGCCGGCGGTGGCACCAGCGGCGGGGGAGTGCAGCTTCATTGCCGGCCTCCCCGCCGTCCGGCGGCCCCAGTTGCGGCGTCGGCCCTGTGGACCGCGATGCCGGTGCCTTCGGGACGGACCGAGTGCGGCGGATTCTCATGGTTCGCCGCGGCCCTGATCCGTTGCGTCTTCGCGCTGAGAGCCTTCAGGGCTCCGAGGACCTCGTCCGGCGTCGGCACCAGGCCTCCCATTCGACCGTGGAAGGCAACCGGGCAACGCCCTTCCACCGCAAGCCGCACGTCTTCGACCATCTGGCCGGACGAAAGCTCCACCGTCAGGATTCCCTGGAGGTGACGGCTGATGCGGCCGATCTCGTGAGTGGGGAACGGCCAGAGCGTGATGGGACGCAGCAGGCCCACCTTCATGCCCTTCTCGCGGGCCCGTGCGATCGCGCTTCTTGCGACCCTGGCGGCAGTTCCGTAGGCCACGATCGCGAAGTCGGCGTCGTCGAGCTGCCAGCTCTCCCAGCGTGTCTCGTGCCGCGTGATCTCGCGGTACTTGTGCTGGAGCGCCAGGTTCCGCTGTTCGAGGACCTCGGGTACGAGGTCGATCGACTTGATGATCCGAGGCGGACGNNAGCATCACGGGAGTGCGGTAGCGTTCCGCGAGCTCGAATGCCAGGGCGACCAGCTCCGTAGCCTCGCCGATCGATGCCGGCGCCAGAACCGGCACTCGGTAGTCGCCGTGTCCGTGGCCCTTGGTTGCCTGGAAGTAGTCGCTCTGGGACGGACCGATGCTCCCCAGGCCCGGACCGGCACGCATTATGTTGACGAGGACCATGGGGGTTCCCGACCCTGCCATGTAGCTCATCGCCTCGGCCATCAGGCTGATACCGGGGCTCGAGGACGAGACCATCACCCTCGCACCGGTGGCGGCGGCGCCGAGCGCCATGTTGATCGCCCCAAGCTCGCTCTCGGCCTGAATGAAGACACGCCCGACTTCCGGCATGCGGCGAGCCATCCACTCCAGCAGCTCCGCCTGTGGGGTTATGGGGTAGCCGAAGTAGGCATCGCAGCCCGCCTGGATCGCCGCCTCGGCGATGGCCTCGTTGCCTTTCATCAGGACGCGGGATCGGCGGATCGAGTCGGCGTCGGTCATCGCGGCGCCTCCTCCCGATGCTCGGCCGCCGGCCTGGCAGGTGCCCAAACGGTGAAGACCGCGTCCGGGCATACGCGCGCGCACAGGGCGCAGCTCGTACATGCCGCGGCATCGGTGAGCTGGATGGGGTGGTACCCGAGGACGTTCACGCGGCTTCGATCCAGGCTGAGGACCGACTTTGGGCACGCCGCGACGCAGAGTTCGCAGCCTTTGCAGCGCTCCTCGGTGACGACGAGAGGCGTCCACGGCACTGGTGGCCGGGGCGTCATGGCAACTGGACTGATCGCCATACGCTTGTTCACTTTCGGTTGCGGAGCCCGTCGCCGAACAGGCCACGAGGCTTGCGACCCGTGGCGGTCCCGCATGCGGGACTTTGTTGGCCCCCAGCGTCCCTCCCGAGTGTCACACGGGCAAGGGCCGAAGGACATCAACCCCCTACGCCGTATCTACGAGGCTGCTGCTACCCGTCGCCGAGGATCAGTGTGTACACCGATGAGAGTCTTGGGGCTTGGGCCGATGCCTACCCAGTACGAAGGTTCGTCGGCCACGGGTCCACAAGTACACCTATGTCGGCAGCAGGTGACATCAAGCATGATTGAGCGAATGGCATACTGCAGACGGACTAGGGCGATTGCCAAGGGCCCTGTTCTCGAGTCACGGCACGACCGCACTCAGAGGGCCTGATGGACGAATCCGCCGCAAACGAGGCTACCCCGGAGACCTTCACGAAGGCTCCTGAAGTCGCGTTCGACTCCGCCGCGACACCCCCCGCGCCGGTCCGCGCCCATTTCCCCGGCGAAGAGCCGCCGGCGGGATTGCGCATCGATGATCTGGGTCCCGGCAGCGAGTCGGAGCCGAACATCCGCCAGGCCTGGCTGGGCGAGCCGTTCGACGACCCGCTCGCTCCCGGCAGCGTCCGCTGCAACGCCTGCGCGCATCGCTGCGTACTCCGACCGAGCCGGATCGGCATCTGCGGAGTCCGGCAGAACCGTGGTGGCTGGCTGTACACGCTCGTCTACGGCGAGGTCACGGTAACGCGGGCGGAACCGATCGAGAAGAAGCCCTTCTACCACTTCCTTCCGGGAAGCTTTGCCTACTCGGTCTCGACGCAGGGCTGCAACTTCCACTGCTCTTTCTGCCAGAACTGGCAGATCTCCCAGGCGCATCGAGAGGGCGTCGTTCCGGAAAGCCGCAACGTCACTCCCGAGGCGATAGTGGAGGAGGCGGTCGCGGCGGGGGCCCGCAGCATCGCCTACACGTACGTGGAGCCCACGATCTTCATCGAGTTTGCGCTCGACACGATGGTCCGGGCCCGCGCGGCAGGCCTGCACAACGTCTTCGTCACGAACGGCTACGAGACGCCCGAGGCGATTGAGCTCGTCGCGCCCTACCTCGATGCCGCGAACATCGACCTCAAGGCAGGCAGCGACAACTTCTACCGGCATGTCGCGGGCGCCATGTGGGAGCCGGTCCGGGAAACGGTCGTGGAAATGAAGCGGCGCGGGATCTGGGTTGAGCTGACCACGCTCGTGATCCCGGGTTTCAACGACGATCCGGACGAACTGCGTGCCCTGGCCGAATGGATCGAGACCGCCGCGGGCCCGGAGACGCCATGGCACCTCACTCGGTTCGAGCCGGCGTACAAGATGAAGCACACACCCCCGACCCCCGCGGCTACCCTGGTGTCGGCCGCTCAGGCAGCGCGCGAGGCGGGCCTGCGACATGTCTACATCGGGAACGCTCCGGAGGTGGAGTCCTCGGTAACGTGCTGCGCCCGATGCGGAGAGCCGCTCATCTCACGGGCGGAGTTCGGGGTGACCGAGTGGAACCTGGTCGAGGGTCGCTGCCCACGCTGCAAGCACGCGCTCGCGGGGGTGGGCCTTGCGGACTCGCCGGTCGCGGTCTGAGAGGGGCCCGCCGGTCCGCGCCGCTAATTCAGGGTGAATGGCTCCCAGTGGATCGCTCCGCGCCAATCCTCGTCGTCCTTTGCCCAACCAAGGGCGATCCGGCAGACGAGCAGCCAGCTGCTCGTTTCGGCACGGTATAGCCCGGCTCCCACATCACGGTGCTCGATCCTGAAGGCGTGGCCGTCACCACTTCGAATCGTCTGCAGGAAGCGGGCCGCGTCCCCCTCGTGCAGCAGGATGAGCCACGAGCCTTCCGGCAGGGCTCGGATCATCTCCGCGAGCCCGCGTTCGGTTGGCTCCGAGAGAACCTGACGCGGTCGTTCGTCGATGAAGTCCTGCGTCACTCGCAGCCCGGCGAGAACGGCCGTACCGAACTCGGCAGGCACCTCCGCATCGGGGTCGTCGTCGACCGCGACCTCCGCGAGATACTTCTCGAACTGCCCCACCAGCGTGGCCACGATCTCGTCCGGCGGATACGGCCAGCCGCGGAGAGACACGGCGACGGGTTCCTCGCGCACGGGGTCCGATTCGGAGCGCTCGCCGCGCACCGACCGATCCACGAATACCCAGATGAGCAGCGTCTCGCCGTCCGGCGCGAGCTGGAGGTCCGAGATGTTCTGCCAGGAGTGCACGCTGCGATCGGGCAAAGCCAGGAAGTCGTAGGTCAGCTGAAAGCGGACCTTCTGGCGGAGGTACGTCGTCTCGGCAAGTACGACCAACACACCAAGGGCGAGTGCTATGGGGAGGACCAGGAGGCCCCAGAATCCAACTGGGATCGCGAGGACCACGAGCGCGCCGGCCGCGGCCGCTATGGATTTCAGCGTGGACCGGCCAACCCCTCGCGCTGGGCCGCGAATGTCGAAGCTATCGGTGGGTCCGATTTCCACCTGGTCTGCGTTGGTGGGAGTGTCGCCGTCGGTACTCATGGACCCATGATACGGGCGCGGAGATCCGGCTACCTGCCCGGGCGGGCGGGACGTTGTCGGGACCTTCGGCGCGACGTGCGGGCCTCTCGGCAGGCGGAAACTGCAGCGGTACGGTGTGAGATATGAAGGCGCGACGGCCGCGAACGGCCAGGCGTCCATAGAGGTTGTCCAGATGCGTGATCCGGGTCGGGTGCGAGATGGCGAAGTGCCGCTCGGCGCGCGCGTGACCCGTACGGTCGAGGTTCGTGGCGTCGTGCAGGGCGTTGGCTTCNNGAGTTCGCGGCCCGGCTCGTGACGGACGCGCCGCCGCGTGCCCGCGTTGAATCGGTGGACGTTCGAGACGACGGCAACACGGCGCCGGACGACCATGGTTTCACGATCGAGGACAGCGAGGCGGGCCAGTCGGCGGAGCGACTCTTCCCGCCGGACATCGCCACCTGCGACGACTGCCTGCGAGAGCTCAAGGACCCGAGCGACCGGCGGTACCGCTACCCCTTCACCAACTGCACCAACTGCGGCCCACGGGCGACGATAATCGACGACCTGCCGTACGACCGGGCCCGGACGTCGATGCGTGCCTTCCGTCTCTGCCCCGCGTGCGAGGCGGAGTACCGTGATCCGGCCAACCGGAGGTTTCACGCCGAGCCGGTAGCCTGTCCCGACTGCGGGCCCTCCCTGGCGTTCAGGCGACCCGGTGAGGCCGCTTCGACGGCCTCCGGGGAGGCGGCGCTGCAGGCCGCGATCGAGGACCTCCGCAACGGCCGGATCGTGGCCGTGAAGGGGCTCGGCGGCTATCACCTAGCGTGTGACGCCACGAACACGGCGGCGGTGGCACGACTCCGCGACCGCAAGCGCCGCTGGGCCAAGGCATTCGCCGTGATGGTTCTCGATCTGGCCGCGGCCCGCGAGGTGGCGGACATGACGGCCGAGGAAGAGGCGCTGCTGACTTCTCCGGCCCGGCCGATCGTGCTCGTCGAGCGGCGTGCCGCCAGAGGAGGGGAGCCGCCCCCGGCTGCCGGAGCGGCGGCCGCCGGAGTTGCGGCNNGCCGGAGTTGCGGCCGCCGGAGTGGCGGCTGCCGATCAGCTCGGCGGAGACCGGCAGCCCATGCCCGGGCTCGCCGACGGCGTCGTCAACGCCGATCCCGCGCGCGCCGTCGCGCTGAACCGACGCGTAGGGCTCTTCCTTCCGTATACGCCGCTGCACCATTTGATGCTCGCAGAGCTCGGCCGGCCGATCGTGCTGACCAGCGGAAATCTATCCGACGAACCGCTCGCAACGGACGACGCCGAGGCGCTGGACCGCCTCGCGGGGATCGCCGACTCGTTCCTGAGCCACGATCGCGAGATCCGTGCCCGCTACGACGACAGCGTCACGCGAGTCGTGGCCGGCCGCGAGAGTCTGATCCGCCGCGGCCGGGGCTACGCTCCGGAGCCGCTGCGGCTTCCCGTCGCGACACCCGCGAACGTCCTGGCGGTCGGCGCGGAGCTCAAGCACACGTTCACGCTCGCGCGCGCCGGCCGCGCCCACGTGGCGCCGCATACGGGCGACCTCGAGGATCTCCTGACGTACAACGCGTTCGAGTCGAATCTCGCGCACCTGTGCCGGCTTCTGGATTTCGCGCCCGACTACGTTGCCCATGATCTGCATCCCGCGTACCTCTCGACGCAGTACGCGCTGAAGCACTTCCCCGCGGAGCGACGCATCGGCGTGCAGCATCATCACGCCCACGTGGCGTCGGCGGCGGCCGAGGCCGGACTCACGGGCGAGTTCATCGGCGTGGCGTATGACGGCCTGGGCATGGGGTCGGACGGGATCTTCTGGGGCGGCGAGGTGCTCGTTTCCACGCTTGCCGATTACCGCCGGGTTGCGCGCTTTGGTCAAGCCCCCATGCCCGGCGGCGCCATGGCGGTGAAGCGGCCGTATCGGATGGCGCTCGGCTACCTGCTCGGCGTCGAGGAAGGCTTCCATCCGTCGCCATCCGCGCAGAAGGGCCTCGACGGCTTCGTCGGCCGCCTGGACGCGCGCGAGGTCGACATCGTGCGAGTGCAACTAGAGCGGCGGCTCAATGCGCCGGTCGCTTCGTCTGCCGGACGTCTGTTCGACGCGGTCGCTAGCTTGCTCGGCATCCGAGACGTCGCCGAATACGAGGCGCAGGCCGCGATCGAGCTGGAGCTTCTCGCCGAACCCGGCCATCACGAGCCACTACCGTTCGCGATCGTGGGGCGTGACGGACTCCTCGTATACGATCCACGCCCAACCCTGACCGAGCTGCTTTCGTGCGTCGCGGCAGGAATACCGGCGGCCGTACTGGCGGCGCGATTCCAGGAGACGGTGGCGGCGGTGACGTTGGCGTTCGTCCGGGAGGTGGGGCTCGAGACCGGGCTTCGGAACGTCGCCGTGTCGGGCGGAGTCTTCCAGAATCAGTGGCTCGCAACAACGGTCGTCGAGCGTCTCGGCGCCGAAGGGTTCCAGGTCCACACCAACAATCAGGTCCCGGCGAACGACGGCGGGATCAGCTATGGCCAGGCTGCAGTGGCAGCCGCTCGTCTGGCCNNCGCAAGGAGGCGTGCCTGGCGTACCTCCCGGAAGTCGCGCTCGGCGAATACGTGATCGTCCACGTGGGCTTCGCGATAAGCAAGGTCGACGAGGAGGAGGCGCTGAGGACGCTCGAGATGCTGCGGATGCTCGACGAGATGGTCCTCGAAACCGAACTTGGGGCAATGCCCGATGCCGCAACGGAAGGCGCCTCTGCCGTGCCGGCCGCGACCCCAGCCGCGGGATCGGCGCCGGCCGCTTCGCCGCCCGGAGCCCCCGCATGAAGTACGTCGACGAGTTCCGCGACGCACAACTCGCGCGCAAGCTGCTCGACGAGATCCATCGCGTCACGACCCGGCCGTGGTCGCTGATGGAGGTTTGCGGCGGGCAGACTCATACGCTCGTCAAGCAGGGCATCGACGAGGCACTTCCGGCCGGCGTTCGAATGATCCACGGCCCGGGCTGCCCGGTCTGCGTGACCCCGCTCGAGCAGATCGACAAGGCGCTCGCCATCGCCGCGCGACCCGACGTCATCTTCACGAGCTACGGCGACATGCTGCGCGTGCCCGGCTCTACGACGGATCTGCTGTCGCTCAAGGCCCGCGGCGCAGACGTGAGGATCGTCTACTCGCCGCTGGACGCGGTTCGAATCGCCGCGGCGAACCCGGATCGGCAGGTCGTATTCTTCGCGATCGGCTTCGAGACAACCGCCCCGGCCAACGCGATGGCCGTTGCGCAGGCAGCCCGCATCGGCCTGGACAACTTCTCCGTGCTCGTTTCGCACGTGCTCGTGCCGCCCGCGATGACCGCGATCCTGGAATCGCCCACGTGCCAGGTGCAGGCGTTCCTTGCGGCCGGGCACGTTTGCGCCGTCATGGGCTGGACCGAGTACGAGCCAATCGCGGAGCGCTACCACGTACCAATAGTCGTGACCGGCTTCGAGCCGCTGGATCTCCTCGAGGGCATCCTGATGGCCATCCGCCAGCTGGAGAGCGGACGCGCCGTCGTTGAGAACCAGTACGCTCGCGCGGTGAAACGTGAAGGCAATCGAGAGGCGCAGGACACGGTGTTCCGAGTCTTCGAAGTAGGGGATCGAACCTGGCGAGGCATCGGCATGATCCCGGCGTCGGGATACCACCTCCGGTCCGAGTTCTCCCGCTTCGACGCCGAAGCGCGCTTCGAAGTCGGGGATATTCACACCAGAGAGCACCCGGCCTGCATCGCGGGGCAGATCCTGCAAGGCACCAAGACGCCGCTCGACTGCACGGCGTACGGCGTGATCTGCTCGCCCCAGAAGCCGCTCGGTGCGCCGATGGTCTCGAGCGAGGGCGTGTGTTCTGCCTATCACGCCGCCGGGCGCGGTCTTGCCACTCCCTCCGCGTTCCCGCTGTACGAGCTCTCCCGAGGCGAGAGGTGAGCGAGCGACGCCGAGCCGCCGATCCGTTTGGGCCGGCAATCCCGCCCGCGGCCGGCGCTCCAAACCCCGCGGACCTGGTCTGCCCCGCACCGATCCCCGAACGGGCACGCGTGCTGCTGGGTCACGGATCCGGCGGCCAGCTCTCGGCGGCGCTGATGCGCGAGGTCATCGGCCCGGCACTGGCGACCGCCACCGCGGATGCCGCCCCGGCAGGACCGCTGAACGACGCGGCCATCGTCGAGGTCGCGGGTGTGAAGCTCGCGTTCACGACCGATTCGTTCGTTGTGAGTCCGCTGGAGTTCCCAGGCGGCGACATCGGCGAGCTCGCGGTGAACGGCACCGTAAACGACCTGGCCATGATGGGCGCGCAGCCGCTGGCGCTTTCGCTTTCGTACGTGATCGAGGAAGGCCTTCCGATCGAGGACCTTCGCCGCGTTACCGAATCGGTGTCACGGGCGGCCTCGCGTGCCGGAGTCCGGATCGTGACCGGAGACACCAAGGTCGTCGGCAGGGGCGCCGCGGATGGGCTCTTCGTCAACACCTCGGGAATCGGCCTCGTCTCGGCCGGAGTGACTGTCGCCGCCGACCGGGCGAAGGTGGGCGACGCCGTCATCCTCTCGGGCCCCATCGGCCTTCACGGCATCGCAATCATGAGCATCCGCGAAGGCCTGGACTTCGAGGTGGAGATCTCCTCGGACACCCAGCCGCTCAACGGGCTTGTCGCGGCGATGATCGCGGCATGCGCCGACCTCCACGTCCTTCGTGACCCGACGCGCGGCGGCCTCGCTTCGGCACTGAACGAGATCGCTGCCGCTTCCGGCGTGGGCATCGACCTCCGTGAAGAGAGCGTGCCCATTCCAGGCCCGGTTCGGGCCGCGTGCGAGATGCTGGGTCTGGACCCGCTCCACGTCGCCAACGAGGGCAAGCTCGTGGCGATAGTCCCGGCCGCCGCGGCCGGTGCCGTGATCGCAGCCATGCGTGCGATTCCGGAGGGCGCGGACTCGGTTGAGATCGGACGCGTGGTGTCCGAGCATCCGGGCATGGTCACGATGCGAACGATCGTGGGCTCACGCCGGATCGTGGACATGCTGGTGGGCGAGCAGCTTCCGCGAATCTGTTAGCCGTATCAGCCTGGGCCGCCTTTGACCACCTGCAGACGATCCGGCCGGCGCCCGATTACCCTTGCGCAGACGACCAGCATACGATTGCATAAAAGCTTTAGGATGTCCCGGAGTCATTGGACCAGCTAGAGGAGCCCCAGGGAACCATGCGCAACCTACGACCCGTATTCGCCGCCATCGTAGTGGTGCTCGTTGTGTCGGCGTGCGGAAAAGCACTCGTGAAGCCCGACAGATCAGCCGGGGCTGCGGCCCAGAGCGGCGCCATCGCGGCTCCGTCGATCTCGGCGGCGCCCTCGGGCAGTGGTTCGTGCCAGATCAAGTTCGCCGGAGACGTCACCCAGACGTGGACCGGGACCCAGGACGCGTCGAGCGTCACGACGAGTTACTGGATGACCGACGATGCCAAGAAGGCTGCCGGGCTGGCGGCCGACGACGCATCGGTCTCACTGACCTGCCGGAACAGCGACACCAACCTCGTCTCCATCATGACACCCAGCGGTACCAAGGCAGCGGACTTCATCGAGGGAGCGAAGTCCTACCCGTTCCCGTCGCTCGGGCTGCTTGGCATCCTGACCTCGGGCCAGATGAGCATCGTAATCAACCTGAACGACCAGGCTCTCTGGAGCGTGGCCGAGGCGGGCAAGTTCGAGATCACGGCCTTCTCGAGCGGGAAGATCTCCGCAACGTTCTCGGTCAAGCTCGGGAAGCTCGCAACGGACCTGAAGTCGTATACAGCCACCACGACGTTGACGGGCTCGTTCGACCTGAACTGCATCCCGGGTGCCGCCATCGTTTGCAAGTGATATTCCGCCTGGTTCTCTGATTCGACGGCGCCTCCCTCACCGGAGGCGCCGTTTCGATTCGCACAGCCCGCGTATGGGGTCCGCACAGCCGAACGGTCAGACCGCCAGACGATCCTGATGGCTTGCGCTATTGCGCGTCGCGTGAATCATGCATTAACGATGTTCCCTCAGGATGCCGTGGAATCGTCGGAAGATCGGAGGAGGTAGTCGGAATCATGCGGACCGCAAGACTCGTAACGGCCGTTGTCGCGGTACTGCTCGGGTTGTCAGCCTGCAGCGGCAGCGCCTCGACCCCCGGCCCGGGCGGCGCCGGCCCCGCGGCGACCGTCAACGGTGCTCCCGGTGTCAGCTTGCCTGCCATGCCGGCTGTGGGGGGCGGTTCGTGCAAGGTCAGTGTGACTGGTGACGCCACCGCGTCCTGGACGGCCAGCCAGGATATGTCGAGCGTCATGGTGAGCTACTGGCTGTCGCCTTCGAACCGGGCGGTGCTGGCGATGAAGGATGGCGAAGAGTCGCTCATCCTCAACTGCAAGGGCACCGGCGGCTCGGTGAACTTCCTGTCGCCGTCCGGAACTACATCCGCCACCTTCCCAAGGTCCCCCAAGTCGTACGCGATTCCGGCCGGCGGATTCCTGGGCGGGGCAGACACGGGTCAGATCAGCATGCTCTTCAATCTTGATGACAAGGCCATCTGGAAGGTGACCGAGGCCGGGACGTTCAACGTGACGACCTTCGACGGCGGCAAGTTCTCCGGCACCTTCTCGGTCAAGGTCGGCAAGGTGGGCGATGACCTGACCACCATCGTTGGAACAGCCATGATCACAGGGTCGTTCGACATGGCTTGCCCGAGCGGCATCGGTTACGCCTGCAGCTAGACGTCGCCGGGCGGGACACGGTGCCGTTCGGCCCGTCTGATCGGGACCCGCGCACCTATGCGCACCTGCGCATATGACTGACCATGCCCGCCATGGACGAGGTCTATCGCCTTCAGGCTGAAGTGCTCAAGACGCTGGCCAATCCGCGGCGCCTCGAGATCGTCCACCTCCTCGCGGAGGGCCCCCGGGAGGTCGGGCGGCTGGCCGAGGAGATGGGTATCACTCAGCCGAACGTGTCCCAGCACCTTGCGCTCATGCGCGCCGCCGGCGTCGTGGAAGCGGAACGGGACGGCCGTGAAGTTCGGTACCGTCTCAGCGACCCCGACATCATCTGCGCATGCGAAACCATGCGAGGCGTCCTCTTGCGGCGCATTTCGCGAATCGCGGCAGCCGCGACCCAAACCCCGGCCGAAGTGGTTGCGAGACGCGCTTCCGCGTCCCTCGCGAACCAATCGGCCAGCTGAAGGATCACCATGGACGAGACCATTTCGATCGTGCTCTTCTCCGGGACCGACGACAAGCTCCAGTCCGCCGCGGTTCTCGCCGCCGGCGCCGCCGCGCTCGGGCGCCCTGTCAAGATTCTGCTGCAGTACTGGGCCCTCGAGGCGTTCAAGGCGGGCAATGTCGCGGCCGATCACGGTCTCTCGGCCGAAGCCTCCGAGGCGAGCAGCGCCGCAGTGGCTGCCCGGGCCGGCAAAGGGAATTGGGCGGAGACGCTGCGTCAGGCCAAGGAGCTGGGCGAGGTCGACATCCAGGCGTGCTCGCTTTCGATGGACGTCCTCAAGCTGGAGCAGTCGGATCTCGACTCCCTGGTAGACGGAGTCGAAGGCGTGGCGTCCTTCTACATCAACGCCGGAGAAGGCCAGATTCTCTTCATCTAGACACGAAGGATCACCGCGACCGGACGGCGCGCTCATCAACGAAAGGACGATCCAAATGGCCAATCTCGAGATCAAGCAGAAGGTCGATGCGAGCGGCCTGTCGTGCCCGCTTCCGATCCTGAGGGCGACTCAGGCAATGAAGACGATCGCCGCGGGCGAACTGATCGAAGTGACCGCCACGGATCCGGGATCGGTCAAGGACTTCGCGGCCTGGTCCGCGGCAACCGGGAACACGCTCGTCGAGCAAGACTCGTCGAACGGCAAGTTCCGTTTCGTGCTCCGCCACAAGTAGGAACCCCGCCGCCTGCCGCCGTCACCGGCCGCCGGCGCGCCGAAAGGATCTGTTTCGATGACCCCCGCCGCATCAAATCCCGCCGTGGACGAAGCCCCCAAGCCCAAGAAGTTCGTGATCATCTGTTACAGCGGGGAGCTCGAGAAGACCTGGGCGACGATGATCCTGGCGTCGACAGCGGGCGCCATGGAGATGGAGACCACGGTCTTCGTCACCTTCTGGGGACTACAGACATTCGTGAAGGACCGCAAACGCATCACCGGCGAGAACTGGATGCAGAAGATGATGTCCTTCATGCAGCGGCCGGGAGCCAGTCACCGCAAGCTCAGCAAGATGAACTTCATGGGTATGGGCCCTTGGATGATGTTCAAGCTGGCCAAGAAGTACAACGTGTCCAAGCCCAAGGAACTGCTCGAGATGGCCAAGGAGATGGGCGTCCATTTCGTGCCGTGCCAGATGACGATGGACATGTTCGGGATCAAGCCGGACGATCTCATCGAGGGCATGGGTGAGCCGATCGGCGCCGCGACGGCCCTCCAGCTCATGACCGAGGCGGACGCGTCCCTGTTCATCTAGTAGGAGGAGTCCCACGCATGATCGAGACCGAAGCGGGACCGGTAGGCCTCCCGCGGCTGAATGAGCCTGCGCCGCAGTTCGAGGCTGTCACCACACACGGGACACTCAAGCTCAGCGACTTCGAGGGTCGCTGGCTCATCCTCTTCTCCCACCCGGCGGACTTCACTCCGGTCTGCACCACCGAGTTCCTGGCGTTCACCGAGATATTCCCGGACCTGCAGAAGCGGGGCACGGACCTGCTCGGGCTCAGTATCGACAGCGTCTTCTCGCACATCGCCTGGGTCCGCAATATCGAGGAGAAGACAGGGATCAAGATCCCGTTCCCGGTGATCGCCGACCTCAACAAGGATGTCGCGGGCAAGTACGGCATGCTCATGCCNNCGGGCGATGATCTACTACCCACTCTCCCTGGGCCGGAACATGCAGGAGATCCTCCGGGTCATCGACGCACTCCAGACCGCCACTGCCAATGGCGTAGCGACCCCCGCCAACTGGGTGCCCGGCGACAAGGTGATCGTGCCAGCGCCAAACACTCAGGAAGGCGCCGAGGAACGCATGAAGGCCGGCTACGAGTGCACGGATTGGTATCTGTGCAAGAAGNNGACACGGCCGAACTGATCGCGCCGCTGGCCGACCTGCCGCTCTTCCGGGTGCGCAGCGCGCTCCGGGAGCTTGTGGCCGCCGGCCTGGTGGCGGTCGACGACGGCCACCACCACCTGACGGATGCGGGTCTCGCCCGACTCTGAAACAGGCGACCGGATCGCGCGCGGTTGCTCGCTATTCCGGTCGCTACCGAACGTTCGGTGTCAGCGGTTCGCTTGCGCCGCGACTTGCCCCGCGGCCTTGGCAGCCGCCTCGGGATCGCCGAGGTAGAACGAGCGGATCGGCTTGAGATCGTCGTCCAGCTCGTACACGAGCGGGATGCCGGTGGGGATATTGAG
>PMBG01000183.1:193-7008 GCA_003153755.1 Chloroflexota bacterium | reverse complement strand
TCCACCGCCATCTCCCGCGCCACCGACGCCATCGAGCGGCAGCGCACCACCGTGGGCTCGCACGAGCGCTACGGCATCTTCCGGGTGTTCGGGCGCGACGCGGGCTTCACCGCGCTCTACACCGCGTACGTCACCAGCTGCCGCTGCCTCATCCCCGAATACCAGTTCGACCTGGATCACCTTGTCGAGTTGGCGGTCGAGGACAAGAAGAACAACGAGTCCAAGTACGCCATCGTGATCGCCGCCGAGGGCGCGATCTGGAAGGGCGGAGAGATCGGCGAGTACGGTCCGGCCGACTCGTTCGGGCACCGCCACAAGGCCAACATCGCGGAAGTCCTCGCGTCGGAGATCCAGGCCCGGTCCGGCCAGGAAACGCTCGCCTCCGAGCTGACCTACGATCTCCGATCCGGCGACCCGGACGCGGTGGACTCGATGGTGGGCATCACATTCGCCAACGTGGCCATGAACCTCGTCGCCCAGGGCGTCAGCGGCCGCATGGTCGCGATCCGCGGCGGCAAGTACAGCCACTCCCCCCTCCCCAACCCGGATCAGGGACCTCGCTCGATCGACATCCCCAAGATGTACAACACCGATCGCTACCGCCCGATCTACACGAACCGCGAGGGGCTGCCCCTCCTGCTGGGCATCCCGGTGCCTGAGGATCCGAGCCTCTAGCCTGGGCCGCGACGGCCGAAAATGAGAAGGCCCCGGTGCTTTGCCGGGGCCTTCCCTTGTCCGCCGGTGGCCCCGCGCACCGACCGTTTGACAACCGAGGCTCCGACAGGGATGGTTGACGTGTGACGAACCCAATATCTCCCGCTCCTCTCATCAACGGCCGCGACCTGTTGAGGTCCAACGGTCTCCAGGTTGAAGGCCCGATCCTCTGGGGGAAGCCGGCCCTCGGCAGCGGTCCCGGTGTCTTCATAGTCGAGCTGCCGGAGCTCCAGCCCAAGGTCTCGATCAACCCGGACGCAATTCGGGAATGGCTCGGCCGTGCGCCCCAGCTGCGCCTCGACGGAAAGCACCCGACAGTCGCCGAGCTGCAGTCGCGCCTCGCGTCGTTCTGGCTGCCCAGCCAGGTAGTCCTCTACATAGGCTCCAGCCAGAAGTCGGTTGGTGCCCGTCTCCAGGGCATGTACAAGACCCCAATCGGCGAGCGCCGCCCACAGCCTGCCGGTTACTGGCTCAAGGCTCTCCGCGACCTGAGCAAGACGCGCATCTGGTGGGCGCCTACAACGGACGCCGAACTGTATGAGGACACGCTCCTCGAAGCGTTCGTGAAGGCCGCAGGCGCCCTGCCCTTCGCATGCCAGGTACAGCCGGGCGGCCAGCGCCGCGAACACGGCATCGCTGCCGCGTTGCACGACGATGCGCCACCGCGCCCGGTAAAGATCACGAAAGTGACCACGCTTCCGGACGCCACAGCAGAAGACATGGCACTGAGCAGCGGACCCACCCGCGGACGTGCCGCCGCGCCGAAGGCGCCGCCCAAGCCGCGCGTTCCCCGCTCAACCGCCGCCTCTCGGAAGGCCGCCGCCAAGGTTGCGCCCACGACAGGACCATCGGCCATCGAGACTCCCGTCATCCGCCGAACCTCCAAGGCAATGGCCGCTCGGCTCGCGGGCGCTCCCGCTGCCGCTCCGACTCACCTCACTGCCGCCGGGCTCGTCGCTCTCCATACCGAACTGGACGAGCTGACCACCGTTCGACGGCCGGAAGTCATCACGCGTATCAAGGCCGCGCGGGAACTCGGCGACCTGTCCGAGAACGCCGACTACGAAGCCGCGCGAAAGGAACAGTCCTTCCTGGAGGGCCGCGTCCAGCAGCTTCAGCAGCTGATCAAAACGGCCGTCGTGATCGAGCAGCACTCTCAGGGCGGCATCGAAGTAGACCTCGGGTCCACCGTTGTCGTCGAAACGGACAACCACGGAGAGGAGACGTTCACGATCGTCGGGTCGGCTGAGGCCGACGCGATGGCCGGGAAGATCAGCTTCACTTCGCCCATCGGACGAGCGCTAATGGGGCGCCGGCCGGGAGAGACCGTCCGCGTCCACGTTCCGGCCGGCTCGCTCGACTACAAGATCGTAAAGGTCGACTAGCCTCTCCGGCTCGAGCCCGAACCGTCAGCCGGCCGGGGGAGCCGGCGGGGCGGGTGGCATTGTCGGCGTGTCCGATGCCCGCGTGCCCGATGCCGGAACGCGGGACGAGCGCGCCGGCAGCAGATTCCGCACGACGATCACGACGCCGAGCCCGATAGCCATCACCGGCAGAGCGTCGCGCAGAATCGTGTTCGAGTGGCCGTTCGTTGCGTCGACCACATTCTCGAAGAAGATGCCGAAGCCTACGAACAGGCCAATGCCAACCGCCGCCGTTCGCAGTCCGGCGTCGAGGAGATCCGGCCGCCGGTGGAGCAACCCGTACAGCGTGAGCGTGGCCCCCACGGAGCCCGGCGCGACCAGGGCCCACGCATACGACCAGGTCTCGTAGGTGTCCGTCGCAGACTGCGTAGCGAGGATCAACCCGACCGCGGTGATCAGGCCGCCGGGGATCGCGGCCCCGAGCCCGCCCTCATTCGGTATCGCCAGCCCGACCAGCAGGAGTACGAGGCCGGGCACGATCACGAAGGCCGGCCAGCCGGCCCGGCCGAGATCCACGTGGAGCTGGTCGGACACGAAGAAGGCCACACCCGCGGCCACCAGCAGCAATCCGAAGACGAGCGCGCCACCATGCGCATCTCGATCGTCGCCACCGCTGGGCCCGCGCCATCCGTCGCTCACGCCGCACCTCCCTGCCGCTCAGCCACCGAGGGCGAGTCTAGCGGGCACGGATCTCGCTTGGATCATCCCCAAGGCTGAGTGTTGCTAGTTCTTGGCGACGAAGACGGGCACGTCCCCAACCTTCAGGACCCTGGAGGAATCGATGTCGGCGCGGCTCCCGTCCACGACGAGCGAGACGCAGACCTCGTCCGCGACCGACACGATGGTAGTTCCGACGGCCGTCTTCGAGTCCACGTATGTGTTCTTGGCCGTGCTGGCATCGCCGGTGCCGTAGATGAGCAGCTGATTCATGGCGTGTTTAGGATCGATGACCGCCGGCGGAAGCGTCAGCCGGATCGGGTCGATGATCTGCCACGCCGTGACCCCCAGCCCCTCGACAAGTACGTGGTAACCACCGTTCGTCGGCACCGACTCGACTACCGGCAGCGTGCCCTGGAACCGGACGACCACGCGCGGAGTGTTCGACAGTGCAGACAGGCCGAACTGGTCGAACGAAACGTCAACCCCAGTCTTGAGCGTTCGAATGTCGACCGGTAGGGCAACGACCCACCGATCCGAATCCGACGCTGCCGCTGCCAGACGGTCGCTGATCATCTTCGCGACGACTGGTCCCGCCAGGACGACGCCGCCCGTTTGCGCGCTCGATCCGTCCGCCTGTCCAATTGTCACCTGAGGAATGAACTCGCCCGCGTACGAACCTGCCTTCAGCAGGTAGCGGTTAGCGGCCAGTGCGTAGTAGACGGCCTTGCCCGTCTGAATCCTGACCTCCAGGTCGGGCACAGGCTGGACGGGCGTAATCGAACCGTCGTCGGCGAAGTACGCGAACCCCTTTTCGAAGGGGCCGAATCCCACGGTACGAGGCGTTGGCGAGACCGATATCGTCGGCGAGGCGGACGACACCGGCACGGGCGACGCCGAGAAGCCGCTACCGGGAGAGGATGAGACGAGAGGCGTGGCGGAGAAACGGTAGCTGGGCGAACCGGCTCGGGGCGCGGTCGAATTTGCGCCCGCCGATCTGGGCTGGCCGGCGCCGGCAAAGCCCGTATCGAACACGATCGCCGCTAATCCGACCGCCATCAGCGAGAGCGCCACGGCAGTCAGACCCGCGACCACGCGCCTTCTCGGTTCCATCGATGTTCAACTCCGCCTGCGGAGACTCGAAGCCAGTCTAGCGCCTGCAGAGTCGACGGGGCCAAATGGCCCGCCCCCGATGATCCGATGGCACTCCCGACGCACAGCACGTAAATGCATGCTGCTCTAATGGACGATTACGCAGCTGTCATCGCCATGCTCAACCACACCTGGTTCGGCTCCGAGCTTTCTCCCGAGACCCAGGAGCGCCTCGCGAAGCTTGGCACGCTGCAGGACTTCGATGCCGAGACGGTGATCCTCCACGAGGGCGAGGATGCTATACAGATGGGCATCCTCATATCCGGGCGGCTCGCCCTGCGAACGCTCGTCCCCGAACGCGGACCGGTGACCATCCTCAGCATCGAGCCCGGCGACATCTTCGGCTGGTCGGCCGCAATGGGCGACACGAAGACTCAATCGAGCGCCGTGGCCACCATTCCAAGTCAAGCTCTGATGATCGACGGCACCAGGTTGCGCGCGGCTCTCAAGGAAGACCACGCCCTCGCCGCCAGCCTCTACCCGCGCATCCTCCAGGCAGTCGGGCGCCGATTGCGCGCCACCCGACTGCAGCTGCTGGACCTGTTCGCCCGCTGACGCGGCCGTATGGCCGCCGGCTAGTGCCATGGAGGTCTCCGGAGCGGTGATCACGACTCCTGCTCCCAGCCAGACGGCCGCCGCAAGGCAGTGGTTCATTGCCCGCCACGATCTCGGGTCGTTGATCGACGCGCTTCGCGACTCCGGCCGGCGCGTCATCGGCCCCACCGTCCGCGAAGGCGCCATCGTGTACGACGACATCGCATCCGCCGCCGATATGCCGGCCGGCTGGCGTGACGAGCAATCGGCCGGCCACTACCGTCTCGAGCGTCGCTCGGACGACCACCTCTTCGGATACACGGTGGGTCCCACGTCGTGGAAGCGGTTTACGTTCCCACCGAACCTCCCGATAGCCACCGCTCATCGCGGAGCCTCAGTCGCGTTCGAGCAGCCGGAGCCGGTACTCCAGCCGATGGCATTCATCGGCGTGCGGGCGTGTGAGATAGCCGCGCTCGGCATCTGCGACCGTGTCTTCCTCGGCGGCCAGTTCACCGACGAGGACTTCCGCGCACGACGTTCGGCGGCGCTGATCGTGGCCGTGCAGTGCACGACATCCTCGAGCACGTGCTTCTGCACCTCGATGGGCACCGGGCCGGAGGTCCGCGGTGGCTACGACATCCTTCTCACGGAGATCGGCGAGGGCTTCGTCGTGCAGGCCGGATCGCCCGAGGGCGCGGCAATCGTGGCCACGCTGCCCACGCGCCGCCCCACACACGCCGAATCCGGCGCCGCCGTCGACAACGTCGAAGCCACGCGAACGCGCATTGGCGAGGTGATGCCCATCGCCGGCATCGACGAGCGTCTGAAGCTCCAACTCGACAACCCGCGCTGGGGCGTGGTCGCGGAGCGCTGTGTCGAGTGTGGCAACTGCACCATGTCGTGCCCAACGTGCTTCTGTACGTCGGTCATGGAGAGGTCCGACATGGAGGGGCGGCTCGCCACGACCGAGCGCCAGTGGGACTCCTGCTTCGATGTCAATTTTGCGAAGGTGGCCGGCGGCGACTTCCGAGCGCGGCCGCGTGACCGATACAGGCAGTGGCTGACCCACAAGTTCTCGACGTGGATGGATCAGTTCGGGAGCATGGGCTGCGTGGGTTGCGGTCGCTGCATAACCTGGTGCCCGGCCCACATCGACGTGCGCGAAGAGCTCATCGCGATCGCGCCGCCGATTCCACCGGTGGTCCGCCCGGTCGCGGTGGACCCAGTCGCGGCGAGCCCCGGCGAGTATTCGCTGGCCCGGCTCGCGTCGATCAAGCCCGAGACGGAAGACACAACAACGCTCTCGCTCACGGACGTGGATCCGGCATTCCTCAAGGGCCGGCCGGGCCAGTTCGTGATGATCGCGCTGCCCGCGTTTCCGGCCGTCCCGATTTCGATCTCGAGGTTCCGCGCCAACGGGATCGACCTCACGATCCGGGCCGTAGGCCCCACATCCACCGCTCTCACCAACTTGCATCCCGGCGCGAAGGTAGGCGTGCGAGGGCCGCTCGGTACCTTCTGGCCCATCGAGGACGCATATGGACGGCATGCGGTGGTGGTCGCCGGTGGCGTGGGGTTGTCTCCGCTACACGGCCTCGTGGACGCGCTCGTCGCGAATCACGACCGCTTCGAATCGATTTCGCTCTTCTACGGCACACGCACACCGGAGGATCAGCTCTTCCGCGACGATCTCTCGGACTGGACCTCCAGCAAGCTCATCGATGTGGCCGTCACCGTGGATCGCGCCGGTCCCGAATGGAAGGGCCGCGTCGGCGTGGTTACGACGCTCTTCGACAAGATCCTCTGGGACTGCTCCAAGGTCACGGCCTTCGTCGTGGGGCCCGAGCGCATGATGCAGGCCTCCGTACAGGGCTTGATCTCCAAGGGCGTCCCCGCCGATCGGATCGTGATATCGATGGAGCGCCACATGGAGTGCGGCATCGGGTTGTGCGGACACTGCCAGATGGCGGGCCGCTTCGTCTGCAAGGACGGGCCTGTATTCCGCCTCAACGAGTTGGGCGAGCTCTTCAACCGGGAGGGCATCTGATGGCCACAACCAGCAGGGTCGCCCGGCCGCGAGTCGCAGTCGCGAAATTCGCTTCCTGCGATGGGTGCCAGCTCACCTTCCTCGATCTGGAGGATCAACTCCTGGAGATCGTCTCGCGGTTCGACATCGTCGAGTTCCCGGAGGCCACGTCGCGCCGNNGTGACGATCGGCGCGTGCGCAACGGCCGGCGGCATACAGGCCGTACGCAACTGGTCCGACCACGAAGCGTTCCGCGCCGCGATCTACGAACACCCCGAGTGGGTCGAATCGCTGGCCACGGCCACGCC
>PMBG01000183.1:0-170 GCA_003153755.1 Chloroflexota bacterium | reverse complement strand
GTCTGCCGGGAATGCAAACGAAAGGGCGTGGTCTGCCTGGTCGTGGCTTCCGGCGAGGCGTGCATGGGTCCTGTGACAACGTCCGGTTGCAACGCACTCTGCCCCACATACGGTCGCGGCTGCTTTGGCTGTTTCGGGCCGAGGGCAAACGCCAACGCGAAGAGCTGGAG
>PMBG01000026.1 GCA_003153755.1 Chloroflexota bacterium | reverse complement strand
CCCTGTGCCTGCGGTGTCTGGCCGAACGGCGTGGGCGGCAGACCCCGTGCCTGCGGTGTCTGGTCGAAAGCCGTGGGCTGCATGTTCCACGGCGGCGTGGGCTGACCCCATCCGGCGATCGGCGTGGGCTGGGCCCATCCGGCGATCGGCGTGGCCATGGCTACCGCGGGCCGTCGACGGCGAGGGATGAGGAACACGAATGCGAGCACGATCAAGATCAGGGCAAGGCTCGCGACGCCTGCGCCGGCGCGGAGTACTCCCTGGTCGGACGCCTTGTGGATCCGGTCGATCACGCTTTGCGCGTTGGTCGTCGCGCTGTCGGGCTTGGCGTTCGTCAGATCAGTGCGTGCCTGGGTGAGGGGCGATTGGACGTCCGTGGCCAGCAGCCCGATCGTTTCGAGCAGGGAGTGGCTGCCGTCCTTGAGCTTGGTCGCCTCGTCGATCTTGGCCGCGGCGGCCGCTTCCTTCTGGATCAGGGTTAGCAAGGCGGTCAGATCGGCCTGGTTCGAGGCGGCCTCGAACTGCTTCTCGACCGCGGTCTTGTCCAGCGTGAAGCCGCTCAGCTGAGCCTCGATGGAGTCGCGCACCTCGAAGATCTGCTTCACCGTGGCCATGGCCGGGTCGGCCTGGTCGAAGTTCCAGTCGCCCATCGGTCCTCGGACCGCGTAGGGAAGCTTCCAGTTCTTCGCCGCCGCGACCAGCTCATGGTACGTGGCCCGGGATGCGGAGCGGGCCGCGAGCTCCGACTTGGTGAAGATCCCGTAGTCGGAGAGCAGGTTCCCTGCCGCGTCCATGTCGGCTACACCGGCCGGTACCATGCCGCGCTCGTCGATCAGATCGAGCACCTCCTGGGACGTCATCGCGGTCTTGGCGTCGGCGAGCTTCTCGTGGGGAGTCGCGCCGACATAGGCCATTTCGTGCCCGTTGAGCGCCCCTATGACGGTCTTCATGTTCGCCGGACCCATGTCGTTGGCGACCTTCGTGAAGATGTAGCAGGCGGCGTCGTACTGGTAGGTCATGACGTCCTCCTCCGTCGTGGTGGAGGTATTCGTCAGAACCTGCCAGGTCATCAGGTCCGGTGAGCTCTTCGCGTCGGGGTACTTGCCCGGCTCCTTGCAGGCGATGTAGTTGCCGGTCCCGGCGGCCTGCTCGCTGAATCCGGCGAGACCCTCGGAGACCCATTTGTCCTGGATCAGGTCGTGGTTGAACCAGATGTGCGAGAGCTCGTGCGCAACGGTGTCCTTGCGAATGGTCTCGGGGATGTCCGCCACGCCCGACTTCGCGTTGTACGTGCCGCCGTAGTTGCCGAGCTGGTAGTCGCCGGCTTCACGGACCTGGATGGTGCCGCCCGGCATGGTCAGGCCGGTGAGGTCTTCGAGCCGTTGCACGTCGGCTGTGACATAGCCGCCGATGCTGGTGCTCCATGTTGTGTCCTCGGGCCAGCCCTGGATGTCGAAGGTCTGGCCGGCCGCCACGATCGACGCGTGCGTCATGTTTTCCGCGTCCTCGGCGTCGACGCAGGTCCAGAACTTGTACGGCGACGTCAGCGGGCCGCTCGTCCATGTCTGCTGGTCGACGGGCGCGGTGGCAGCCTGGGTCAGGTCGTCACCGGTGTCGACGTACAGCTCGAACGCGGACGGCAGCGTGATCGAGACGGAACCCGAGTCGTATCCGTTGCCCACGGCGCAAAGGCTTGCATATGCCTTTCCGGCGCGGAAGTTGCCGGGCGCGTGCGGGCCGGCCGGGATCGAGTAGGTCGCCGTAATCGTGCGAGTGCCGCCGTAGTAGACAGGCGGGTACGTGAGCTTGATGTAGCGGTAGTAGGTGCTCGCATCGGCGATAGGAGTCTGCGAGACCGCGCCGCCGTTGGATGTCACCGACACGGCCGAGGCCTCGGCCTCGACACCGATCTCCGTGTTGCGATAGTAGTAGTCCACGCGACCGTCCGGGGTGACGACACTCGGCTTGGTGTTGTGCTCGGTGAGCACGATGGTGACGTTGATCTGTCCCTTCGCCGGGTTCACCACGTATGTACTGGTGCCCGTCTCGGTGATGCCGCCATCGGCAAGCACGGCGGCAGGGGCTACAAGCAGCAACGACGCCGCGAACATAACGGGGACTGCCAGCAGGATCGGTCGGATGCGCACGCGATTGCCCTCTCGATGGCGATTGTGGCAGCGCCCGAGACCACGCCTGCCGGCGGGATTTCAGCGAGCGTCCGTCGCGTGTCAGGCTACCTCAACTCCATGCCGATGTCCGGCCTGGCGGCGCTGCTGCTGTGTGGCATTGCGGCCGGATCTTTAGAAAGCGTTGCCTCCGTGACACGCGAGATGGCACGCCGAGCGGTTATGGTGGCTCGAGATGCAACTCATCGGCGACCAGCCCGTCTTCGCGGCCACGGACCTCGTGGGCTTCCTTGCCTGCGAGCATCTCGTGGGACTCGAGCTCGCGTCCATGGCCGGTCTCGTGGCACGCCCGGATCGCGCCGATCCAGAGATGGATCTGATCGCGCGGCGAGGTCTGGAGCACGAGGCGCGCTACCTGGCCGCCCTGGTGAGCGAAGGGCGGCGGACGGTCAGGATCGAAACGGGCAGGCACGACGCCCTGCCGGAAGAGCGTCTGGCGAACCTGTGGCGGGCCGCGGGAGAGACGGAGGCGGCCATCCACAGCGGCGCCGACGTCGTCTATCAGGCCACCTTCTTCGACGGCCGGTGGCTCGGTCTGGCGGACTTTCTGGTCCGGGTAGAACGGCCCAGCGATCTTGGTTCGTGGAGCTACGAGGTCGTGGACACGAAGCTCGCCCGTCACGTCAAGGCGTCCGCGCTTCTGCAGATGTGCTCGTACGTGGAGCAGCTGACCAGGATCCAGGGTCTGGAGCCTGAGTGGATGCACGTCGCCCTCGGGGGCAGTGCTCGTAAGGTGGAGCGCCATCGGGTCGCGGACTACATGGCCTACTACAGGACGGTGCTGGCCGCGTTCGAGGCGCGCGTCGCCGCCGGTGGAGGATTCGCAGGCGCCGTGTATCCGCCCGCCGGAACATATCCGGAGCCCGTGGAGCATTGCGACGTATGCCGCTGGTCACTCGTGTGCCGCGATCGGCGCCGCGCCGACGACGACCTCTCCCTCGTGGCCGGCGCCACTTCTCGCCTGCGTCACGCGCTGAAGGATTCGGGGGTGGCTACGCGCCGCGGTTTCGCGGCCCTCGAATTGCCGCTGCCGAAGCCACTCGACGGAGTCGGCGGCGCGGCGCTGGCCGCGAGCCGGGCGCAGGCGGCGATCCAGGTCCGGGGTTCGGATGCCGGCCACGCCATCTACGAGTTGCTGCCGCCGGCGCGGACACCGGACGGTGAGGTCCAGGTTGACCGGGGGCTCACGATGCTTCCCGAGCCTCGGCCGGGGGATCTCTTCTTCGACATCGAGGGCGACCCATTCGCGCTCGACGACGGCGTGGACTACCTGTTCGGCGTCCTGGAGCCGGGTGCCACAGGACCGGACGGAGAGCCGGCCTTCCATGCGATCTGGGCGATCGACGAGGCAGGGCAGGTCACGGCCGAATCGGAGAAGCAGGCCTTCGAGCAACTGATAGATCTGCTGATGGATCGCCTGGCCGCGGATCCATCCATCCACGTCTACCACTACGCCCCATACGAGACCACGGCCATGGGAAGGCTGATGGGCAGGCACGCTACCCGCGAGGAGGAAGTGGATCGGCTCTTCCGGGGCAAGGTGTTCGTGGACCTGTACCGCACGGTTCGCCAGGGAATACGCGCGTCGGTGGAAAGCTACTCGATCAAGAAGCTCGAGCCGCTGTACTCGCTGGTTCGGGACGAAGGGCTACGCGACGCCGGATCCAGCATCGTGGCCTTCGAAACGTGGCTTGCGGATATGGAGACATCCTTTGCCGCACCGCGATCGCCGCAGACGGACCCGATCCTGCAGAGCATCGAGCGCTACAACCGCGACGACTGCGTGTCCAACTTCAAGCTT
Source organism: Chloroflexota bacterium (assembly GCA_003153755.1). Lineage (GTDB taxonomy): Bacteria > Chloroflexota > Limnocylindria > Limnocylindrales > CSP1-4 > Fen-1039. The sequence continues at coordinate 32,563 of PMBG01000026.1, read as the reverse complement.
CGCGATTGGCTCGAGGAGCGGCGCATCGAACTGGCGGGCGCGGTGGGCAGGCCGTTGCCTCGTCCGCAGGCGGCGTCGCAGGTGGCGGGTGAAACGCTCACCGAACAGCTGGCCCACGTGGACGAGGTCTCGGCACGCCTGGCGGACGGCGTTCCCGAGGACCAGGCGGATCGCACGCCGGAACAGCACGGACGCTGGCTTCTGGCCCAGCTGCTCAGCTGGCACCGCCGAGAGGAAAAGTCCACGTGGTGGCGCTACTTCAGGCTGATGAACGAGCTCACCGACGAAGAGCGCGTCGCCGAGCGAGAGCCAATCGGAGAGCTCCAGTTCATGGAGCGAGTGGGCGAGCTTCGCAACTCGGTGGTGTACCGGTACCGCTTCCCGGAGCAGGAGCACGACATCGACGTGGGGACAGACGTCTACGACCCCGCCACGGGCCGGTCGCCGGGGAGCGTTTCCGCGATCGACAACGTGGCGGGCACTCTGGAACTCCGGCGCGGCCCCAAGTCGGACGGGCCGCATCCCACGTCGCTCGTGCCGTTGAACCTAGTGAAGACCGTCTCTCTGCGCGAGAGCCTCCTGCGGATCGGTGAGTGGACGGCCCAACACGGCATCGACGCGCCCGGCCCGTATCGGGCGGCCCGCGAACTGCTGATGCGCCGGCCGCCGGGCGACGGAAGTGGGCCGCTCGCGGCGCCGGGCGAACTCGCGATCGCTGCGGCCGCGCGGCTGACTCCCACCCTGGACGGGACGTGGCTAGCGGTGCAGGGACCACCGGGATCGGGCAAGACGTACCTCGGGGCGGAGGTCGTCGTGGAGCTCGTCCGGCTCGGTCGGAGGGTCGGCGTGACCGCCAACAGCCATCGCGTCATCGGTCATCTCCTCGACCGGGTGGCGGAGAGGGCTGCCGCGCGCGGCGTGGACGTGAGGATCGGCCAGAAGGCCGATCGCGAGGGCGACTGCACCTCGGACGCGGCCTCGCCCTTCGGCGACTACGGGAAGCTGCGGGCCGCGATGGGGGACGGAGAGATCGACGTGGCCGGGGGCACGGCGTGGATGTGGTCGCGGCCGGAGTTCGCCGAGTGTGTCGACGTTCTCGTGATCGACGAGGCGGGGCAGCTTTCGCTCGCAAACGCGATTTCGGTAGCGCCCGCTGCGCGAGGCCTGGTTCTGCTCGGCGACCCCCAGCAGCTCGATCAGCCACTCGGCGGCACACATCCGCCGGGCGCCGAGGCATCCGCCCTGGGGCACGTGCTTGACCGGCACTCCACGATGCCTCCGGAACGGGGCCTCTTCCTGGAGCAGACGCGCCGGCTGCATCCGGATCTTTGCCGCTTCACGTCGGATGCGTTCTACGAGGGCCGGCTCACATCGCGGGAGGGGCTCGAGAGGCAGGCTCTGGACGGCGTGGATGAGCTTTCCGGGACCGGCGTGCGCTTCGTGCCGGTGGCGCACCAGGGCAACCGCAATGAGTCCCCGGAGGAGGCGGCCGAGGTCGCTCGACTGGTACGCGGCCTCGTCGACGCTTCATCCACGTGGACGGATGAGGAGGGGCGCCTGCACTCCATCTCCTGGGATGACGTTCTGATCGTGGCGCCGTACAACGCGCAGGTCGCGGCGATCAAGCGCGAGCTGCCGGAGTCGCGCGTGGGGACCGTCGACAAGTTCCAGGGACAGGAAGCGCCGGTGTCGGTCTACTCGATGGCCACTTCAACCCCGGAAGACGCGCCTCGCGGGATGGAGTTCCTGTACAGCCTGAACCGGCTCAACGTAGCTACATCGCGTGCCAGGTGCCTCGCCGCGGTGGTGGCCGCCCCGGCGCTCGTGCGAGTCCGTGCGCGGACCCCGCGTCAGATGCAGCTTGCCAATGCGCTATGCCGCTTCCTGGAGATCGCGGGCGAGCAGGGCTAGGGCTGGGGCGTCAGGCTTCGCGGAGTCCCTCGGCGCATTCGATGTGCGAGGGTGGCCTAGTCAGGCCCCCGCCTTGACCTCTCCCGGCCCGCGGCTTGAGGTCTGTCGACACTCGCCCCCTCGTGCTCCTGATTGGACCATGAGCTTCGAACGTGGGAGGGAGCCCTGTCAAGGGGCGGTCGAGGGCTCCGGCGAAGCTTCGTCGAGGACCAACGGACCACACGCGCTGGTTACGCTCGGGGCAGACGTCTCGATCGACGTCCCGTCCGGCGTCACCAGGATCCAGCGCGGAAGATCGGACGCTTGAGTCAGGCCCGAAGACCAGAACGGGAGAACAGAGTAGTGGCCAGGCAGGTCGACGGGATCGCCCGACCATTGCGCGAGGTTGATGTCGAAAGTCCTGGTTGGATCCACGAACAGGAAGATCAGCAGGTCTCCCTCGCCGGGCACGTTCTGGTCGCCCGCGACGGCGGTCATCTCCGAACAGGGGCGAACGGCGCTGTCGAAGGTCGCACCACCCAAGTCGTGCGTTCCGATTTCGACACCCACAGTTCGAGTCGTCCGGTTGACAACGTGAAGAACCCGGTTCGGATCGATTGCCTGTTTGCCGCTCCCGCATCCGGAGCAGGCAACTCCGAATACCGCGGTCAGAGCCACAAGTCGGAGTATTGCGACGGGTCGCTTCATATCGGAAATCGTGGCGCGGATCGAAGCGAAGTCAAGGGCGGTGCCCCTAGAGCTTGGGCATCCGGCTGTAGAGCTCGCGATACGGGACCGAGAGATCCTGGTAGATCTTGACGCGTTCCTTGTCGGGCTCCATGACTCGCGTGTCCGCGGGGAGCGGGAGGATCGACTCGGTGGAGGAGGGGACGATGCCCGCCGCGATCGCGCCGAGTAGTGCCGCGCCCCTCGCGGAGGCGTGCTCTGTGGCGCCCAGGGCCACGGGCATGTTCAGCACATCGGCGAGTATCTGCTGCCACAGCCTGTTTACGCCGCCGCCCGCGACGACTCCACCAGAGGGCTCCACGCCCAGGTCGCGCATCAGGTCCATTCCCTCGGCGAGGGCGAAGGCCACTCCTTCGAGCACGGCGCGGGTCACCTCCGCGGGGCCGTGGCTGATCCGCATCCCCACAAGGGCCCCGCGTGCGTTGGGGTCGAAGTGCGGCGTCCGCTCACCGCGGAGATAGGGGAGGAAGAGCAGCCCGTCGCTGCCGGCCGGCACCTTGGCAGCCGCCGCAATGAGTTCCCGGGCTCCGTTCGGGTCGTCCGGGCGGAGAAGGCGCACGGCCCAGTCGAGCGACGCGGCCGCCGACAGGATCGCGGCCATGACGCACCACTGGCCCGGAACGACGTGGCACAGACCGTGAAGCCGTCCTTCGGGATCCACCTTTGGTTCCTTGACCGGTGCCAGGACCTGCCCGCCCGTGCCAAGTGAGATCAGCACGGCTCCGTGGGCGTCCTCCTCGCGCGCGAGACCCAGGCCCAGAGCCGCGGCCGGTGCGTCCGCGCCGCCCACCGCAACTGCTATCCCGGCCGGCAGGCCCAGACTTCGCGCCGCGTCCTCTCGGAGCGGGCCGGCCAGGGCCTCGGATTCGAAGAGCGGCGGCAGGAGACTCCGGTCGATGCCGAGCAGGCTGCAGATCTCGTCGGACCATGTGCGCGCCCGAAGGTCGAATAGGAGCGTTGCGGAGGCATCGGAGACGTCGCCGCTCACCACGCCGGTGAGGCGTGTCCGCAGGGCGTCCTTCGGCTGTACGATCCAGCGGGTTCTTGCCATGACCGGCTGCTCGTTCCGTGCGACCCACATGATCTTGGGCGCCGTGAAACTTACGTTGGATCGGTTGCCGGTGATTCCGACGAGTTTCTCTCGTGGAATCCGTTGCTCGATCTCCTCGGTCTCCGCCTCGGCGCGCCCGTCAGACCACATCAACGCGGGTCGGACCGCGCTGCCCTTCTCGTCGAGGAAGACCGCGCCGTGCATCTGGCCGGTGAGGCCCAGGGCCGCGACGTCGGCTCCGCGAAGGGCGGGACGTGCCAGCAGCTCGGACATCGCAAGGCGTAGTGCGTCCCACCAGCGGTCGGGGTTCTGCTCGGCATAGCCGGCGCGCCGTGATTCGGTCGAGTAGGAGGCCATCGTCACGCCGAGACACTCGCCCGCCTCGTCCAGCGCCAGCAGCTTGACCCTCGACGACCCCAGGTCTATCCCGATCGAGACGCGCACCTATACCTCCGTGTTCGAACGACAGCAGCTACCCCTCCGTATTTCGCCACTAGATTAGCGTCCGGTGGCAATCCCCGGGCGCCGTAGTGGGATCGGCGGGGTTGCGAACAGGCGACAGAACCGGCCGCCGGGCAGATTCGGTTGCCTCGGGAACTAGGAGCGCTGGAAGTACATGTCGCGTTCCCAGGGGGTCACCTGGCGCCGATACGACTCCCACTCCAGTGTCTTGGCCGATCGGAAGAGCTCGAGCAGCTCGCTGCCGATCGCCGCCGTGACCACGTCGTCGTCCTCGAGCGCTTCGAGGGCCTCGCCGAGCGATGCGGGCAGGGGCTTCGTGACGCTATGGCCGCTTCCGCCGAAGCCGTGCTCCACTTCCTCGAGCGGCGGCCCGAGCTCGCATCCACGGTCGATGCCGTCCAGGCCGACTGCGAGCATCGCGAGGTAGGCCAGGTATGGATTGCACGACGGGTCCGGCAGCCGGAATTCGAGCCTGGTCCCAAATACCTCGCCGAGCGCCGCCTGCTGGCGGACCGGAGCGGGCACGCGGATCAGCGCACCGCGGCTGTGGCGTCCCCAGCTGCCGGCGACCGGTGCTTCGTATCCGGGTACGAGGCGCTTGTAGGAATTGACCGTGGGCGCAACGAGGGCACACAGGCCCGGGGCGTGGTCCAACTGGCCGGCCAGGAACGCCCGGGCGACCGATGAGAGCCCGTACGAGTCGGAGGAGTCGTCGAACACCGAGCGACCCGACCGATCGACGAGCACCTGGTGCGTGTGCATGCCCGAACCGGCGGCGTCGGCGAGAGGCTTCGCCATGAACGTAGCCTGCATGCCGCGCTCGCGTGCCAGTTCCTTGATCGCGGGTTTGAGCGTCGTGACCATGTCGGCCGAGACGAGCGCCGGAAGCAAGGGCAGATCCAGCTCGAACTGGCCGCTGGCCACCTCGTGATGGCTGGACTCGATGCGCACGCCGAGCGTCTCCAGGCTGGCGAGGATCTCCAGTTCAACCTGGCGGGAGCGGCCCCGGCTGCGCTCGAAGTAGCTGCTCGGATCGTCCGCCAGCGGGCCCACGGCATCGGCGGGGAAGAGGAAGAACTCGATCTCCGGGGCTACGAGGTAGCCCAATCCCGCGGATTCGGCCTGATCGAGCAGCGAGCGAAGCGCCCCCCGGCTGTCGCCGGTGTAGAGCTCGCCGTTGGGCTGGACGATCTCGCAGATCAGTCGGGCGCAGGGCACGCCGGCGCCTTCGAGGATTGCGAAAGTAGTGGGGTCGGGCCGGAGGTACATGTCCGACTCGACTTCCCGCGCCAGGCCCTCGATGGCCGAGCCGTCGAACCATTCGCCGTCGCCGAGGACCGACTGGATGCGGCGCGCCGGAACGGCGACGGTCTTCACGGCGCCGGTCACATCGGCGAACTGCAGTTCCACCTGGGATACGCCCGTCTCGCGAATCGCGAACAGGACCCGCTCCACCGCGCGCCTGTCCGAGACGCCGCCGGCCCCGGCCGCCGCATCCATGCCGGAGTAGGTGGACTCGGCTCCGTGGCGAGGAGCGTCGTGGTTGGGGCCGTCCTTTGGCGAGTGTCCGGTTCTGTGAGGCATGTCGTCCCTCCCGCGTGGACCCTGGGTGCCGGCGCGGCTATCAGTGGGCATGGCCGATGAGGTATACGAGCACCAGCAAGAAGATGCTGGCGGTCAGGAAGGCGGCGCTGATCGCGAATATGAGCAGGACAAGGCGAAGATCCGAGTTGGACGGCGGGGCGATGATCGCCTCGTCTCCGAAAATGAATTGAGTGAGGTTCAGGTCGCGCCACCGGCCGAGGTCGGCCTTGAGCGTGGCGGCGTCTTCGTAGCGCTCGTTTGGATCCTTGCGCAGGCACTTGCGCACGATCCCATCGATCGGCGGCGGAACGTCCTTGTTGAGTTCGTGAAGCGGGGGCACCGGCGAGTTGATGTGCTGACTCATGACGGATAGCGCGTTGTCGCCATCCCATGGAACGCGCCCCGCAAGCATCTCGTAGAGCATCACGCCGATCGCGTACACGTCGGTTCGCGCGTCGCCGCGCTTGCCCTGGATCTGTTCGGGCGACATGTAGTCCGGTGTGCCCAGCGCGGTGGAGAACCAGCGCCAGGTGAGCCGTCGGGCGCCCGCCATCAACGCGACGCCGAAATCCGTGACGACGAGCCTTCCGTCCGGCGTGATGAGCACGTTCTCCGGCTTGAGGTCGCGATGCACGACACCCTGTTCGTGGGCGTACGCCATTGCCGCGGCGAGCTGCTGCCCCAGATCCACGACCTTGTCCACCGAGAGCCTCTTCTCGCGCGACAGCATCGCGCGGAGCGTCTCGCCCTCCACGTACTCCATGACCATGTACGGCCGGCTGCGGTTCTCGGTGAACTCGATGGGCCGCTGGATGCCGGGGTGGTGCAGGTGGCGGGCGATCTCGAGCTCGCGCCGGAAGCGGTCGAACGTGGCGACGTCGCCCATGATCGACTCGTGCGGGCACTTGAGCACGACCTGTCGGCCGGCCGGATCCTCGGCGAGGTAGACGTCGCTGTACGCCCCGTGCCCGATCGCCTTGACGATCGTGAACTGGTCGAGTTTCGCGCCGGGACCGACTTCATTCGCGGTCACGAGAACAACCTCCGCCATCCCTGCGGCGCTTCGGGCCGCTGCCCGGCTTCCCGCACGCGGATCACCATGGCCGTCGCATTATCGTCGCCGCCACGCTCCAGGGCGAGGTCGACGAGCGCACGGCACGCGCCGGCAGGTGCGTCGGCGAGCGCCTCCGCCACGTCGGTCGAGGTCACGTTGCTCCAGAGACCATCCGAACACAGCAGGAAGGCGTCACCGGGGTGGAGTTGCTCGTTGCGGATGTCCGACCGGACCATGATGTTGCCGCCGACGGAGCGAGTCAGGGCATATCGGGCCGGGTGGTCGATTGCCTGCTCCTGGGTAATGATCCGCATTCGGAGCAGCTCCATGACCTGGCTGTGGTCCGTGGTAAGCAACTCGAGCTCGCCTTCGCGGCGCCGGTAGATCCGGCTGTCGCCCACATGAGCCAGGTGTGCCTCGCCAGGCGTGATGACGAGTGCGCTCAGCGTCGATTGCATCTTGCGACCCCCGCGACCCGAAAGGGCGGCATCGAGGATGGCCTCGTTGGCCCGGTTCACGGCCGATCGCAGGATACCGGGCACTCGTCCACCGGCGATAACCTCACGCTGGATGAGGCCGAGACTGGCCTCAACGGCGATCCCCGAAGCGACGTCTCCGCCGCCGTAGCCGCCCAGGCCGTCGGCGACCGCGAAGACGAGGCCGCTATCCGAGCTGAGTTCGGCTTCCTCGATCGTATGGGCATCGGCCGGGGTCACGAACGGCGTGCTGCCGTCGATGGCCGCCCATCCGAGCCGGTCCTCGTTGTGTTCGCGGACATGGCCGATCGCGGTAAGCCCCGCGTAGTCGACGGCCAGTGTCGCGCTCACGGTGTGCATTGTCCGTCATGTGAGATAAATTTCGTGGCAGTGTCCACATCGGCCTCGGGATGTGTGAGACCGCGCCGGTGTATGTGTGTGGTCACCGGCGCGGTCTCGAACCTAGGGAGAGGGTAACTAGCGCTGCGGACTTACGACCTGTGGCGTTACGAGAAGACTCTTCTTGGAAGTGATGGAGTTGGAAACAAGCCAGACGATACCGATCGCGATCCACACGCCCACCATCGCCAGTGCGATGAGGGTGTCGGTTTGTGTGGTTCCACCGGCCGACACGCTCATCACGACGATGCCGGCGAGCATCCCGACGTTTGCGACGAGGCCGGCGACCGGCACGACGACGTGTTTGAGCCAGTGGCGCTTGTGTTCACCGCCGAATGCCACCAGGACGATCGCGTTCGTCATTCCATACACGAGGAATGTACCGGTGTTGCTGGCAAGCGTGATCTGGAGGAGGTTGTCGGTTGAGAGCACCGCGTAACCGCCGAGGATCGCGGACACGATCGCGAGGGCGATGACGCCGTAGTGCGGGGTTGCGTGCCTGAAGTGGAGCATTCCCAGGAGCCCCGGCATTTCCTTGTCGCGGCCCATGACGTAGGTGATCCGGACGCCGGTGTTCAAGCAGGCCAGCGTGGTGCCGATCAGGGCGACGAGGACCGTGGCGGCGAGGATCAGAGTTAGCCAGAAGCCCGTGCCGCCGAGCATCTGATCGCCGATGAAGCGGATCATGTCGCCGATCGGTGCAGCGGACACCGCCGCCGCGCCATAACCGGAGACGGTCGTGCCGGTCGATGTGGTGGCCGTGACGCCGCTGTTGACGAAGAAGTTCGCGGCAACGTACTCGATCAGGTAGGCGACGGCGCCCTGGATCGCGAGCGAGAGAAGGACCGCGCGGCGCACGTCGCGCTTGGGGTTGATCGCTTCACCGCCGAGCGCGGTGACCGACTCGAAGCCGACAAGGAGAAGGATGGCGATGGTGCCCTGGAACAGGACGTTGGTGAAGTTGTGCGGCAGGACCACCGACGCGACGTCCGGATGGGCATACGCGAAATCGGGATGGGTGAGCCGGAAGGCGATCGCCAGGATCGCGAACGCGACCAGCGCCGTGAGCTGAATTGCGTTGATGACGATCGCGGTCATCGTGGAGCCTGAAATGCCGCGATACGCGATCAAACCCACGATCGCGGAGAAGACGAACGCGGATCCGATCATCAACGGGGTGTTGAGGGCAATGCCGAACAGGCCGCAGATGTAGACGAGCAAGGTCGCGGTGAATGCGACCATGATGCCCGGATAGATCCAGTAATAGAGATGAGATACCCAGCCCACGATGAACTTGGCGAGCCGGGCAAACTTGTAGTGAACTCTCTCTTCCTTCTGCAGGAATGCCGCCTCGGCGAAGTAGTACGACGAGCCTGCGCCGGCATCCGGGTAGATATTCGCGAGCTCGGCATACGAAAACGCCGTCAAGAAGGCAAGAACTAGAACGAAGAGAAGTCCGGGAACCATGTCGAATGCGGTAGTCGCTCCGCCGTTCTGCTGGACGACCTGTGCCCCAAACGTCGTCCACAGAAACGCGCCGGGCGCAATCAGCGCCATGGCGTTGATCGTGAGCCCGGTCATCGTCAGGGTTCGCTTCATTTCGGTCCCTGGCGCGGCGGCCATGATGGTCCTCCTGTTCGGGCACAGCCAATAAACGAACCCCGTTCGGTCAAGTTGGACCGATGGCTGCCGTGCCTGTTGAGAAGGATCGGCCAAGGCGGTGCCAATGTCAGTGTTGCGGCAGGAGCGATCAAGCAGCGCCGTGGTTGTGATTAGTCCCGTGGCCGGTTGCCGGGCGGTTGCGCCACGGGTGCCGGACGGAGACAAACCCGACGGTGGTCTGAGGGCGCGCCCGCCGCCGGTTCCGTCAGTGCGCGAACGTGGCGAAGAGAATGACCGACCGTGACGTGGCCGCGACCGGTACGCCACCGATGAGGGCTACCGCGGCACCGGCGGAGTTGGCGGCAACCTGCCCGCCCGCGACCGTCAGACCGGAGAGTTCGACGGGGAGTGAGATTGGGGAGAAGGGTGCGTCTGCCTGGCGTGCGGACCACGTGCCGAGCCACGGGTGCCCGGAGGAGTCGCCGCCCAGGATCACCGCACCGTCGCCCGCCGTGGCGATCGAGTAGACCGTGCCCGGCTGGACCAGAGTCGGAGGTCCGCTCGTTGACACCGCCCCGTCCATGCCGGACATGACGTCGATCGGGTAGAGCCACGCGCCACCGGTCCCGCCGATCAGCAGGCCGCCCGGAACCGCCGCCCCGGCTGACGGCGGCGCCGCCGGCCCGGTCCCGATTCGATCCCAGCTGCCGCCGTCGTCCAGTGACTCGAACAAGGCGCCCGGGCCCCAACCGTATAGCCGCCCCTCGGGGCCGAACGCGATCGGGACCACGGTCTCGGTACTGGCCGACCATGTCCGTCCGGCGTCCCTGCTCACCGACAGCACGCCGCCAACGGCTGCGACGAGCGTGTCGGCATGGGCCGGGTCGTATCCGAGCCACGCCACGCTGCCTGCGGAGCCGGGGGGTAGCGAGCCATCGGTCCAGGTGGCTCCGCCGTTGGTGCTGACGCGGGCGCCGGGGTCGCAGTACTCGCCCAGGCCGGCGGCGTAGACGTTGCCGGCAGCCGGATCGGCGGCCATGGATTGGACGTGACCGGCGGGCGAGCCGGGCCACCGGGCGTTGCCGCTCGGATCGATCGTCCCGGCTACGTCGGGCAGGCACTGTCTCGCCGACGCGTGCCAGACCGCCGGGCCTTGATACGCCAACACCAGGGTCATCCCGCTCGCGGCGACGTGGGCGCCGGTCCCGCCTACCTCGCCCTGCACAACAGACACAGATGTGATCGTCAGAGGAGTGGTGGGCCCGCTGATGGGACCGGCTGTTGCCTGAGCGGCGGCTCGCAGGTCTGTGACGCTCACGAACGCCAGCGCCACGGTGCCCGCGACGACGAGCATGAACGCGTTGACCGCAAACCTCCAGCCGGCGGCACGGTCCCTGCTTGCCCGCCTTTCGGCCGCGGACTCGGCTTCGGCGAGGCTGCGGTTGAGCCGGAGCCGGAGATCGAGCGGCACGTCCGGGCCCGGATCTCGCGATGCGTAGATGCCGCGCAGCCGCGTGGGGACATCCGAATCGTCCGCGGTCGATCCCGCCCGAACCCCGACGTGCGAACGGAGCAGGCGCGCCAGAAGCACCGAAGTGCGCCGTTGCTTCGCCCGGCGGCGGAGGAACCCGCCCAGGTTGCTCCCGTCCGGCGGGGATGTCTCGACCGGAGCGTATTCGCGTGCCAGGGCGTAGCGATCGCCTGTCCCAAGGGCGCCCATCGCGGCGACCAACGGATCGGCGCGGTGGGCGAGGCCGGCAAGGTCGCCGCCGCCCGCGTCGTCGCCGCCCGCGGTGAGGATCGCCCGGCAGCCCGACTCCAACTCACGCCGGAAGGCGGCGTCCAACACCTTCGCGGGTCTGCCGCCCCAGTCATACCAGGCTCGAATCGCCGCGTCGTGGACGACCGTCTGCGCGAGTACGGGATCGTCGAGAACCACGGACGCAAGCCGGTATGCCGTGGCCAGGTTGCGCCGCACGTATCCGGCGGAATCTCCGATTTCGTCCTGCCGTTGAGCCCCGATCGCCGTCCTGTCGTTCACCCGGTCTCCGTCGAGCAGTCGTCGATGCCGCGGCTGCCGGCACATGCCGCGGCTGCCATGCATTAAAGATAAGTGCTGCGCTCATGGATGCAATGGCACGATCGGCGCCGGTCCGAATCGAGAGGCGGCCACCGGAAGGCGGCCGCCTTTCTTGCAGCTGGAGGCGGTGCTACGCGGCCAGGTCGCGCCTCTCGAACGCGATCAGGGCCACGGCGAGGAAGACGATCGCCACAGCCGAGAGCACGCCCGCATCGGCGAGGCTCACCCCGTTGCGGAGCGGATCCCCGCCCATGTAGTAGTGGAACAGCGAGAGCGGCTGAACCGTGCGAAGGCCGTCGACGATGTTCGAGACGGCATCCACCAGGTACATGACGACAAGCAGGCCCACCGCAGCTCCAATCGATGCCGCCCGGTTGCCCGTCGCGGCCGCGATCGCCAGTGCGACCGCACCGAATGCAAGCCCCAGGAGCACGAGCATCAACAGCGCCGCCGCAAGGTTGTCGGCGGGAAGGGCGGTTGCGCTCGCGGCCGCCCCGAGCAGGCCGAATACCCACACCGCAATTGCCGCCGCGAACGCGGCCAGCGTGACCGCGAGGACCTTCTCCAGGACCATCCGGCGTCGTGAGATCGGATAGGAGAGCAGGATGTCGATCGTGCCCCGCGATTCCTCGCCGGCCGTGAAACCGCTCGCCATGCCCGCGACCAGAACGACCATGAGGGCCGGCAGGATCATCGAGAACAGCTCGATGTGGAGGAAGCCGGCCAGGGTGGTCGCGTCGCCGGTTACGCCGAAGAGCTTCCCCGCGTCGCCCATCTTCTTCAGCATGTCGCTGATGTTGAAGATCTTCGAATAGGTGGGGAACAGGACGGCGAAGTAGCCCGTCATGCCCGCCATTCCGAGGGAGATCCAGAACGTCGGCCAGCGAAGGTCGCGGACGGTCTTGGTGAATACATTACGCAGCAGCATGTCCGGCCTCCTTCGCGGCGTCGTCACCGGTGCCGTAGTACGCCAGGAAGATCTCCTCCAGGCTCGTCTCCATGCTCCGCAGGTTGACCACCTCGAACCGCGAGGCCGCCTTCACCAACGCGTCCACACTGCCCATGACGGTGCAGCTCAGCACCTGCCCGTTGATCGAAAGGTCCCGGACGCCGGGCAGGTTGGCGAAAGCTTCGGCCTTGACCGGGCCCCCGAAGTCGATTTCGAGCTTGCGAAGGGCTCGCTCTTTGAGCGTGGAGATGGCCTCTACAGCGAGCAGTCTCCCCTCACGGATGATCCCCACGCGGTCGCAAAGGTGTTCCACTTCGGGCAGCTGGTGCGATGAGATGAATACCGTCCGGCCGTCCGTGCGCACCTCCTCGCACAGGTGCTCGAACTCGAGCTGCACGAAGGGATCCAGGCCCGCGGTGGGCTCGTCGAGGATCAACAGATCCGGCCTGATCATGAATGCCGCGACAAGGCCAACCTTCTGCTTGTTGCCGCGGGACATGCTCTTGATCTTCTTGGCGGGATCCAGTTCCAGGCGTTCGATCAGCTTCTCGCGGTAATCCGCGTCCACCTTGCCCTGGAGGTTGCCAAGGTAGGTGAGCAGCTGGCGACCGGTCAGATCGCTGTACAGCGAGAGTTCGCCCGGGACGTAGCTGGTCCTTCGGTCGATCTCGAGCCGGTCGCGGCGAACGTCCAGCCCAAGCACTCGAGCCGAGCCGCTGGTAGGCCGGATGAGGTCCAGCAGGAGCCTGATCGTTGTCGACTTTCCCGCCCCGTTTGGACCCAGGAAGCCGAAGATCTGGCCCGCCTCGACCACGAGGTCGACGTCGATGATCCCGCGGGCATGATGGCCGTACCACTTGGTCAGCTCTTTCGTTTCAATGGCGGCCGTCATCAGGGCGCCTCCTTCCCAACCTCCGTGTCCGGCACGAAGGTCACCACCGGCCTCTCGGCCTCCCAGCGATCGAACACCTTGGGCAGCTCACGTTCCAAGAATGCGTACATATCGCGCACCTCCTGCAGGGGCTCTGGATTGCCGTCCGGGCCCAGCAGGCCCAGGCCGTCCACGGCGAGTTCCTGCACGCGCTGCAAGAGCTCGAGCCGCCAGAGCAGCATCCGGGCCCACGCCCCGGGCTTGATCACGAACCGATCCCGCCGATCGCCGGCCCGCGCCGTCCTGTCGATAAGGCGGTAGTGGATCAGCAGCTGGGTCANNTTGCTGATCGAGCCCTTGCTCGCCTGAAGCGTGTCTGCCATCTCTGCGGCGGTAGACCCTTCGGCCGGGCCCAGGAGGATCGCGCCGAGCACGCGACCAGCCATCCGCGGCAGATGCATCGAGTCGAAGACGAGACCAATTTCCTCGATGAATCGCTCCCTTGAGATGCGGGCGCTGCCCCTGAGCCGGGCCCGCCCGAGGATGTCGTCCATCAGCTGCCTCGCATGCACGCCCATCAAGTGGGTCGTCTCGAACCGAGGAAATGTAGTCCGTTTCGCGTAGTTCAGTCAATACTGAACTAGAGAAACGTCGCGAAACTAACGCCCTGGTGGCCCCACCGGGGGTATGGAGACCCCTGAGTGCCCCAGTACTGCAGTCCACCGCCGCTGGACCTAGGTCACCCCCCTAACGATTGGGCCGGTCCGGGAATACACCTACAAGGCATCCCTGCCGAATGCTTCACCCCTGATCGCGAGACGAGTCCAGACCGCGCCTGTCGGGGACTCGCCGGAAAGCAGACAGGCAGTTCAAGGATTGGCCCCCATGTCGATCGCCAGCTATCCGGTACAGGACCGTCGGGGGGCGGGCCGTTCGGCTGCGGCGCCGCCGAGGCCGGCCCGCTCCGTAACCCATGCCTTGATAATCCACCAGGCCGAAATCGTCCGACTTGGCGTGTCAACGATGTTGAGCAGCGGATCGGCCTGCGAAGTCGCCAGCGCCGCTTCCGTGTACGAGGCGTTCCGCCTCGCTTCGGACGTTCACCCCCAGCTCGTCCTCTTCGACTTCACCCCCAGCGAGGGGCCCGAGGTCTGCCGGCTCCTGGCCGCGCTCTGGCCTCGCCCGCGCCTCATCGCCCTCGTTTCACGCGGCCGCGAGGTGTCTCCGAACGACTGCCTCTCGATCGGCGCGGACGCCGCGATGCTCATGGACAACGTGAGCCGCGAAACGTTCCTGGCCGTGATCCGGCGTGTGATGGACGGGATGGGCCCGATCATCGCCGGCTTCCCCACGGTTGGTGAGCGTCTGGACGCCGCCCTCGTGGACGAGGGTCCGGTCTCGCTCCTTACGCCTCGCGAGCGCGAGATGCTCTTCCTCATCGGACAGGGTCTCTCCAACCGCGAGATCGCCGAGTCGCTGGTCCTCTCGGTCAAGACCGTCGAGGCCCACCGCGCCAACCTGAGCCGCAAGCTCAACGTCCGATCTCGTGCCGGCCTCATGCGCCTGGCCCTGACCGGCAGTCTGGCCTGATCTCGATGATCCCCCTCACACGTCCCGACGGAACGGCCCTGCTCGTGAATCCCGACCGCATCGAACTGGTCGAGGAGACGCCCGACACCGTGATCACTCTTGCCGACGGCAAGAAGATCCTCGTCCGCGAGACGGCGACCGAGGTGGCCAGCCGGTTCCACTACTACCAGCGATCGCTCCACGTGGACGCGCGCTTCGGCGGCCGTCGCGTGTACGACCCGCCGTCGGACATGGACCCGGCCCACTACGAGCATCCGAACCGCGGGCGCCTGCGCGCCTACGACGATCGAATCGAAGATCGGACCTAGGCGATGGATGCTGGTGTCGGAATCCTGGTTGCGCTCGGCGCGCTCCTCGTTGCTGATCTGATCGAGGGTGGCTCGCCGGTTGCGTTCTTCAACCCGTCGGCGATCATCCTCATCTTCGGCGGCACGTTCGGCGCGACCATGGCCACGACATCGGTGAAGCAATTCATGACGATGCCGAAGCTGCTCGGCATGAGCATGAAGCCCCGGGTCAGCGACATCGACCAGATCCGCACCATGCTGGTCAAGTTCGCCGAACGCGCACGCCGCGAAGGCCTCCTGGCGCTCGAGGCCGACGTCGAGGCCGTGAAGGATCCGTTCATCCAGCACGGACTCCAGATGATCATCGACGGCCTCGAGCCGGACACCGTCGAGGAGATCCTCGAGATCGAGATCGAATCGGCACAGGCCCGGCACGCGAAGGGCATCGACCTCTTCGCCAAGATGGGCGGCTACGCGCCCACGATGGGCGTCATCGGGACGGTCATGGGCCTCATCAACGTCCTCGCGAACCTGGCCGATCCGGCGGGTCTCGGCGAGTCGATCGCGGTCGCCTTCATCGCCACTCTCATCGGCGTGGGCAGCGCGAACATCCTGTGGCTGCCGGTCTCGGGCAACCTGAAGGGCAAGGACCAGGCAGAGGCCAGGGAACGGCGGCTCGCACTTGCCGCGATCCTGGCGATCCAGGCCGGCGACAACCCGCGGATCGTGGCTCAGAAGCTGAGTGCCCACGCGGGACCCGAGCGCGCAGTGGCTGCGGCGTCGCCCGAAGCCGCCCCGGCCGGCGCGACGGTGGGGGAGGCCGCCTGATGGCCAGACGCAAGCGCTCGAAGTCCGAGGGTACGCATGAGAACGAGGAGCGCTGGCTCCTCACCTATGCGGACATGATCACCCTGCTGATGGCCCTGTTCATCGTCATGTACGCCATCAGCACGACCGACGTGCGCAAGCTAACGGTCCTCGCGCAGTCGCTATCGGCGGCCTTCAACGCGGACGTGATGCAGGGCCAGCGGGCAATCAGCATCAACCCCGAGCAGAACACGTCGGTCACCGCGGACCAGAACCAGACCGGGGGGAGCCCCGTCCAGGCGGACATGAAGGCCATCCAGGCCGCCCTCGAGGACTTCGCCATCGGCCAGGGGTTTGGCGGCGAGGTGGAGGTCGGCATGGCTCCTCAGGGCATCGTCATACGCCTCAACGACGCACTGCTCTTCTCGTCGGGTCGCGCCTACCTGGACGACCACGCTCTCAAGATCGTCGGGAAGATCGCGGACATCCTCAAGCCGCTCCCCAACGCGGTCCGCGTGGAGGGGAACACGGACGACCAGGCGCCCGACGGCATCCTGTTCGCCAGTAACTGGGACCTATCGTCCGCCCGTGCCCTCTCCGTGCTGAAGGCAATGGTCAACTCGGGCGTCGACCCAAGCCGCATGTCCGCCCAGGGCAACGCTCAGTACAACCCGCTTACTCCCAACGTCGACGACGTTTCCCGGGCGAAGAACCGCCGCGTGGACATCGTCGTTCTCTATCCGGGCAACGGTTCGGGTCAGTCGGTGACCCCGATGGCCCTGCCTACCTTCCCATGAGATCCGCACTCAGAAGCCTGGAGCCCCGCTCGTGAAACTCCCCATCCCGAAAGGCCGCCGCGCAATCCTGGCGCTCGGCGTTCCGCTCGGCCTAGCGGCCGCCGGCGGCTTCCTCTTCATGCAGATGTCGGCCGCGCCGAAGGCGACCCCCAAGGTTCCCGATCCCACCGCCGGCCAGGTCGGCCCGATCCTCGCCCTTGACAGCCGCGTCATCAACCTGACGTCGACAAACGCGGGCGGCTTCAAGTACGCGCTGATCGGCGTCTCGATCGAGATCCGACCAAAGGCCGCGAGCTTCTACGACCTGCACGGCGATGCGCGCACCAAGCAGGAGAAGGTCGAACTCGACGAACTGACGAGCGACACGCCGCTCCTGCTCGACGCGCTCGGATCCACGCTCTCGGCTCACGACTCGGGATCGCTCACAACCTCCGACGGACGGACGAAGCTCAAGTCGGAGTTGCTAGCGGCGTTCAAGAAGATCATCGGGGAGGACAAGGTCCTCCAGATCTACTTCACCGACTTCAAGATGTCGAACTAGGCGGGCCGGCAGATGCTTTCGCAGGCCGAGATCGATGCGCTCCTTGGGGCGGTGGCGGACGGTTCGCTGCCCACCGAGGATCAGCCGCCGTCGCTCAGCGCGGACGGCCGCCTCGTCAAGACCTACGACTTCCGGCGCCCCGCCAAGTTCAACAACGAGCAGCTGCGGACGCTCCAGGCGATCCACGAAACGGTGGGACGTATTGCGGCCGCCCGCCTCTCGTCATTCCTGCGATCCACAATCGTGATCCAGCTCGCCGGCACGGACCAGCTCATCTTCGACGACTATCTCAGCCAGCTGAGTCTCCCGACCGAGCTCGTCGTGATGTCCACCGAGGGCCTGGCCGGTCCGTTCCTGGTGGACCTGGACATGGGCTTCGCGCTCGCCGCCGTAGATCGGCTGCTGGGTGGACCCGGCCGCATCCCGCCCGAACGCCACGAACCCACGCCCATCGAAGGCGATCTCATCGCCAGGGTCGTGGCCCACTTGCCGCACGCACTGAACGAAGGCTGGTCGCACCTCCAGACGATGGACGTCTCCGTTACCGAGACGGCACTCACGCCGATCCTCCTGCGCGTCGCCTCTCCCTCCGATGTCGTGGCCGTCCTGACCTACGAAGTCCGCTTCGCCGGCCAGACCGCGCCCATGACGATCTGCTATCCGTACAGCTCTTTGGAGCCGCTGCTCCCAAGGCTCGCCGCCACGATGTGGTACTCGCAGCGGCGTCTGGCGGCGGGCAACTCCAGCGTCCGCGACGTCCTCGAGACCGAGATCCGGTCCGTGGAGATCTCGGTTGCCGCTTCCTTCCGAGCGGTGGACATCCCGGTAGAGGCCCTCGCCGAGCTGCGGCCCGGCGACGTCATCCGGTTCGACGAGCACTGGGACGAACCGGTACTCATCGCCGTCTCCGATCAGGCCCAGGCGTGGGCGATCCCGGGCCGTGTCGGGGATCGCGTCGCGCTGCGCCTTGTAAGCCCGCTACAGCCCATGGAGGCTTGACATGAGCTGGGAATCCTTCGATTGGAAACCCGCCGACGGTACCTCGCTTGGTGCCGGTGCTTCGATACTGCCGCTGTGGCCAATGATCCGCTCGGCCATCGCGGAGGCCATCTCGGCCGATGCGCTGTGCCCGGTGACGGTCGGCGAGCTCACCGTGGGCCACTGCAACTTCGATGAGGCGCCCACGCCGCTGGTGCCCTCGCGTTCATTCGAACTCCTCGGCACGGACCGGCGCGGCGCATGGGGCGCTCTGGACCCGGACAAGGGCAACCAGGTGGGCGGGAAGGCCTACGTCGCCGAACGCCTCGAAGAGCTCGTCATGGATGCACTCGACACTGCCTTCGAGCAGATCCTGGGTGAAGGGCTTGGACTCGGCGCCGCCGTAAGCAACTCGGCGTCTGATGCCCCGATGCTCCTTCTCCGGCTGCCGATCACCTCGGTCGACAACGAGGAGCTGGTCCTGATCTCCGCGTACGACGCGGCCGTCGCCGGCGAGCTCTCCGCACACGTCGTGGCGTTGCAGGCGCTTGCGTCCGAGGTTCCTCCGCCCGCCGCGCCGCCGGCATCCCAGCCCGCCGCTCAACGGCAGGCTGCTCCCGCACCCGCCGCACCAGCCCAGGCTCAGCCGTGGCAGGCCGCGCCGCAGCCGCAACAGCAGATGGCCCCGCCGCCCATGCCGGCCAACGTCCGCCCGGCCGAGCTGCCGGAGCTTACCGCGTCGCCGTCCAACGGCCCCGGCTACAACATCGACCTGCTCCTGGGCGTAAACCTCCAGGTTGCGGTCGAGATCGGGCGCACGACGCTGCCGATCCGGGAAGTCCTTGCGCTGACGCCGGGTTCGATCATCGAACTCGACAAGCTCGCCGGCGAGAAGGTAGACATCCTGATCAACGGACGAGCGATCGCACAGGGCGAAGTTGTCGTTGTCGACGAGAACTTCGGCGTTCGCATCACCGATGTCGTGGCTCGCCAGCAGCGCCTCTCCCCGATGGGCCGCTGATGACCCGCATCGCGCGCCGGCCGTCCGCAAAGAACCGCCCCATGGCGCGGCGGGTCGATGCGGCGCGTCGAGCACAGACGCTCGACGCCACGGCCGATGCCGCGCGCACCGGCCGCCACGGGTCGATCGGCCGCGTGGCCGTGATCGCCGCCGGGGCCGGTCTCGCAATAGTGGCCGCCGTCGGTATGGTGGCTCCCCAGCCTGTGGCCGGCGGAACGCAGTCGACTCCGGCCGCGACTCCCGCGTCGGGCATGGCCGCAACCGTGGGCAGCATCTGGGATGCCGGAACGACCGGCGGGATGGACTGGTTCGGCCTTGTCACCAAGTGCCTGCTCGTCCTGGTGATGCTCTACGTCACGCTCCGTTTCCTCAACCGCATGCAGACCGCTTCACCCAAGAAGACCGGCCGCCTGCAGGTTCTCGAATCCCGGCCGCTGGCACAGAAGGCTTCGCTCCATCTCGTCGCCGTAGGCGAGCGGCGCCTCGTCGTTGGGCTCACGCCGAACGGGATGGTCGCGCTGGCCGAACTCGACGCGGGCGAGCTGGAAGCGTCCATCGCGGCCGATGCCGAGGCCGGCGCCGACGGATCCTCCGCGCCATCCGCGTCTGCCGCACACGCGACGCCGGCGTTCGGGGCCGTTTTCGCCGCCGTCAATGCGCCGATCGATGCGATCACCGGACGTCTCGCCGGCCTGCTCGGCGGGGGACGCGTCCGATGACACGCCGACGCCTGGGACTGCTCATCCTCCTGGCGCTGACCGTCGTGGTCGTCGCGGGGTGCTCCACCAACGGCAACTCGGACATTTCGGTGAAGGTTGGCGACGGCCAGGCCTCCAATGGCAACGGCCAGTTCTCGCTGTCCCTCCAGCTCCTTCTCGCACTCACGATCCTCTCGCTGGTGCCCTCGATCCTGATGCTGGCGACGAGCTTCACGCGCATCGTCGTGGTGCTGTCGCTCCTGCGAAGCGCGATCGGCATCCCGAACCTGCCGCCCAACCAGGTGATCCTGGGCCTGTCGATGTTCCTGACGCTGTTCGTCATGGCCCCCACCCTTACCAAGGCGAACAACGATGCGCTTCAGCCGTACCTGAGCAACACGATCGACCAGGGGACGGCGATCCAGCGCGGCATAGTCCCGTTCCGCGAGTTCATGCTCAAGGAAACGAGGAAGGAAGACCTCCAGGTCTTCATCGACCTGTCGAAGGGGCCGCGTCCCGCCACCACCGACGACGTTCCGATCGAGGTGCTGCTGCCGGCCTTCGTGACCAGCGAGCTCAAGACCGCATTCACGATGGGCTTCCTGCTCTACATCCCGTTCCTGATCATCGACCTCGTGGTCGCATCGGCGCTGATGTCGATGGGCATGGTCATGGTCTCGCCGACGCAGATCGCCCTGCCTTTCAAGCTACTCCTCTTCGTGATGGTCGACGGCTGGGTCCTCGTAGTCCAGTCGCTCGTCCGGAGCTTCGGGTGAGCCCGGCATGACAGGCGGCGACGTGGGCACCGTCATGCAGCGTGCCCTCTACACGACTCTGATGGTCGGCGGCCCGATCATCCTGGTGTCGATGGCCGTGGGCCTCGTCATCTCGATCCTCCAGGCGGCCACTCAGATCAACGAAGCCACGCTCACCTTCGTCCCGAAGCTGATCGTCGTCTCGCTCGTGCTGATCATCCTGGGTCCCTCGATGGCGAGCCAGCTGACCGACTTCACGCGCTTCGTGTTCCAGGTCGCCTCGGAGACCAGCCGATGACCGCGTCGATCGGCGGCGGACAGGTGGCGCTCCTGTTCCTTGTCTTCATGCGATGTATCGGGCTGGTCACGACGGCACCGATCTACGGCCACCACTCGATTCCGCGCCTGGTGAAGATGGGGCTCGCGGCCACGATCGCGATCGCCCTGGCGCAGACCGCCGGGGCAAACGCAGGGAGCATGCCGATGCTGGTCGCCGCTCCTCTGGAGCTGGGAATCGGCCTGTCGCTCGGCTTCATCCTCTCGATGGGGTTCCAGGCCGTGGAGCTGGCCGGTCGCGTCATCTCGATCCAGCTCGGCCTGTCGCTCGGTTCGGTGTTCAGCCCCACGCAAGAGGAAGCCTCCACGGCGATCGATCCGTTCTTCTCGGTCTTTGCCGGCCTGCTCTTCCTGGCGCTCGGACTCCACCTGCAGGTGATCCGCGTCCTCGCCAACTCCTTCGTCATATACCCGGTCGGCGGTGGCTGGCCGCTCGATCTGGCTTCGACCGGCGTCCAGACGATAACCCTGGCTCTCGAGCTCGGCGTCCGCGTCGCGCTTCCGATCGCGCTCGTGCTGCTGCTCGTGGAGCTGGCAGTCGCGCTTCTGGCGCGCGCCATTCCGCAGATCAACGTCTTCATCCTGGGCCTGCCTTTGAAGATGCTCGTGGGCCTGGCCGTTCTTGCGATGGCGCTGCCTACGCTCATGTCGGGCGCGACTTCCATCTTCCGTTTCGTATTCGACGCCGCTTCGCGCGGCGCCGTGAACACGTAGGCCGGCGATGGGCGAGAAGACCGAAGCTCCAACTCCGCGAAGGCGCGACGAGGCTCGTGCCAAGGGCCAGGGCATAGGACGGTCCTGGGAGTTCTCCATGGGCTTGACGCTCGGCGTTGGGACGCTGGCGCTCGGGAGCCTGCTGCCGGGCGTCGCATCGACCCTCACGACGCTCACGCGCAAATCGATTACGGAGATGAACCCCAACGCGAGCAGCGCGGAGATGCTCAACCAGACCGGTGGAGCACTCTTCACGACCCTCACCCTGATCCTGCCGCTCGCTCTGCTGATCATGATCGCGGGCGTCGCCGGCAACATCGTCTCGGGCGGACTTGTCTTCTCGTTCAAGGCCATCCGCTTCGATATGTCCCGCATCAACCCGCTCGCCGGCGCCAAGCGGCTCCTGGACAAGCAGGCCCTGGTCCGGCTGGGCCTTTCCTCGGCCAAGCTCGCCATCCTCGCCTTGATCTCGTGGCAGGTCGTGGGGAGCCGCGTCCCGGGCATGGTCGCCACCGAGGGCTCCAGCGCCGCCGACATCGCCGCCGGCTGCCTCTCCGCCGTGTTCCAGCTCGGCCTGACAATCACGATTCTGCTTGCCGTCGTTGCCCTCACCGACTTCGTCGTCCAGCGCCGCAAGGCCGCCAACTCGATCAAGATGACGAAGGACGAGGTCAAACAGGAATACCGAGAGTCGGAGGGCGACCCCCAGATCCGCGGCGCGCGCCGCCGCCGTGCACGCCAGATGGCGTTCCAGCGAATGATGGATGCGATCCCGACGGCCGACGTCGTGGTCACCAACCCCACGACACTCGCCGTTGTTCTCAAGTACGACTCGCTNNCGTGCGCTGTTCCCGCGACCCATCGGCGCAGAGGTTCCCGCGCATCTGTACCGGGCCGTGGCGAAGCTGCTGGTCCTGGTTCACCAGGCGCGCTTCAACCGCGGCGCGTATCGCGGGGCCGCACCGGCCGGCAACGCCGGCGCCTGGGCCCCGGGCCGAGCGCGTGGCGCGTCGCCGTGGTGGAACGGCAGCGCGGCCGCGGCGGAGGCGGTTCGTGCCGCCGATATCGAAAGCGGTTCCTCGGTCGGCACTGCGTTGCGCGTCTTCTCCGGCGGTATCGACGGCGCGGCGGCGGCCCGGCTCTATGGAGGCGGGGCGCCCGATGCCGAGATCGACGTGGACGAGATGACCGCGGAACTGGACGAAACCTGGCTGGGCGAGTCCCTCGACGACATCGATGGAGTCAGCGTCGACGAGGAAGCTCTGGCGCAGGCGATGACCGATGACGAACTCGGCGACATGACCCCCGAAGAGCTCGCCGACCTCCAAACGGGCGATGAGGATCACGACCGATGACGACTCAGGCTGCGAGCCCGACGCCGATCAGCGTCCTCCGACGGAGCGACGCGCTGCTGGCCATGGCGGTCGTGGGCATCGTGGCGATGATGATCATCCCGCTGCCGTCGATGCTGCTGGATGTCCTGATCGTCATGAACATCACGTTCTCGCTGACGATCCTTCTCGTGTCGTTGAACATCCGCGAACCGCTGGAATTCAGCGCCTTTCCGTCGCTCCTGCTGATCGCGACCCTCTTCCGTCTTGGTCTCAACGTCTCGGCCGCTCGCCTGGTCTTGCTGGACGCAAATGCCGGCGACGTGATCAACGCCTTCGGCCGGATCGTCGTCGGTGGTAACACGATCGTCGGAATCGTCGTGTTCCTGATCCTCGTCGTCATCCAGTACGTCGTCATCACGAACGGCGCCGGGCGAGTCAGCGAGGTTGCCGCCCGGTTCACCCTCGACGCNNGACGCGATGCCGGGCAAGCAGATGAGCATCGACGCCGATCTCAACGCCGGACTCATCACCCCGGATGAGGCCCGCAACCGCCGCCACACGATCGAGCGCGAGTCGGACTTCTACGGCGCCATGGACGGCGCTTCCAAGTTCGTCAAGGGCGATGCCGTGGCCGCGCTGGTCATCATCGTGGTCAACATCGTCGGCGGCCTCACGGTCGGCGTGCTTCAGAAGGGCCTCGACATCGGTTCGGCCCTCACCACGTTCACGGTCCTGACTGTGGGCGACGGCCTGGTCAATGAGATCAGCGCGCTTCTCGTGTCGGTCGCGACGGGCGTCCTGGTGACGCGCTCCGGGTCCGAGAACGGCCTGGGCAGCGACCTCGGTACTCAGCTCCTCGGACGCCCAAAGCTCTTCATCGTCGTCGGCGGCGCGCTATTCGTCATCGGCCTCGTGCCGGGGTTCCCGATGATCGTCTTCTGCGGCGCCGGAGCCGTGGTCGCGGGCGGAGGCTACTTCCTGTCGCAATCGCAGACGGCCGCCGCTCTCGTCCATGCCAATTCGGCTGCGGCCCTCGACGCGCCGCAAGCGCTGCCCGCTCTCGGCAGCGGAGCGGAGAGCCCCATGGACGCGCTCCGCGTGGAAACCATGGAGCTCGAAGTCGGATACGGCCTCGTTGGTCTCGTCGAGGGGAGCGCCAACGGCGGCCTCGTGGAGCGCATCGGCCTCATCCGGCGCCAGATCGCCGGCGAGCTGGGTCTCATCGTGCCCACGGTGCGCATTCGCGACGACCTGGTTCTCGAGCAGAATTCGTACGTCATCAAGCTTCGTGGCTCGGAGATCGCCCGCGGTTCCGTCGACCCAACCAAGATGCTGTGCATGGATCCCGCGGGCGGCGAGATCGCCATAAGCGGCATCCCCACCACCGAGCCCGTCTTCAACCTGCCCGCCTCGTGGGTCAGCATCGCCGACCGTGAACGGGCCGAGAGCCTGGGTTACACGGTGGTCGACGCGGCGTCGGTGCTCGCCACTCATATGGCCGAGACAATCCGCCGCCACGCCCACGAGATCCTGGGCCGGCCGGAGACGAACCAGCTTCTGGAGGGTCTCAAGCGCGATCAGCCTGGGCTCGTCGAGGAACTCGTCCCCAACCTGGTCACGACCGGCGACGTGGAGAAGGTCCTCCAGGGCCTCCTGCGCGAACGCGTTCCGATCCGAGATCTCTCCACGATCCTGGAGGCCGTCGCCGACGGAGCGCGCAGCACCAAGGAGCCGCTGTTCCTCACCGAGGCCGCCCGTCACGCGCTGGCACGCGCAATCTCGATGCGATACCGCGCCCCGGACGGCGCCGTCCACGCCGTGGCTCTCGCGCCCGAACTCGACACGCGCCTCGGGGCGTCGGTCATGGTGCAGCCCGGGTACGTGGGCCTGGAACTCTCCGGCTCCGATACGCGGCTGATGATCGAGGCGATAGACCGTGCCGTCCGGACGCTCGTCCAGCAGCGGTACCAGCCGATCCTGCTGTGCACGACGCGTATCCGGTTGGCTCTCCGGAACATGACGGAGCGCCACATGCCGCAGCTGACGGTCCTGTCCTACGAAGAAATCCTGCCGAGCGTAACTGTGCAGGTCCACGCCCAGGTGGAGGTCTAGCAAATGGAGCTGCTTGTGGCCACGTGGACCATTCGGATCGCGATCGTCGCCGCGCTTGCGGTGGGCGGTGCCTCATATCAGGCCGGAGCGCCGGCGATCGACTGTGTGGACCGCGCCCTCGTAGCGGCCGTTGCCTTCACGTTCGCCGGCCGGATGCTGGTGGGCTGGTTGGAGCCGCCGGAGGTGAAGATGCTCCGGCTGCGGCAGCGCCGCGATTCCAAACGGGCAAAGAAACAGAAGACCCAAACCGCCGACCAGGTCGCAGCAGCGCGTGCCAGGCGCTCCGCGTCGACCATATCCAGATCCGCGTGAGGCTGAGGACACTGCGTGATGTTTGATCGACAGTACCTTCCCCCGCTCCTCGCCTCAGCATCGGTCGACGGTTCTGTGGCGACCCGACCGGCATCGCATCTCCTTTCGGGGACGCGCGCCGGCCAGGTCATGGAGCCCCTTGTGAAACAGCCGCCCGCCGATGACGGGCCCATCCGCACGGATGGTTCCGATTCCGGCGGCGGCGATGATCCTCCCAACGACCGCGACCGCGACCGCGATCGCGACGGCGGCGCCGAAACCGACCCCAAACGCGAGACCGAATCCGCGATGGGTGAACAGGCCATCGATCCGGCCGCCCTCGAGGCACAGGCGAACGACATTCTGGCGGCAGCCGACGCGGCCGCTACGGAGGCCGACGCGTCCGTGGACCTGAGCGGCTACGGCGCCTACGGAAAGGTGCCGGGGCCGGGTATGGGTCTGAGCCGCGACGAGCTGGTGTCGAAGTACGCCCACCTCGTCAAGTACGTCGTGGGACGCCTGGGCGTCTCCGTGCCGGGCCTCTTCGATCACGAGGACGCGATGCAGGCCGGAGTCCTCGGTCTCCTTCGGGCGATCGACGCTTACAAGCCCGAAGCCGCGGCATCGTTCGAGTCGTACGCGATCCTTAGAATCCGCGGCTCGATCCTCGACGCAGTCCGCTCGCTCGACACAGTCGGACGGGCAGGCCGAGAGGCGGCCCGGGCCATCCAGGGCGCGATTCGCGACCTCCAGCACGAGCTGGGCCGTTCGCCGACGGAAGCCGAGATCGCAGCGCGTCTCGGCATGCCCGTGACCAGATATCGGGAGCGGCTTCAGGCCGCGTCGGTTGTCACGGTCTCGCTCGACGAGCACGACGCGCGCGACGGCGACGAGGACTCGAACGTCCTCGCCGACAACGCGGCGGACCCCAACGCCATCGATCCGGCCGAAGAGGCCCAGCGGCGCGACTCAATCGCCTCACTCATACAGGAGATCGGCCGCCTGAGCCAGCGCTCACGCATGGTCGTCGCCCTCTACTACCAGGACGAGATGACGTTCAAGGAGATCGGCCAGGTGCTTGGCGTGACCGAGTCTCGCGTCTGCCAGATCCACACCGAGGCCATCCTGACGCTACGCGGCAGGCTGGTCGACTCGGACGTGGCGGCACGGCTGGGACGTCGGAGGGCACGCGCATGATCCGTGGCTTCTACACGGCGCTGACCGGCATCGTCACCTCGATGACGAGGCAGGCGGTCGTCGCCGACAACATCGCCAACGTCAACACCGTGGGGTTCAAGCAGTCTCGGACGACGCAGACCGACTTCGAGCTCCAGGTCATCAACTCCCAGGGGCCAACCCTCGGCCTGCTTGGAACCGGCTCGATCCCAACGAACCTGCGGCTCGACATCAGCCAGGGTCCGCTGGAGGAGACCGGCCTGGAGACCGATATCGCCATCGAAGGCGACGGGCTCTTCGTCGTACGGAACGGGGGAGGCATCGCCTATACCCGGGCCGGCGACTTCCGAGTGGACGCCAACCGCATGCTCACGACCGAACAGG
This sequence comes from Chloroflexota bacterium, assembly GCA_003153755.1. Lineage (GTDB taxonomy): Bacteria > Chloroflexota > Limnocylindria > Limnocylindrales > CSP1-4 > Fen-1039. Next base: position 5,577 of record PMBG01000026.1, on the reverse strand, counting down.
GCTTTCCCGTCTTGGACACGGCCGGCCGGACTATCACGGTGCCGCAGGGCTTCACGGTTTCCGCGGATGGCACGATCGTGCAGACCGGTCAGCGCATCGCGATGGTGGGCTGGCCTCCCGGCGGCGTCACGCGGCTCGGGCAGAACCTGCTGGCCGCCGGCGGGGCTCTCTCCCCGGCCACTGGCACAATGCGCCAGGGGATGGTCGAACACAGCAACACCGACCTGGCCACCGGGATGACGGAGCTCATCCAGTTCCAGCGCGACTTCCAGATGAACGCCAGGGCGCTGTCCATCCAGGACGGCACGATCGGCGACGCGACACAGCTAGGCAGGTTGCGATGAGTCCATCTGCGTCATCTGCAGGGCCACGGACAGGGCACTTCCGGGTCCCCGGCGAAGGTGCCATGCTGCTCGAGCTGGCGCGTCACGGGGTCCTGCGCCGGGCGACGTCGGACCAAACCGGCGCCACAACGCAACGCATACGTCGAAACGATGATGAAACCCCCCTCCAGCGGGTCAAGTCTTTGCAGTACAGGCCGATCTCTAGGGTGACGCCCAAGAGAGGAAAGCAATGAAGATCGAAGACCCGCGGTCCGTAAACTCATCGCCGAACCTTCGTCCGACTCCTCCTGCGACCCCGCAGGCGGCCCGGCCCGAGATTCAGCGACCCCAGGATGGCAGCGCCCAGAACCAGCCGGCAGCCCGCGTCGAACTCTCGTCGCGGAGCCGGGAGATGCATCAGGCCCTCGAGGCCGCCAATGCCGCTCCCGACGTGCGTGCCGACAAGGTCGAGGCCGCCAGGCAGCGGATCGCTCAGGGCACGTACGCGGTTAACGCCGAGGTCGTGGCTCGAGGGATCCTGGATACAAGGGCGTAGATGCTGGCGCCTGGCGATCGTGAGTTCGCCGGAAGCGCGGTGGAGTACCGCGCCGGCTTCGGCTCGCCCGGATTGTCCGCGCTGGCCGGGGCGCTGGTCCGCCTCCTCGAGGCATCGGATGGCGTCGCGGACGCCGTCACTCGCCACGATCGGATCGATTTGATCCGGCTCAACGAAGCGGCCGAAGCCATCGTGGACCAGGTGAACATCTGCGCAGCGTCGCTCTCTACTGAAGAGAGAGCGGTCGTGAGCCAGACCGGTATCCCGGCCCTTTGCGAACGGCTCGCGGCCGGGGCAAGGCGCAACGCCTTGCTCATCGAGCAGGCCTGGGCAGTAGACGCCGCACTGATGCGTCTGCTGCTGGGCATGGGCAAGACCGGGATCGAAGGCCCGCTCGGGGCATACAACAGCGCGCCCGGACCGACATACGTGGACAGGGGGGCATAACCGATGAGCTCTCCGTTCTTCGGCCTCGACATCGGATCGTCAGCCCTGCGGACGGCCCAGCAGCTGCTGAACACGGCGGCTCACAACGTCGCCAACGCGAGCACGCCCGGCTACACGCGTCAGCGGGTGAGCGTCGTGGCAGCGCCGCCGTATACGTACCCCTCCTTCAACCGGAGCGGTCTGCCGGGCCAGATCGGGTCCGGCGTCAACGTGCTGGCCATCACCAGAATCCGTGACAACTTCCTGGACCTGCAGGTTCAGGCCCAGACCGGCCTTCAGGGCGAGTGGGACACGCGCCAGACCGAACTCGCCAAGATCGAGGCGATCCTCCCGGAGCCCTCCGACTCGGCCCTCGGCAGCACCATCAGCAAGTACTGGAACGCCTGGCAGGACGTCGCCGCCGACCCCACATCCACCGCGGCCCGGTCCGCGCTCGTGGAGCAGGCATCCTCGCTGGCGATGGAGATCAGTCGCGACTCCACCCAGCTCAACATGATGGCCTCCGGCGTGGACGACCAGGTTACGAGCCAGATCCAGCAGATCAACAGCCTGGCGCAGGAGATCGCCAGCCTGAACGGCCAGATCCAGCGAGTGTCGGTGACGGGCGACCACCCGAACGACCTGCTCGACCAGCGCACCCAGCTGCTCCAGCAACTCAGCGCGATCGTGCCGGTAAGCGTCGTGACCAAGACGGATGGATCCATCAGCGTCCTGGTGGGAGGCGTGGATCTCGTCAGCAACGTCAACTCGAGGTCGGTGACGAGCACGACCGACGCCAACGGCCACGTCCAACCGGCCTGGTCGGACGGCAGCGCGCTCGCCTTGCCCACGGGCAAGTTGAAGGCGCTGCTCCAGGTTCGCGACGTGGACATCGCCACATACCGCGGCCAGCTCGATGCGCTCGCCAAGGGAATCGCCGACTCCACGAACGCGGTTCACGAACGCGGCGTGGACGCGAGCGGCAATCCCGGGCAGGCCGTCTTCACGTATCACGCCGGCAACGAGGCGATGACGCTGGCGGTCAACGCCGCACTCGCCGCGGACCCGCGCCTGGTCGCCGCGGCGGCCTCGCCGAACAGTCCCGGCGATGGCTCGGTGGCAGGCCAGATCGCCGATCTGCGCAACGCCCGGACGTATGTGGCCGGGACCGCCGGAACGGACATCGTCAGCGGCATGGACCTCACGACCAAAGGAACCGCGCGGCTGATGATGGTCTCGGCCGGTTCGGCCAGTGCGCAGACGTGGACGTTCACCGGTTCGGGCAACAGCCTCACGCTTACCGGTGCCGACGGCTCCACGCAGACGATCACAGTGGGCGACCTGGGGGCCGGGTCCACCACGTTGCTCAACTTCGATCAGCTGGGGATCAGCATCCGAATGTCTACGGGGGCGGCCGCCAAGGCGGGCGCGGACACCGTCACGGATCTGACGGCGGGCGGCCACAACACCCTGGTGACGAATACGCTCTACACGCCGGCTCAGACCACGAGCGACTTCTATTCGGGGCTTGTGGGCAGGATCGGCACTGCGTCGAGCCAGGCGCAGGAGATGTCCGGCAACCAGCAGCTCGTGGTCGATCAACTCAACCAGCGGGTAGAGCAGACGAGCGGCGTCTCTCTCGATGAGGAGGCGACCGACATGATCCGCTTCCAGCACGCGTACCAGGCAGCTGCCAGGGTCATCACGACCATGGACGAGATGCTGAACACGCTTATCAACGGAACCGGCCTGGTTGGCCGCGGATAGGACGGCTGAACGATGCGCGTGACCGAAGGAATCCTCTACGCCGGGGCGACGAACAGCCTCAATCTGACCCGCTCCGCGATCCAGCGCATGACCGAGAAGGTCAGTTCCGGCAAGACCCTGAACCGGCCCTCGGACAATCCGGCGGACGCGCGATCGGCGGTCCAGCTGAACGACTCGCTCTCAGAGATCGACCAGTACATGCGCAACATCGACGCGGCTTCGGGCAAGGTCAACGCCATGGACACAGCCCTGGGCAGCGTGGGCGATCTGATCCAGCGGGCCAACGAACTCGCAATCCAGGGAGCCAACAGCACACTGGGCTCGACTGATCGGCAGGCCATGGCCGCCGAGGTCTCGCAGCTTGTGGAGGCGCTGGGCCAGGATGCGGCCGCAAAGTACAACGACGAGTATGTCTTCAGCGGGTTCAGGGTGGATCGGCCGCCGTATCAGGTGACCGCCCCCGGAACGCTGGGGGGTTACCAGGGTGACCACGGCGCCTCGATGGCCCGGGTCGGCGCGGGCAGCTCCATGCAGATCAATGTCGCGGGCGACACGGTCTTCCAGCCTGCAATCGACGCCCTGACCCAACTCAAGAACGATCTGGAGTCCGGCTCGACCGTGCAGCCGGCCACGATCACCCAGATCGGAGCCGCGCTGCAGACCGTGCTCGAAACGCGAGCCTCGATCGGAGCCCGCGCCAACCGGCTTGACCAGGCGAAGAGCTCGCAACAGTCCGTCAAGACCACCAACCAGGGCCTGTTGAGTAATCTCCAGGACGCGGACATGACGTCCGTGATCACGGAATTGACCCAACGCCAGACCACATATCAGGCCACCCTGGCGGTAACAGCCAAGGTCGTCCAGACGAGCCTGATCGACTACCTCAGGTAGCACAACCGCGGTGAGCCCTGGCGGGAGGCCCACCCGGACTTGAAGATCCCCGCCAGTTAGGAAGAGCCCGTGACTCAACCTGAACCAGCCGAGATCGTCTTCCCCGACGGTCTCGTGGGGCTGCCGAACCTTACTCGGCATCGCCTCACCGCCGTCCCCGACTCGGCCCTGTACGAGATCGTCTCCCTGGACGACCCGGCTATGGGTTTCATCGCCGCGCCGGCGGACAACGTCAAGCCGGGCATCACCGACCTCCTCCGGGAGCGCGGACTCGTCGGCGACTCCGAATGGGTGCTGGCGATACTCGCCGTTCATGGGGAACCGCCCGGCGTCACCGCCAATCTCGCGGGTCCACTGATCGTCGACACTAAGAAGGCGACTGCCCGCCAGCTGGTCCTCGAAGATCCCGAGTTCCCGCTGCAGGCGCCGGTAGCGGAGCCGGGCTGATGCTGGTCCTTACCCGCCGGACGGGGCAGGCGCTCAGGGTTGGCCCCGGCGTAGAGGTTCGAGTCGTGCGGATCGAAGGCGATCGAGTGGTGCTCGGCATCACGGCGCCGCGCCACGTTGCCGTCGTCCGATCCGAGTTGGTGGAAGAGGTACTCGACGAGGTCCGCGAAGCCGCCGACACGCGCGCCAAACTGCGCGTCATGCTGGCGCCGCTGCACGCCACCGAGTCCACCGAACCCGATGGCAACGCCAACCCGGACGACCCGGGCGTGGCGTAGCGCTGCTTCGCCGCGACAGTCAGCCCGCGCCCGCCGGGGGTCAGTCAGTGGCCGCGCTCCATCTCCTCGTCTACGGCGAGACCGACTCCGGAGTGACCGATTCGATTCGGATCGGCATGTTCCGCGACGCTCTTGCAGCGCTGGGCGTGGAAGTCCGGACGTGGTCCGGATTCGCCGACGACGTGATCAACGGGGCGCCGCCGCCGCAGGCAACCGATGCGATCCGCGGCGGCGGAGATCTTCGCGCCACCGAAGCGCTTCGCGTGGCCGGGCTCACAGCCCTCGCCTGGGCCGACGTTCTCCTGTTCCGCCGCTGGCGACCCACGCGGATCGTCTGCACGGAGTGCGAGGCCGATCTCGAAACGCTCGTGGATCTGGACTCGCACCTGGCGGCGACCGGCCACCGGACGATGCGCCCGGATCTGCTGCTGCGCCCGATCGTGGAGATGCTCGAGGCGCATCGGGAGATGCTGGGGTCCCGGACCATCGTCTACGACACGGACGACGACGTGCTGGAATACCCGGCCTGGACGGGCTTCGCGGCGGCCGCGGCCCGCGAGCGCGATGTCGTTGCGCGCATCATGAATCTTGCGGATCTCGTGACCGCCGCGACTCCCGTGCTGGCCGAGCGCCTGGCTGGCCGAACCGCCGCTCCGGTCCTGGTCGTGCGCAACGCCGTCGAACCCCGCTGGTACGAGACAGGCGGGTTGGAGGCGAGTGGGGAAGTGGCCGCCCGGCCGCCGGCCGCCGGCACCGCCTCGGACGGGGTGCGCGTCGTCTATCACGGCGTGCCGGCCAGATTGCGCGACTACGAAGTGGCCCGCGGCGCCGTCGATCAAGTGTCCCGGGAGTTCCCATCCTTGCGCCGCGTGTGGATCGGTGCGGCCGG
>PMBG01000163.1:27376-36073 GCA_003153755.1 Chloroflexota bacterium | reverse complement strand
GCGACGCTCGGCGACCAGCGCATCCAGTCGGCGTTCTCCACGTCGATCGCCCTGGCCACTCTCACCGCCATCATCGACATCGCGGTCGTGGTGCCGGCCGCCTACTGGTCCCGGGTGCGCAACGCCCGCATCCGCAACGTGGCGGAAGTGACTGCCGCGATCCCCTTCGCTCTTCCGTACGTCGTCATCGCCTTCGGCTTGATGCAGTTCTCCGGAATCCTGGCGCCGCAGTACCAGGGCACCTTCCCGCTGCTCGTCGCGGGTCATGCGGCCATCGCATTCCCGTTCGTCTACTGGGCCGTCGACGGCGCGATGTCCGCCGCCGGTATCGAGCGGTTGAGCGAGACCGCCGAAGCGTGCGGCGCATCGCCGATCCAGACCATCTGGCGTGTGGTCCTGCCGAACATCTCCCCAGGACTGGTGACCGGCGGACTGCTCTCGTTCGCGGCCAGCTTCGGCGAGTTCGCCATGGCCCAGATCATCGGCCGGAGCATCGACACCGTCCCGCTCTGGAGCGCCGAGATGATCCGCTCGTACAACGACACGGCCGGCTCGTACAACCGGCTCGCCGTGGTGACTCTCCTGACCTTCGCCATCCTCTTCGTGCTCTCGGCGGTGGTCGTGTACTGGAATCGGGGCCAGACGGTTCGGCTGCTTCCCGGCGCTTCGGCCGGCACTCAAGGAGATGGACGATGAGTGGCGTCAGCCTCGTGGGCGTGACGAAGATGTACGGCCAGGTGAAGGCCCTCGATCACGTATCGATCGAGGTCAAGGAAGGCGAACTCCTCGCGTTGCTGGGTCCATCCGGGTGCGGCAAGACGACACTCTTGCGCTGTGTCGCGGGGCTGGAGGTTCCGGACCGAGGCACTCTCGAGATCGGCGCCGTGGATGTCACGGGCGTTCCGACACGCGCCCGGCCGATCGGGATGGTCTTCCAGAGCTACGCGCTCTTCCCCAACCTGACGGTTCGCGAGAACGTGGCCTTTCCGCTGGAGGTCCGCCATCGGCCCAAGCCGGAAGTGAAGGCTCGCGTCGAGGAGCTTCTCGACCTCGTGCGACTTTCCGCTCAGGCTGATCGCTACCCCAAGCAGATAAGCGGCGGCCAGGCTCAGCGCTGCGCCCTGGCGAGGGCACTTGCTCCGGACCCTGAAGTCCTGCTGCTCGACGAACCGCTCTCGGCTCTCGATGCTCTCGTTCGCGGTCGCCTTCGTGACGAGATCCGCCGGATCCAGCAGCGCGTGGGTATTACCGCGATCTACGTCACGCACGATCAATCGGAAGCGATGGCGATCGCGGACCGCGTCGCGGTAATGAACGGTGGCCGCGTGGAGCAGATCGCCGCTCCGGCCGATCTGTACGACGAACCCACGTCGCAGTTCAGCGCGACCTTTGTTGGCAGCCGGAACGCGGTGGAACTTGCCGTGAAGGACGGCCGGATCGGCATTCCGGGCTCGTTCCAGATCCGGGCCCCAGACGGTTCGAACGGCCACGCGCTGGCCTTCTTCCGGCCGGAGGACGTGCGAGTCGCCCGCGGGGATGCCGCCGCTGGGATGGAGGCACGCGTCGAGCTCAAGGTATTCCTGGGCGCCACGACGCGGCTGCACCTGATCGGCGAGGCGGACGGCAAGCCGGTGAGCATCTTCAGCGACCTGCCCAGCCGTCAGGCCCGATCGATCGACGAAGGAGAGACGGTTCGCGTAGATGTCGATCCGGACCACGTCCAGGCATTTCCGGCCTAGCTATCCGAGACAAGGAGTGGCGAGATGAACGTTGCGGCGCTCGACCTCACAGCCGACCCGGCGCGAACCCCTGCCGGCCGTATCCAGCGACCGGAGTCTGTAGGGCACGCTACGGAGTGGATAGACCCGGAGGGAAGCGACTGGTTCGCCGAGATCTATCGCGAGGTTGCGCTCGGGGCCGAGTCGGGGGCGAGCGGACTTCGGTTGCCGCCCGATCTGGAACATTGGTTTGGATAGTGCCGCTTTGGCCGGGTCGGCATCGCGCTTCTCGGAGCCACGCGAGATCGGGCCTGCAGATCTAGATCGCGCTCCGCTCGACGGCCGTCAGCGCGTCGTCCAGTATGCCGATCGCGAGACCCAATTCCTCCCGAGTCACCGTAAGCGGCGCTGAGAGATGGATCACGTTGCCCATCGTGGTCTTGAGACTCAAGCCGCGCGACAGACACTCGTACATCACAGCTTCCGCCTCGTCCACAGCGGGCTCGCGAGTTGCGCGATCGCGAACTAGCTCCAGGCCCATCAGTAGACCCAGGCCTCGCACGTCGCCCACCATGGGGTGCCGGGACTTGATCCAGTTGAGTTCCTCGAGTGCCCAGATGCCCATGTCGGCGGCCGAGTGCACGAGGTCGCGGTCCTCGATCTCGGCGATTACAGCGAGCGCGGCCGCGCACGACACGGGGTTCTTCTCGTGGGTGAAGTGGCCCAGGGCGCGGTCCGCGGCCACGTTCAATCCATCGCGGGCGATGAGCGCCGCGAGCGGCATGATCCCTCCGCCCAGTCCCTTCCCGATGACGAGCATGTCCGGCACGATGCCGAAGTGCTCGACTGTGAAGAACCTCCCCGTACGGCCCAGCGCATGGGGCACCTCGTCGAGGATCAGGAGCGTGCCATGGCGGTCGCAGGCGGCGCGTACCGCACGCCAGTAGTCGGGTGAGGGAATGTACGGCGCGTTGCGCACCGTCTCGGCGATGACCGCCGCGACGTCGCCCTCCTTCTCGAGGACGTACTCGAGGTAGCCCGCGCACATCAGGTCACAACGGCCCGCCCGATCGAGGCATCCGAACGGGCACCGATACGGTTCCGGGGGCGGGACGTGCTCGGTGCCGGACATGAGTGGCCCGATGCCTGCCCGGAACTGAGCCTCGCCGCCCACGGAGATCGTGTCGAGCGTGCCGCCGTGGAACGCGTCCCACATCGAGACGGTCTTGTGGCGTCCGGTGGCGACGCGTGCGAGCTGTATGGCGGCGCTGTTGGCGGTCGCGCCCGACGTGGTCAGGAGAACCCGACAGAGATCTCCTGGGGCGAGTTGAGCGAGCTTGCGTGCCAGGTCTATTGCCGGACGGTTGGTATAGCGGCGCGGCGAAAATGGCAGCCGCCCCATCTGGTCGACGATCGCCTCGATGACTCGCGGATTGCCAAACCCAACTTGATGCACGGCGTTCCCGTGGAAGTCCAGATAGCGGCGTCCGGCGGTGTCGACGATCCACGAGCCCTCGGCCCCATCGAGTACGTTCAAGCACGGAGTCGAGAGAGACTGATGGAGGAAGTAGCGAGCGTCCTCTTCGAGCAGCGCCCGCGTTTCGTCGTTGAGATGCTCGTCCTGCCACGCCACCCGGCGAGGAGTCACGTTCGTGTCGCCTTCGGCGAGAGCCGAAGTCGTGGCCCCGCGGAGCCTCGCTCGCGGTGTCGACGCCGACCGAGCGAGCTTCACGGCATCATCACGGCCGGTCGCCGAGGACGAGCCGGATTTCGATCTCATCGAGGACCGGCGGAAGTTCCGCGATGGACCCGATCAAGTAATGCGCCCCGGCCTGGCGAAGCTTGTGAGAGGCCCGCCGGATCGCGTCCGCCTTCTGCTCGCCGGTCAACGTGGAGAATTCGGACTGGCTCATTCCGACGTAATTGCCGGTGCGGGTCACGCCCACAGTCCAGGTGCCCGCGTTCAGGCCTTCTTCGATGTCGGCCTTCGTGTCGCCCACCTTTACGACCATTCGAGGTGGGTACACGTTCATCTTCTCCATTGCCCGGAGGAGCATCCATGGAGCCGGACGCCCTGCGGAGACCTCGTCCGCGCAGATCATCACGTCGGGCTCGTAGCCCTGTTCGATTGCCCGTCGCGCCGCGATTTCGCCGACGGAGCGCGGGTAGCCGGTGGTCGAACCGACGAGGTAGCCGCGAGCGCGTATCTCGGAGACAGCCTCGACAGTGCCGGGGACCAGATCGCAGAAGCGCGGCAAGATCCTCTCCTGGATGGGCACGATCTCCGTGTACATCGCCATGATGTCGTCCTCGGAGGGCGCGGCGCCGTGAACCGTCTGCCACTCGGCGAGGACGTCGGGATCTGCCGCGATTGCCCGGATATGGTCCAGCTTGAAGATCCCCATGGGGGCTCGGGCCTGGCTCATCGTGATCGATACGCCCCAGCGAGAGAAGACCTCGATGAATGCCCCTACGGGCGCGAGCGAACCGAAGTCCTGTGTGGTCCCGGCCCAGTCGAGGATCACGGCCCGAAGGAGTCGCGTCGGCGCCATGAGGCTGGATTCCTGCGGGTCGGACTCCTGTGTGGTCGGGTCGGACTGATCGGCGAGATGTTCGATCATCGCCCGGCTCCCGATGCTGCCGGTGCTTCCTGCCTTGGACGCGTCACGAGGTGAGCGGCCGTCTCGGAGATGCGAGCTTCGGCGATGGCCCGTTCCAGCGATTCGGCGAAGCCGTGGAGCACATCCAGTTCGATCGCGCCGAGCGTGCAAACTCGGAACGTGGTCTTCGCGGCGTCGCCGAGACCGGCGTAGATGACATACCCGTCGCGCTTGACCGCGTCGTGGATGAAGTCGTACGACACGCCGGCCGGCAGGGGCAGCGTTCGCACCGACGAAGACCGGTCGCGCCTGGCTACGATCGGCTCGAGCCCCAGCCGTTCGAAGGCCCTGTCGAGGAGCGCCACGCGATCGCGATAGACCTGGCGTCGTCGTGCGACGCCTTCGTCGAGCAGCTCGTCGAGTGCGGCCTCGAGACCGTAGATTGCCGGCACAGCGGGCGTGAATGGCACACTCGACTTGCGCTGCGCCTCGAGGTAGCCCGCGATGTCAAGGTAAAGCGATCGGCGCGGCGATTCGGCGGCGCGGGCCGCACCAGCGGGGGAGAGCAGCACGAATGAGGTCCCCGGCAGTCCGTGCAGGCACTTGTTGGAGGTGCACGCGACCATGTCGATGCCCGAGCCGTCTATCTCCAGCTCCTCGGCGCCAAGCGAGCTGATCGCGTCCACGATCACGCGAACACCCTTCGCCGCTGCGATGGCCGCGATCTCGCGAACAGGGTTCAGCAGCCCGGTCGTGGTCTCGTGATGGACCACGGCCACGGCGTCGATGTCGGGATACGCGTCGAGCGCGGTCAGGACATCGGAGGGATCGATGGGTTCGGTCTGCGACGCCCGGACCGAGACTGTTTCGATATGGAGCCGCTCGGCGATGGTGGCCAGGCGATCGCCGTAGATTCCGTTGCGGCACACCAGCAGGCGCCGGCCCGCCCGAACCGAGGCACCGGTCATCGCCTCCATCGCGGCCGTGCCGGAACCCGCGATCAGGGCCAGCTCCCAGTCTGATCCCACACCGGCGACGCGCCGTAGCTTCTCGCGGACACGGGCGAAGAGATCCGAGTACTCCGGCTCGCGGTGGCACAGGTCGGGACCGGCTACGGCGCGGTGAATCCGGTCGCTTACGACGGCCGGTCCGGGGTTCAGCAGCACTCGCTCTCGGTGGGCTCGTGAACGTCCGTAGAGGTCCGCATCGGTAGCGGCGAAATCGCCGGGTTCGACGATGCGATCCGGTTGGCCGCGCAGGAGGGAAACGCGGTCCTCGTGACCGTGCCCGGCAATGCCGACGATCGCGCCGGCTCCCGACCGATGACCGGCGTCGAGCGCTTCCGCCGAACCTCCCATCACGCCCAGCAGCCGCACGTCCGGTACCTCGGCTGCGGCGAGCGCCACCAGGAGGCCGTACGGCGCGGGCGCCATAGGTCCGCGCACGACGACGTCTGCACTGCGGCGCTCGAGTGGAGTTGCGGTGACCTCGTCCGGCACCACGAGCACGATCGTGGCGCCGTCGCCGCGGACTTTCTCCAGTTGCGGCGCGAGTGCCGCGAACGCAGTCGGCGCGAGGTCGCCGGCGAACAGGGCCCAGACCGCGATCGCGCGATCTTCGGCCCACGAACGCACCGTTTCGGTCGAGTCGGCGTAGGGCATTGCGGCGGGGACCTCCATGTCGAAGCGGCGCCGCTCGCAGTCGGGCTCGTCTCCATGACACAGGCTCGCCCGGGAGCATTAACGCTCCGCGAACGCATCGTTAATTGCGATCGCCCAGTCTGGACACGCATAGGTCACTCAGAGGAAGAGAATGCTGAAGAGACCGAGGATCGTCCTGCTTGCGTTCGACGGCTTTCCGCTCGACTTGTTTCGGCCGGCCATGACGCCCAGGCTGTGGCAGCTGGGCCAGGACGGCGGCATCGCCCCGCAAGGAGGTCGAACCGGCCTGCCGTCGACTACCTACCCGGGCTTCACGTCGCTCCTGACCGGAGCCGGTCAGTGGAGCCACGGCGTTCGTACGACGGCACAGCGCCCGGGAGCGGTGCCAGGATGGGCCGGAGCCAACCGGACTGCGGTGCCGACGATCATGCACGCGGCCCGGGACGTCGGGCTACGGACGGCCGTCGTGATGGGGGATCATCAGCTCCAGCGAGTCATGGTGCTAGACGACTTTGACACCGCGTGGCCGCCGGCGGGGATCGTTCCGGATGGTACCGAGCTGGACGCGCACGGCTACCCGACGAACGCTGCGCTGAGGTCTCATCTTCTGGAGGCTGCGTCCGATCCGAGCGTCGACCTTCTCTTCGTCCATCTCAACGAGACCGATACGTTGGGCCACGACCTGGGTCCCAACGCACCCGCAACAGCCCGATGCGTTCGCTCGGCCGACGCGCTCGTGGGGGAGCTGCTGGACGCGCTGGCGCCGGACTGGGAACGTACCGTCGTTGCAGTAACCTCCGATCACGACATGGTGCTCCGCCTGCCGTTCCCCACGATCGACCCGATGGCATCGAGGGACTGCGCCGGTCTGGCGGATGACTGGATCGCCGATGGCTGCGCCGCATGGCTGCGGCTGACTCCCGGTGCGGACCCGCACATGGCGATCGACAGGTTTTCAGCGATGCACGGAGTAGCCGCATGGCGGTGGCACGAGCCCAACATCTTGCTCCTGCTTGCGGCCCCCGGTCGCATCTTCGCCCAGCCCTACGTGCCGATCACCGGTATCCACGGATCTCTCGACACGGCACGAACGCTGGCCATCGTGGGCGGCGGTCATCCGGCGGTCGATGAGCTGGGCGCCCGTATCCGCGACGTCGCTCCACGACTTCGCGACTGGGCGCCCACGCTTGCACGCATTCTGGAGATCGAACTGCCTGATGCAGAGGGCACGGACCTGCTGGAACCGATGGCTTCGCGCGCGGCCGGCTAGTCTCCGGGCAAGGAAAGGCGCGCCGCTCGGGAGAGGGCGGCGCGCCGGGTGTTTGCGGTCGTAGGGCTTCCCTGCGGTTGACGGAGACTCAGTCGCTTCGGCCGAGCATCGCCGCCACGTTGCCGGCGACGGCCACATATGATGGATCCAGCGGCCGCCAGGCCGGGGACGTCAGCGTTTCCAGCCGCGCAATCGCGTGCGTGGCGCCGCCGCGAGCACGGACCGCTTCCTTGATCGTCGCCAGCCGGTTCGCGAGGATCGCCACATCGCCGATTTCGCCCGCCCGCAGGGCCAGAGTGGAGACTGCAAGGCTCGGCTCGTCGACACCCGCCGGCAGAACACCCAGGGTGGACACGCCGGTCAGCAGCCCGTGCGCGATCTCGATCGCACCCACGACTGCTTCGTCTTCGTCGTTCCAGGCCACGATGAAGTCGTCGCCGCCCAGGTGACCCACGAACCGTACGCCACGTCCGCGCGCAACCTCCGCGACCGCGTGACCAAGAGCCTGGATCGTGCGGTCGCCGATGGTGAATCCGGCTCGCTCGTTGAACGACTTGAAGTCGGCGATGTCGATGCGACTCACGACCAGGGACTCGGCGGCGTCGAGCATCTCCGCGAGGGCTTGTTCGGTTCGGACTGTGCCCGGCAGACCGGTCAGCGGGTTCAGCTGTTGCACTCGGTCCACGCCCAGCGTCGTGAGGGCCTTCAGCAAATCNNGCGACGGTTCGGGCCGCCTCGACTATCGTCGTGTCCGCGTCGATGACCCGTGGATTAGGATCGGCCGCTTCGATGACGGGACGGCTGGCGAAGACCGCGTACCCGTATCGACCGCTGAACATGCGGAACAGGTGCTCCCGTCCGAGGGCCCCCACCGGCCGGCGGTCGTCATCGACGTACACGAGGGTCGTAAGAGTGTCGTCGGCGAGGAATCGCTCTCGAGCCTCCTCGCCCGTGATAGAGGAAGGGACGACCGCGACGGGCGTCGCGATGGCGGCCATACGGGGCGTCCGATCGGGTCCCCGTCGCAGCTTGAGGCATCCCTCGCGACGAGCCTCGCTTGTGGCTTGCAGGAGGGCGCGATCGCTATCACCAACGACGCGCGCTGATCCGAATGCCGCCGTGACCGTCAGTTCGGAGACTATCTGCTCGAGTTCCCGCGGGTCCTCGATCAAGAACGCAAAGCCATCGCCATCGTCGACCAGGCCTCCGCTCGGGACGGTCCTGCGGAGACGCCCAAGCGCGGCTTCGGCAACCCATAGCACGTGACGCGACATGGGTGTACGGCTGTCATCCGGCTCCTCGGGCGGGTTTGGCATCGTGGTTGATTCCTTATGCGTGAACGGCTACGCCAGGGCTGTCGGGACGGCCCGTACGAGTAGGTTCCTCCTCGGCGGTTAGCCGGGTGTTTTCGGGCAGTTAACGGTTCGCGGCCGTTCGCGGCCGTTCGC
>PMBG01000163.1:0-27338 GCA_003153755.1 Chloroflexota bacterium | reverse complement strand
TTGGAGGGATCCGTTCTCATCTCGACGAGGACATCGTCGAAGACCTGGTGGTACAGGCGGTCGATCTCGTCATCGCGGGCCGCGACCTCGCGCGCCTTGGCCTCGTCGATATCCACGAGGGCCAGAACCACATCACGCACCTGCTGAGCCGCGAGCTTCGCCATCGGCGTCAGTTCGTCGTACGTGACCATGCTCGTCACGCCGGCCAGCTTCCGCGCCTGCTTGGCGACGCCCCCGGCGTGATCGCCGATGCGTTCCAGTTCATACGTGACACGATCGAGAGCCAGCAGGTAGCGCAGATCGCGTGCGACTGGAGCCTGCGTCGCGATCGTCATCCCCACGAGCGCGCTGACCGCCCGCTGTACCTCGTTTACGCGCCCGTCGGATGCGATGACCTTCCGTGCCAGTTCGGCGTCACGACAAACGATCGCTTCCAACGCCGCGAGGATCTGCTCCTCCACGTAGCTGCCCATTCGCAGGACGCCGTCCTTGACGTCACGCATCTCGGTGTCGAGGCTTTCGCGCATGCTGGCGGCGTGACGATCGGCGTCGGCCGCGACCTGGAACGCGGCGGTGATCGCGGCGGTTCGGCCGGCTTTCGCTGCGTCCTCCGGGGATTGCATCGTGGACTCCTCGTTCTGCGTCGAGCTCATCCGAACCGTCCGGAGATGTAGTCCTCGGTGAGGCGCTCGGTGGGGCGGGTGAAGATGCGGCCCGTGGGGCCCACCTCGACAAGGTATCCCGCCCGGTCCTCGCCCATCGTGAAGAACGCGGTGACGTCACTCACGCGGGCCGCCTGCTGCATGTTNNGTGGGTGACGATCACGATCGTGTAGGCCTCACGGAGCTCGCGCATGAGCTCCTCGATTCGGAGTGTGGAAACCGGATCCAGGGCGGAGGCCGGCTCATCCATGAGGATCACGTCTGGTTCGGTCGCGAGGACACGCGCGATGCAGAGGCGCTGCTGCNNAGGTCGTCCTTGACTTCGTCCCAGAGTGCGGCCCGCTTGAGGCTGGTCTCGACGAGCTCGTCCAGGTGGCGCTTGTCGTTCATCCCGCGGCGCCGCGGCCCGTAGGCCACGTTCTCGTAGATGGACATCGGGAACGGGTTGGGGCGCTGGAAGACCATGCCCACGCGGCGCCGCAGTTCCACGACGCTCACGTCACGATCGACGATGCTCTCGCCATCCAGAGTGACGATGCCGTCGACACGTGCACCGGGGATCAAATCGTTCATGCGGTTGAAGCAGCGCAGGAAGGTGCTCTTGCCGCTTCCGGACGGCCCGATCAAGGCGAGGATCGAGCGGTCACCGACGGTAAGGCTCACGTCGCGCACAGCGATCTTCTCGCCGTAGTAGATCGAGACGTGTTCGGTGGAGATCTTTATCGCGTCCGCCGACGGGGCGGCATCGGCGGAGGCGGGGACTACCGGCGCCGAGGGGACCTCTACGCGCCGGAGGGACGGTTGCGGGTAGGCGGCGATTGCTGGCATCTCGTCTCCGGTTGTCATGCGGCGGTCAGCTTCCGAGTGAGGAGGCGGCCGATCAGGCGCGCTCCCAGGTTGAAGATCAGGACCATCGATATGAGGATCGCGGCCGCCCCGTCGACGATCTGGGTGACGAAAGCGCCCAGGCCTTCGGAACGGAGCGTGTAGATGTAGACCGACAGAGTCGTGCTGGTCGAGCGGAGCGGGCTCCACGGTGACGTCTGCCACCAGTTCGCCGCGCCGACGTTGAGATTGCCGAAGTCGTAGTGGACCGGTGCTCCCTGGCCGGATGTGAACAGAAGGACGGCGGCCTCGCCGAAGACCCGGCCCGCGGTGAGGATGATGCCCGTGACCAGGCCCGGGATCGCCAGGGGCAGGACCACGTGCCGGATGGTCTGCCACTTCGTCGCGCCGAGTGCCAGGCTTGCGCCCCGCTCATCCTGGGGCACGGCTCGAAGCGCTTGCTCGGACAGGCGCGCCATGAGCGGCAGATTGAAGAGCGTCAGCGAGAGGGCTCCGAAGAGCGTCGTGTAGCCCATCTTGAAGTTGTCGACGAACAGGATCAGGCCGAAGAGCCCGATGACGATCGACGGCACTGAGCTGATTGCCTCTTCGGCGAACCGGATTGCGGTGGTGACCCTGTTCTCGGCGGCGTACTCGGCCATGTATATGCCCGCCATGATCCCGAGCGGGATCGAGATCAGCATCGTCAGCACGAGCATGTAGATCGAGTTCCACAGGATCGGGAAGATGCCGCCCACGGAGGTCTTGCCGTCGCCGAGATCGCCGAGGATGAAGCTCGGCGAAACGACTCCCCAGGCCGCGATCGCGAAGTGGATGATGATCGAGCCGAGCAGCGCGAGGACAAAGACGCCGGTTCCCCAGAGGACTACCGTTGCGGCCCTGTCGGCGGCGATGGTGGCTCGTGATCCGCGGCGCTTCAGGCTCGGATGCGGGCCTCCCGAATTCCCGGCCAGCGACTCGGCTGTCATCGGGCGTCCCTCCTCTTGTTGATCAGCCGCACGAGGACGACCGATGTGATGGAGATCGCCAGGAGGACCAGGCTCATGGTCCAGAGGGCGTTCTGCCATGGCTCGCCGGGAACCGTGTTGCCCATGTCCATGGTTATCTGTGACGTCAGCGTGGTCAGTGGCTGGGTGATGGCGCCGGGCAAGGACGGGGAGTTCCCGATGACCATCTGAACGGCCAGCGCCTCGCCCGCGGCGCGCGTCATCCCGAGCACCACGGCGGTCAGTACGCCGGGCAGGGCCGCCGGCACCAGGATGTGGCGGATCGCTTGCCAGCGTGTCGTTCCGAGGGCCAGGGAACCGGTACGGAGCTCCTGGGGCACAGCCCGGAACGAGTCGTACGAGACGCTGGTGATCGTCGGCAGGATCATGATCGAGAGGACGAGCGCGCCGGCCATCCAGGAGAATCCCGTCAGGAAGCCGGGGACGCGCAGGACTTCGCCGGCCAGCGGCAGCGAAACGACGATGTCTTCGCCGAACGTGCTGTGAAGGAACGGCACCAGGATCGTGATGCCAAGCCAGCCCCATACGACGCTCGGGATGCCTACGAAGATCTCGAGGGCCGGCTGGACGATCGCGCGAGCCCAGCGCGGCGCCACCTCGGAGAGGAAGAGCGCGAGGCCAACCGACAGGGGCGTGGAGATGGCGAGCGCCACGACGGTCACGAAGACCGTGCCCGCGATGAACGGCAGCAGGCCGAAGATGACCTGGCCGTTCGCGGGGTCCGGCTGCCATGTCGACGACAGGATCTGGTCGACGGGCACGCCGTTGACCAGGAATAGCTGCAGGCCCTGCCAGGTGATGAAGACGAGTAGCAGGGCTACGACCGCCACCATGGAAGACGCCGCGATGAAGACCATCCGCCGCGGAAGATCCACGCGCTCTCGGAGTCCGGGCGTAGCCCTCAGGCTGGAGAGACGAGTTGCTGCTGCGAGTTGAGCCATCGGTGCCTCAGGTCACCTGCTGTGAGGAAACGGGAATGATCCGGAGCCCCGCTCGTCACCGCGGGGCTCCGGATCAGCCGTGGGAACCTACTTGACTGGGGCGTAGAAGAGGCTGGGGATGAGCGTGCCCTGGATGGCCGGGCTCATCATGTAGTCCAGGAAGGCGGCGGTCAGACCCGAGGGCTGGCCGCTGGTGTACATGTGGCCGTCGGCGGAGAGCTTGTAAGTGCCGCCGGTCATGTTGGCGACGGTAGCGTCGACGCCGTCGAGCTGGAGGCCGTTGAGCTTGGCCTTGTTCGCCGGGTCGTTGTAGTACGCGAAGCCGATGACGCTGACCGCGCCGCTGGTGCTTCCGACCGCGGTGGTCACGGCGCCGTTGGAGTCCTCGGTCAGGGTCTGGCCGCCGGTCGCTTCAGTCTTGCCGCCGAGCACGATCTTCTTGAAGGTGGAGCGTGTACCCGAGGAGGCGGGGCGGAAGATCAGGACGATCTTCTTGTCGGGGCCGCCCACGTCCTTCCAGTTGGTGGTCTTGCCGGTCCAGATGTCGATTTCCTGCTGGGTCGTGAGGTTCGTGACCGTCACGTCCTTGTTGGTAACGACGATCCAGCCCTGCTTGGCAACGATGTGGTCGATGAGCTTGGCCGCGTCCGGGGTGGCGAGCTTGCTTTCCGCGGTCACGTCGGAGTTGCCGATCTGGACGGCGCCCTGGGCAACCTGGCTGAGGCCGGTGCCGGAACCGCCGCCGTTGACGGTGACCGTAGAGCCCGGGCAAGCCGCGACGTACTGCTTGGCCGCGGCGTCGACGAGCGGCTGGAGGGCAGTGGAGCCGGCGGCGGTGATGGTGCCGGCGACGCAGTTGACCGTCGGCGCGGCGGCAGGGGCGCTGGTTGCCGGTGCCGCGCTGTCCATGGCGGAGGGCGAGACGGCGACGGTTGGAGCCGGCGTGGCGGTCGGAGCCGGCGTGGGTGATGCTCCGGCCGAAGAGCACGCTCCGGCGAGCATTGCGGCCGCGATGGCCAGAGCACCTATGCGTCGAGTTCCGTTGAGCAACTCAGTGTCTCCTCTGATGCTGGGCGGCTATTTGAGCCAACCTGTTCCCAGTTCCAAAGGGATGGTCAAGTCGCGCCTTTAACGCTGTGTTGGCGGTTCGTTAACGTTGGCCTGCCGCTGCGCGGGCGAGTCGACGCCGCCCGTCCCGGATTTCGGCGGGTCGAACAGGTAGCCCGACCCGCGGACGGTGACGAGGTGGCGAGGGTTGGCCGGGTCTCGCTCGATCTTGGAGCGGAGCCAGAAGACGTAGACGTCCACGGTTCGTTCGTTGGCGGTGGCGTCGTGCCATACGGCCTGGAGGAGCTCTTCGCGCGTGTAGGCCCGCCCGGGATGCATCGCCAGGAACTCGAGAAGGTCCATTTCCTTGGGTCGCAGCGACGCCAGACGTCCATCTCTCCTGATCGCCCTTGCCCGGCGGTCCAGTTCGACGCCCTGAGCAAGGGCGATTCGATCATCCGGGATGCGGCTCACGTTTGGCGGCCGGCGGCCGGCGATCGAGAGGCGCCCTACGACCTCCATTGGATCCGCCGAGAGGTCGATCGCATCGTGGAAACCCAATTCCAGCGCGTGCAGGCGTACCGCGACGGTCTGATGCGGGCTAAGCAGCACGGCCCGCGAGTCGGCGTGCGAAGTGAGCCAGAGCGCGGCCCGCTGGAGATCGGCCGGGCCGGCAGGCGGCGCCATCAGAACGATCAGGCCCGGATCGAGAGTCTCGAGGGCTTCGGAGAAGGCGGTCGAGGTCGCCTCTGTGCGGACATCCAGATCCGGAAAGAGGCGCCGAAGGTCGATGGCGCCGTCCGGATCGGCCAGGACCAGCCAGCCGGCCGATACCGCGGCAGGTCTACCGATGTCGAGCACAGCCGCGGCCAGGCCCGTGACGGGACCGGCGGGGACGTCGTCATGGGCCTGCGTCATGCTCCGAATGTCGCCGGAGTTTGTTAACGCAGTATTCGAGCGCCGTGAACGTTGAGGTCAGCCGCGGAAGACGGTTCCCCTTGCCCGCGCATGCGGCGACGGCACGGCCGCCCGGTCAGGCGTGCTTGACGACGATCCGCTCGATCAACTCGGCCACGTCCTCGCACTTGTCGATGGTCTCCTCGAGAAGCGCGTAGATGTCCTTCCACTTGAGCACGTCGATGGTCTTCGTCCCGTCGTCGAAGAGGCCGGCGATAGCCGAACGGCTCAGCTTGTCGCCCTCGTGCTCGATGCGGCGGATGTCGGCTACGAAGTGATCGATGTCCTTGAAGCCGCGCAGGTTGCCGAGTGCCTGGTGGATCGTGTCGCAGGCCTGAACGACGAGCGCCGCCTGCTTGATCGACGACTTGGTGGGGGTCTCGATCCGGTATAGGACGAACGTGTCCGCCACTTCCTCGATCATGTCCAGGATGTCATCCAGGTCCGCGATCAGGGCGTGGATCTCCTCGCGGTCGAACGGCGTGACGAAGGTTGCCTCGAGGCGCTGGCCGATGTCGTGGCTGATCTCGTCGCCGCGGTGCTCGGCCTCGCGAATCTTCTTGGCCGCCTTATCCGGATTGTCGAAGGTGCGCAGCATGGCCTCGAGCTGGCGCGCGCCGTCGAGCACGTTGGCGGCATCCTCAACGAACAGGTCGAAGAAGCGCTCTTCGCGCGGGATGAGACGAAACGAGGGCAACTGGCTACCTCCGGCGGAGCGTCTGTGTGTCGTGCGGGCCGGCTCGGTGGCATCGGCCTCGCGGGTTCTTCTCCGGTCGCTACACGGCAAAGGGTAGCGCCCAGCGCCAGTAACTGCCAGCGTGACCATTCCGCCTTACCTTCCGGCCGCGGCTGTGCGATCCTCGATTCATGGACTCCGTGGAGCTTCTGTTCATCGTCGGGCTGGCCATCCTTCTGGCGTGGGCGTTGGCCGTGGCGATCTCGCGCGGCCGGGTGCTGGAGAGGCTCGAAGACGCGACCGGCGCGAAGGACAGCGACGGGGTGGAGCGCATGGTTCGGACGGCACTCGAGGAGGCCGAGGACGCGCGTTGGCACTCTGAGCAGACGAGCCATGACACCACGTACCTCACGGAACTGCTGACCGGCGGCGTGGTCCGACTACGCGACGATCTGACGGTGGAGTTCGCGAACGGCGCGGCCCACGTGATGCTCGATCGCAAGCCGGGCACGATGGTGGGCCGCTCGGCCCTCGAGGCCTTCGTCGACACGCGAATCGAGGGAGTTGCGCGCGCGGCAATGGAGTTCGGCTCGGCCAACGGCGAGGTGACGGTCCGTTCTGCCTCCGGACCGACGGTCACGGTCAGGGCACGCCGCTCGCCGGTGTCGGGCGTATGGCTCGTGCTCGAGGACGTCTCCGAGCTGCGTCGGCTGCAACGGATCCGTGCCGAGTTCATCGACAACCTCTCGCACGAACTGCGGACGCCGTTGACCACCATCAGCCTGCTCGCCGAGACAGCCGCGAAAGATGCCGAATCGGCTTCGCCCAAGCTTCGCGACCGAATTGCGAAGATCGAAGTGGAGACGAGTCACCTGACTCAGATGGTCAACGAGCTGCTGGATCTCTCCAGGATCGAGAGCGGGACGTCGCAGCTTCTGCTGGACGACGTGGACATGGTGAAGGTCGTCCGCTCGACTGCGGAGCGGCTGCGGATGTTCGCCGAGCGGCAGGGGCTGCGTATAGTCGTGGACACCCCCGACCACGTCGCCCTGGTTCGCGGCGACGAGGACAGGCTTGGGCAGGTTCTCGTCAACCTGCTGCACAACGCCGTCAAATTCAGCCCAAACGGCGGCGAGATCGTGGTTGGGTTACGCGAGGCCCCGGACGTACTCACGATCTGGGTCACCGATCCGGGTGTTGGTGTCCCGCGCGCGGACCTCGTCCGCATTTTTGAACGGTTCTACAAGGTGGATCGCGCTCGCGTGCGAGGGCGCGGCGGAACCGGCCTGGGGCTCTCGATCGTGCGCCATGTCGTGGAATCCCACGGCGGGAGAATATGGGCCGAGTCCGAGGAGGGGAGCGGGTCCACCTTCACCTTCACCATCCCGGTGGGGCCGGCGCCGGCCGG
The DNA here is from genome assembly GCA_003153755.1 of Chloroflexota bacterium. GTDB lineage: Bacteria > Chloroflexota > Limnocylindria > Limnocylindrales > CSP1-4 > Fen-1039. Next base: position 19,794 of record PMBG01000163.1, on the reverse strand, counting down.
CTTCGCGTCGGGCGGCTAAGCCTCGGCGGTCGGGCCCTTGGGCTTCGGGGTGGCTACGGCACGCGCGGATGGCTTGCGAGTTGCCGGCTTCACGGCAGGCTTCGCCGCCGCGGCCCTTGGCGTCCTGGCGGCACGCGCAGCTGCCGGCTTCGGTGCCGGCCCGGTGGCTGCCGGCTTCGGCGCCTGTTGGGCGGCCGGCTTCACGGCCGGCTGTGTCACGGGCTTTGGATCGGGCTTGACAACGGGCGCTGCGGCATGCGGAGTCGCGACGCCGGCCTCGATACGCAGCTGCTCGACCGCGGCCTGCAATTCCTGACGACGGTTGCGTGACTTCTCGAGCTTGCGGACGCGCTTGATTTCCTGCCGTGCAGCGTCTGTCAGCTGGCGCTCCAGCTCGCGCAGATGCTTCCTCACACCACGAGAGGATGCGTCCTTCTTCGATTTGCTCTTCTTTCCCTTTGGCATCTGGGCCCCTTTTCGAAGCTGCGGCGTCGCTCGCTTGGAGCGATTGTTGGTTCTTCAGGCAGGTCTGCTCGACCGCGTGAGGGGACATTACCCCGTCGGACGCTTAACGGTCCGTTAATCCTGCCGGAGAAGCAAGTCCGGCGGAACAAGCCACTTGAGTGTCCCGGTGCCCGGGCGAAGCGGTCGAGTGGTGTCGATGCGGACCAGCGTGCCCTTCCGGATTGGGAGTTCGTCAAGACCGGCCAGCTCGGCGGCGATCATGCTGAAGTACGGATCGTGCCCGACGAGCATGGGACTCCGCGGGTTACCCACATGGCGCAGTAGCTCGTCCAGGCTCGCGAGATCGAGCGGTCCGGCCAGCACGTCCGACACCATGACGGGCAACTCCAGCGCGGAAGCTACCAGGCGGGCCGTCTCGATCGCGCGGGCAAGCGGCGAGCTGACGATCGAATCCGGGTTGAAGGCGATCTCGGCGAGGAACAGCCCCATCCGCATCGCCTGCATGCGGCCCTTTTCGGAAAGTGGCCGGATATCGTCCGGACCGTCCCACTTCGTTGGATCGCCGGCGTGCGCGTGGCGGAGCAGGTGGAGCTGCAGGTCGGAGCTGGCATTCATCGTCCGATCATAGGCCGCCCCGGTGACCGGGTCACGCGGCAACCGTCCGGACCGCCTAGGGGTTGAGATCCACTTCCTCGCCTGTGGCAAGCAGCACGATCTCCTCGGCGATGTTCGTCACCCGGTCCCCGATGCGTTCCAGGTCCTTGGCCGCGAGCAGAACGTGGGCGCCGGTCTCGATCCAGCCCGGCTCGGCCCGCATACGCTCCAGCGTCCGCTGGAAGAGCGCGTGATAGACGCGGTCGATGTCGTCGTCCTGGGCCGCGACTCTCCGCGCCGCCGCCTCGTCCAGGTCGACCAGCGCCAGGAGTATGCCGTGCAGGATCGCCGCCGCCATCTCGCCGAGTTCGTCGAGGCCGCCGGCGTGCCGGACGTCGCCGATCTTGATGACCTGGCGGGCGACCCCGGCGGCGTGGTCGCCGATTCGCTCCAGCTCGTATGTCGCGTGCGTGAGCGACATGAGAAACCGCAGATCGATCGCCACCGGTGACTGCGTGGCGATCGTGGTCACTATCCGAGCGGTGATCTCGGCCTGGGCGGCGTCCACCTCCCGGTCGGCGGCCACGACCGCGGCGGCCGCTTCGCGGTCCTGCCGGGCCAGGGCGCCGACGGCCTGATCGATCGCCGTTGCGACGAGCTCGCCCATGCGGACGACGCGCTGCCGCAAGCCGATCAGTTCGCGGTCATACGTATCCCGGTGTCCGTGGGCGACCACCCGCTCGCTGTCCTGCATTCGATGCCCCGGTTCGGCCTGAACGAGCCGTCGAGCCGGCCCGGGGAATGTCTCAGCCGCGGGCGGACGGTAACGCTCTTGCGCGGACAGCATAGCCGCGCCGAATGGCCTAGTGGTCCCGGACGGTGGGTGCCTCTTCGTGCGGTGCGCCGAGCAACGCCAGGATCGCCTGGAGTGACAGGTTCGTACGTCGGGAGATCAGCAGCGCCATTCGCCGGGGATCGTGCCGGACTCGGCCGAAGCGCGGGTCCAGGCGAGGCCATAGCACGATGGCGCGGGCGTAATAGTCCGGCTCGCGTTCCGGCAACGGGGCGAGCGACGCAGTGACGCTTTCCATACACCTACTCGAGGCTTGAACACTCCAGGATCTCGGCATCCGTGGTCTCGGGCTCGAGTTCGAGCCACCTCATCGCATATGCGAGCTCTAGCACCTCGGCTGCAGAGCCTGCGGATAGTGCCGGTGCCGCGAGGCGGCAGATGGACTCGCGGCGATATGACTCAAGCAGGGCCCAACGGCTGCGTATCGGCAGCAGCTGGGCCCTGACCATGGCGACCCTCTCCGCGAGAGCCGAAGGGGCCGTGACGAGCACGTTCGTTGCGGACATCTGCGATAGATCTCCTTCTCCCTGTTGGTCGATGGCGGGCACTTCCATGTGATCGCGGGGAGGTGCTTTGGCCTCGACTCGAGACCTCAGCACAAGGTGAGGCTGCGTCGGCCGGGTGATCGGAGCGTGAACCGCGCGTTAACGTCCGTTGAGTGCCTGCGCTTGCGCGGGCAAGTCGGCGGGCCTGCCGGCGCTTCCCGCCGGTCGGGAGCCGGGGAGGCCGCCTAGCCCTGGACCGGCTCCTCCGCCGTGCCGCTCCGGTGGGCGAAGACCTCGACGCGCTCGCAGGTGATCAGCCCGTCGCCGACCATCGCGTCGAGTTCGGGCAGGATCGCCCGCAGCTTGGACTCCTCGTCGATGATCTCGACGACCACGGGAAGGTCCTCGGAGAGACGCAGGATCCGCGTCGTGTGCAGGTGCGCCTTCGCGCCGAAGCCTTCCATGCCGCGCAGCACGGTGGCGCCCGCGAAGTGCCGTTCGCGCAGGAATTCCACTATCGCCTGGTAGAGCGGCCTGCCGTGCCAGTGGTCGCTTTCGCCGAAGTAGATGCGAACGAGCAGCGCGGTTCCGTTGAGCTTCACGCGATCGCCCTCCCCAGTGTCAGGCCGGCAAAGACGGCCAGCATCCCGAGCACCCCGGACGCGCCGAGGTTCAGCAGGGCCAGGCCCCAGCTCCCGTCCTCGAGCAGGCGCCAGGATTCCAGCATCAGCGTGGAGAAGGTCGTATACGCGCCGATGAAGCCGACCATGACCGGCGGCCTGATACGCGGATCGATCGCCGCCTTCTCCATTGCGAGCGCGAAGAGAAGGCCCAGCAGGAAGCTGCCCGACAGGTTTATGACGAAGGTGCCGAGCGGGAACGAGCCGCCCTTGCCCGTGTCGCTGATCCAGCCATCCACGACGTAGCGGCTGATGGCGCCGAAGAAGCCGCCGATGCCGACGAGGAGCAGGTTCATCTCTACAGCGCGGCCGTAGCTCGACCCAGGGCGCGGCGGAACGGGGCGCCGCTGACGGCGCGCCAGACCGGGCCGAGTGCCCGTCGACGCCGCGCGACCTCACGTTCGCGGGAGTGCAGGTATGCGCCGATCGAGTCCGCCTCGGTCTTGGACAACTCGCCGGCGCGTGCCACGAGGACGTCGCGAGCGAGCTTCGCCGCTACGTCGGCGTCGTTCAAAGAGCCCAGGTGATCCTGCAGCGCCACCGTGCGTTGCAGCGCCAGCGATGCGTCCGGACCCATGGTCTCGCCCAGGAACTCCAGTGTGTACCGAAGCCACTTGGTCGTGATCCGGAGATCGTGCAGGGTCTCCACGTCCGCCCAGGGGAGAACCTGCTCGTAGGCGCGAACGGCCTCATACGCCGCCCAGAGCCTGGACGCCGCCTGGTCGCGGACGCGGTGTGGCGTCGTGGGCGATCCGACTGTGGCGGCCGCGTTCGCCCCGGCCTGCAGGAAGAGCTCCATCTCGGTGATGAACGCCTCGTACGCCGGCGAGTCGAGCTCGGAGATCAGCTGCGCTCGAGCCGCGTTCCGCTGACGTCTCCAGAGAGTATCGATTGGTTCCAGGCCGGGGCGTTGGTCTGGATTCAGACCGGTGCTGTAGTCCTGCAGACCCTCGATCAGGACATCGAGGTCGCGCACCGCACCCAGCCTGTCGGCCACGGTCTCGAGGTGGCGTCTGATCTTCTTTGTCTTGCCGGCCTTGAACGCACCATCGAAGACGCGCCACGCGGCCCTGAGCCGGCGCGTTGCCACGCGCATGTCGTGCAGATCCTCGGCGTTGTCGCCGCTCCTTGCGCCCGCTTCGCGCTTCTGCATCTTCGCGAAGTGATAGGCAAGGACCTTGCGCGCCGCCTCCGGCATGCTGTCTTCGGGGAGCACGCCGATTGCGGCCGAGCTGGATCGCGGCGCGGCCGGATCGACGGGCGGCTTGGGTGCGGGCTGGGCGGAACGGGCGGGTTCGGACGCGGGCTCCGCCGAGGCCGCCGCCAGGGCGGGCGCGGCTTCACGGGTGACCGCCGCACCCACGGCGGGTTGCGGCTTGCCCTCGAACGGGTTGTCCGGAGCGTCGCGCCAGATGTCCTGCAGGTCCGCGGGTAACGATGGCATCGCGTTACGCGCGGCCCGCGCGGCCCGCTCCAGCTTGGAACTGACAACCGAGCGCAACGCCTTGTCGCCGTCCAGTAGCTCCGAGAGGGCCGTCAGGGCGGCTTCGTCGCCCTTCTTCAGCTCGACCTCCAGGACTTCGAAGGCGTCGATGGCCAGGCCGCCGGCGATCACCTCGACCTCGTCCAGGCTGAGTTCGGCGCGGCCGGACTCGGAACGCAGGTCGCGCACGCGGCGGAGCTGACGCACGGTGAGGATCTCCACGAGCTCCGAGTGGCCGCAGATGTCGAGCACGCGAGACCGAGCCTGGGACTTGGGCCATCCGTGTGGGTTGAGATTCGCGTCGGCAGGCCCGTCGATCTCCTCGCGCCGTTGCAGCTTCCCGCCGCCACCGGCCACCGACTTCAATCCGATCTCGAAGGAGTGGCCTGTTCGCCGAATTCGTGCCGCGTAGCCGGCTCGGGAGAGGGCCCAGTCCGGAGTGTCGACGTAGCGGTCTTCCATCCGCACCGAGCGAACAGGACCGTCCGGCGTGAACGGACCCAGGTCGGGCGCCACGAGGTAGCGGTCGGCGCCGCCCTGAACGGCAACCTCGTACTTGGCCTCGACTTCGATCCGATGACCGGCCACGTTTCCCCGCTCTCCGCGCTACGCCGTTGGATCGAGTGATCCTATACCTGCGCGAGGTCGACGGGGCGCTGCGGCGGTCTCTGCCATCTCCAGCGCGGCCGTCTTGAGCGTCTCGAAAGTATCGATGGAACCTACGGCGCCGTTGATCTCCTCGGTCCGGCGATACACGCCGTCGCCGCCCAGCTGCCAGGAGCGGCGATCGTCCGCCATCATGACCGCGAGCAGGGCGTCGATTCGAGTCCGGGCCTCGGGATCCTCTATGGGGACGAGGGCTTCCACGCGCCTGTCGAGGTTGCGCTCCATCAGGTCGGCGGAGCCTATGTAGAGCTCGGGATGGCCGCCGTTGGCGAATGAGAAGATCCGCGAGTGCTCGAGGTACTGGCCCACGATCGACCGCACGTGGATCCCCTCGCTGACGCCCGGGACCTCCGGCCACAGCGAGCAGATGCCGCGGATGATCAGGTCGATCTCCGCGCCGGCCTTGCGCGCGCCGTAGAGAGCGGAGATGCACTGCGGGTCCACGAGTGAATTGAGCTTCAGGATGATGTGGGCCTCGCGGCCGGCACGCGCGTGCTCGGCCTCACGCTCGATCATGTCGATGATCCACGTCCGAAGGTTCATCGGGGCCACGATCAGGCGCCGGAAGTCACGCTGGCGGGACAAACCCGTGAGCACGTTGAATAGGTCGCTGACGTCCGCACCGAGTTCCGTACGGCAGGAGAGCAGGCCGATGTCCGTGTACAGGCGGGCCGTGCCGGGGTTGTAGTTCCCGGTACCGATGTGGACATATCGGCGCAGGGCCGAACCCTCGCGCCTCACTACGAGCGAGGTCTTGGAGTGCGTCTTCAGACCCACGAGGCCGTATACGACGTGGGCGCCGGCCTGTTCGAGCTTGCGGGCCCAGGTGATGTTCGCCTCTTCGTCGAAACGGGCTTTGATCTCGACGAGCACCACGACCTGCTTGCCGCGCTCGGCGGCGGAGATCAGGTCCCGGACGATAGGCGAGTCGCCGCTCGTTCGATACAGCGTCATCTTGATCGAGAGGACCTCGGGGTCCGACGCGGCCTGAGCGATGAATCGCTGCGTCGATGCGGCGAAGCTCTCGTATGGGTGATGGACCAGGATGTCGCCGGCGCGGATCGCGGCGAAGATATCGGCCTGCTCGTTCTCGTCAGGCGGGACGAGTCGCGGGGGTACAACAGGCGAGTAGGGGGGTAGCTTGAGATCCGGACGGTCCAGGTTCGCGATCTGCCAGAGCCCGGTGTGATCGAGCATGCCCGGTATCTCGTAGCAGTCCTCGGGATCGGCGCCGATGCCCTTCTGCAGGATCTGGCGCATCGAGGATGGCATCGCCTGGTCGACTTCGAGCCGAACCGCCTCGCCGAAGCGCCGGCGCCGAAGTTCGGCCTCCAACGCGAGCATGAGATCGTCCGCCTCTTCTTCCTGCAGCTCCAGGTCCGCATCACGCGTGACCCGGAAGAAGTGCGTCTCCAGGATGTTCATTCCCGTGAATAGCATGTCCAGGTTCGCGGCGATGACCTGCTCGAGGAGCACGAACTTGTTCTGCCCGATCTGGAGGAAGCGCGGTAGCAGGTCGGGGACCTTGACCCTCGCGAACCTCTCCTCCTTCTCGTCCGGATCCTCCATGCGGATCGCGAGCGAGAGGCTGAGCGTGCTTATGTACGGGAAGGGGTGGCCCGGATCCACGGCGAGCGGTGTCAGGACGGGGTAGATCTCGTCCAGGAAACGCTGGCGGAGCGTTTCGTGGTGCTCGGGGATGGAGTCGTACTCCACGATGTCGATGCCGTTCTCGCCCAGGGCCGCGCATACCTGCTCGAAGACCTGGTGCTGCTCCGCGAGGAGTTCGCGGAATCGAGCTCGAATGAGCGCGAGTTGTTCCGTGGCGGGCTTTTCGCCCGGCGCCACGGGCTGAGCGTGGGCTTCAGCCTGCTCCATCAGACCGGAAACCCGGATCTGGAAGAACTCGTCCATGTTGCTGGAGAAGATTGCCAGGAACTTGACCCGCTCGAGTAGCGGATTGCGCCGATCGCCCGCTTCGTAGAGCACGCGGTACTGGAACTCGAGCGAACTGCGCTCGCGGTTGATGTATGGGAACGCGGAACCAGCCTCGCCGATCAAGGGCATGGGCTGACGTGCGCCTCGCGGAAGAATCGCGCTCATTGGATGAAGGCGGGCCTCGATACCGGTACTGGCCGGACTGCGATTGCTCCGGCCCATTTTGGGGCGGCAGCGTGAGTTGGCAATAGGTGGCTTCCCCGGCTTCGCACCGTGATCCCTAGCCCTCGGCCTGGTATCGCTGCTCGCCGGTTCGCGAGTCGATCCACACTCGCATCAGGGCTCGGGTCGTGGGGTCCACGAAGACCTCGTTCGTGGGGGCGAACCGCGGTTCGAGGAATCCCGTCTCGCCTCCGCCGCGCCCCGGATCGTTGTGGGCCTTCTCCGCCGCCTCCGAGCGGTACCGGTTCCGCTCCAGAACCACGACCGCAACGAGGATCGCCCCGAACAGAAGTGGCTGGATGCCGGCGGGCGCGTCGCTGGTGCCGGACCCCAGCAGGGCCATGCCCACCAGCATCATCACAAGGCCGATCCCAAGTGCTACGGCGCGAACCCACGAAATGAGCACGAAGTCCTACCCGTTGTCCTTCCAATAGCGGCGCTCGCCTGTCGCCTTGTCCACGTGGACACGCATTACTTTGCCGGAGGCGTGGTCCAGAAAGACCTCACCGGTCGACTTGAACCGGGGATCGGGCCGCGTGAGGACGTTCCTGGCGCGGCTCCCTGCGAGATAGGCGGCTCCGGTCACGACCAGCAGTACGAGGACGAGGGCCGTGAAGAGCCCGGATACGCCCAGAATCTGGAGTCCCAGGACAAACCCGAGGCCTGCAAGGGCCCAGGTGAGCCAGGAGTAGACGTCGGGCGTGTCGAACATCCGGAGCCGCCGCTCTTGGGCTACTCGTTGGCGGGCTTGGCGGTCGGATCCGGAACGACGACAACGGCCGTGCCGTAGGCCACGATCTCGGACATGGACCGCGCGATCTCGGAGGAGTCGAAGCGCATCGACAGGACCGCGTTCGCTCCCATCAGCGACGCGTTCTGGACCATGCGGTCAAGCGCCTGGCGGCGGGTGTCCTCGAGGAGCTGGGTATATTCGTGGATCTCGCCGCCCACGATGGAGCGCAAACCGGCGGTGAAGTTACCCGCGAAGCCACGGCTGCGGACCACCAGGCCAAAGACCTGGCCGCGGGTTTCGGTGACCTTGTAGCCGGCGACGTAGGGTGTGGTTGCGACGATCATTTGCTCTCCTCGGATCTGTACGGCTGCCTGTTGGCTCTATCGACGTTGCATATTGTCGGGCCGGCCCACTGGTTGTGGGTCGACCGTAGGGACGAAATCCTCATCGTCCGGAAGTGGGAGACCGCGCCGTCAAGGTTGTACTTCGCGCCTGGACGAGCACTCCGCGCAATTGCAGTCGGCCCGGAGGGCGTCGAAGGTGTAGTAGCCCGTGTCGTGGCCGTCCGCCCAGGTGGGTGCCAGCGCGTACTGGCCTACGAGCCGCATCGCAACCAGCTGTGTCTGCTCCGGCGTGAGGGTGGGCATGGAATCCAGCCAGCCCGGATGGCCGGCCTCGCCGCGGCAGAATGCGCACGGGCATAGCCAGCGGAGAGCCACTGCGGAGTACTCGCTGTGGTGACCGTCCTTCCAATCGATCGTTATCGTGCCAGCCTCTCGGTTGGCGTTTATGGATATGGGCTCGTTTGCCGTGTTCGTTGACATGCCTCATTGTATGAGTGGCGTCGGGGCGGACGCCCGCAGAGTCACGAGCGAGCAGCGGACCCGGCTCGACCGTCTGGTGGGTACCCATGAACGACGCCCCTGGCGTGAGCGCCGATGCGCGCTCCGCCGCCGCCGCTTCCGGCGCCACGTCCGATCTATCCGACACTGCCGCGTTTCTCCCGGCTGATTCCGTTATTGAAGGCCTGGGGACGAATCCGACCACGGGCCTCACACAAGAACAGACCTCGCTGCGGCGCGAACAGTTCGGTCCAAACGAACTCGAGACCGACCAGAAGACGTCGATCTGGCGGCTGCTCTTCAACGGCGCTCGCGAGCCGTTCGTAATCCTCCTCTTCGTTGCCGGCTGCCTGGCCATAGCGCTCGGCGAGGTGCGTGATGGCCTGCTCGTCCTCGTGATCCTTGCGCCCATCGTGGGCGCCGGCGTAGTCACGGAATACCGCGGCGAGAAGGCGCTCGAAGCCCTGCGGGAGGCGGCGGCGCCACTGGCTCGCGTGAGGCGCGACGGCGACGTGGACGACATTCCCACGCGCGACCTGGTCCCCGGCGACGTGGTGCTGCTGAAGACCGGTGACATCGTGCCGGCGGACCTTCGCATGTACCGCACAGAGGCACTGTCCTTCGACCGGAGTGCCCTCACCGGCGAGTCGTTGCCGGAACCCGCCACCACGGATCCCGATCCCGAAGGCGCGGCGCTGGCGGATCGTCACTGCCTGGCCTATGCGGGAACTGCCGTCGTCGGAGGGCGCGGCGAGGGCGTTGTGATCACCACCGGCCTGCGGACGGAGTTCGGCCGGATCTCGCAGGCCCTGGCCGGTCGCGAGCGGCGTCGATCGCCTCTTCAGCGCGAGATGGATCGTCTCGTCAAGATCCTGTTCGTCGTTGCGATCTCACTGATCGCAATCGTCGTTGGCGCGGGGTTCCTTCGCGGGCACGAGGCGGGCAAGAACATACTCGCAGGCATTTCCGCCGCGATCGCTGCGATCCCCGAGGAGCCGCCGGCGCTCGTCGCCGTCGTCCTTGGTCTCGGCGCCTACCGGCTGCTCAAGATGAAGGTGCTCGTCCGCCGGCTGTCGGCGCAGGAGACGCTCGGTTCGGTGGATCTCATCGTGACGGACAAGACCGGCACACTCACCGAGAACCGGCTCGCCCTGACCGCCATCCGAACGCCCAAGGGCACCATCGAGGATCAGACGCGCGTCGGGGAACTCGCCTCGATGGCGGTTCGGGCCGAAGAGGACGCCTGGAGCGTGGCAACCGGCACGAAGCCGGGATCGTTCAGCCGCTCCCTCTTCGCGTTCCTGTCGGAACAGGCGATCATCCTGGACCTGGACCCCAACGATCTCATCGAGGCCCATCCGGTCAGCGACGAGCAGCCGTACTCGCAGACACGCGCCAAGACGAGGACGTCCGAAGGCAAGACGCGAGAGGAGGAGCTGGCGTTGGGCGCGCCCGAAGCCGTCCTCGACTTGTGCGCCGGCCTTTCCAAGAAGGAGAAGGGAACCTGGCAGGAGCTCATCGAGAGCGGGGCGGAGGCCGGGGAACGGCTCCTGCTGCTCGCCCGCCGCGAGGCAGGCGGTAAGTGGCTGCCTCTGGGGGTTCTGGCATTCGCCGACCGAATCAGGACGGGGATCCGTGAAGCAATGGCGCTGGCGAAAGCCGCGGGTATCCAGCCGCTCGTCGTGACCGGCGACCACCCCACTACGGCGGCCGCCATTGCGGGTGAGGCGGGCCTGCCCAATACACACGTCGTCACCGGCACCGAACTGGCGACCTGGGACGATGCCCGCCTGGCCATGGAGCTCCCGACGCTCAACATCGTCGCGAGGGCCATTCCGGAGCAGAAGCTGCGGATCGTCGACGTGGCGCGGAGTTCCGGCCGAACCGTCGCGGTGACCGGTGACGGCGTCAACGACGCGCCGGCGCTTCAGCACGCGGATGTGGCTATTGCGATGGGGAGTGGCACGGCCGTTGCCCGAGAAGCTTCGGACATGGTCCTTGGCGACGACTCCTTCGTCACGCTCATGCACGGCCTGCAAGAGGGCCGCCGCCTCGTGGCCAACGTCCAGAAGGGTCTGGTCTTCCTGGTCTCCACGCACGTGGCGATGCTCGGGTTCATCCTGATCGCGACGCTCGCCGGCTACGACCAGCCGCTACTGCCGATCCAGATCCTCTGGCTCGAAGTCTTCATCGACATGCTCACGGCCGTTTCCTTCGAGGGCGAGGCCGAGGAGCCCGGCGCGATGCAGCGCCCGCCCAGATCGCGGACGAAGCCACTCCTGGACTGGACCATCCTGAGCCGAATTTGCCTCGCGGGTGGTTTCTCAGCCGTTGCGGCCCTCTATCTGATCTCGCAGCACAGCACCGACTTCATGCACGCCCAGTGGCTGGCCTATACGGCCCTGGTCATCGGGCAGGTTGTTCGGGCCAACGCCAACCGGAGCCTTGCCTACCCGGTGCTGCTGCGTCGTCCAAACACGCTGCTCCTGGCCGGCGGCATCCTGTGCGTGGCGATTCAGGTGGCGATCCCATTTGTTCCGGGGATCTCAGACATGTTCCACGCTACGCCGCTCGATGCTTTCGATTGGATGCTGGTGGCGATCGTCGCCCTGGCGCCTGCGGTCGTGGCGGAAGTCTACCGAGCCGTCCGCCACCAACCCTGGGTCGCCTAGTCTCCGCTCGCCCGGCGGCCGAGCGCATTCCGGCGTTAGCTCCTGCGTTCCTCGCTCACGCACCTTGAGGTGCGCTCGCTCCGGTACTCGGAGCTGCCTAGGACTGCGCCACGCGGCCGGGCGAGCTTGGTCTAGTGCGGTTCCGGCGGCGGGGCGCATTCCGGCGTTAGCTCCTGCGTTCCTCGCTCACGCACCTTGAGGTGCGCTCGCTCCGGTTGCTCGGCCTTGCCTAGGACTGCGCCACGCGGCCGGGCGAGCTTCTTTGAGTGCGGTTGCGGCGGGGCGCATTCCGTCGTTAGGGCCTGCGCTCCTCGCTCACGCACCAAAGCCAAGCTTGCTTGGCTCGCGCTCGCTCCGGTTGCTCGGCCTTGCCTAGGACTGCGCCACGCGGCCGGGCGAGCTTGGTTGAGTGGCGGTTCCGGCGGCCGAACTGTAAAGGGGACTTGACAGGGTGTGGCTGTCAAGCTAACTTGACAGGCATGCAGAACGACGTTCGGAAGTTGCGGGAGGATCAGGGCTTGAGTCAGGGCGATCTTGCCCGTCAGCTTGCCGTGTCGCGCCAGACGATCAATGCGATCGAGACGGGCAAGTACCTGCCGTCGCTTCCGCTGGCACTGTCGATCGGGCGTTTCTTCAGCAAGAAAGTCGAAGAGGTCTTCCATGACGACGAGCGATAAGCCGCGCGGCCGAGCTTACGGCGCTGCGCTTTCAGGACTGGTGATCGGTGCCGTTCTCATCGGTATCGAACTGTCGCAGGGCGCCTCGGTGGCAGGGGCGCTCGGCGGCTTGATCATCATCGTGCTCTATTCCCTGGGCATCTTCATCCTCCAGAACCGAAGCGAGACGATCAGCACGCTGGCAGGACGGCCCGTGGATGAGCGCTGGACGCAGATCAACACGCAGGCGCTGGCAGTTGCCGCGACGTTCGCCGCGATCGTCTCTCTCGGCGGCTTTGCCGTCATGGAAGCGTTGGGCCGCGATAACTGGCAGTTCGCGTTCATGTGCCTCGTGGTCGCTGGTGGATACTTCGGCGGCCTGATCTGGTTCAGGTGGCGCTCGTGAACCTGCGGGCGGTTTGGAGAGTCGGACTTTCGGGCGAGCTCTCGTCGCCGTCTCGAATGACTGTCGGAATGCGGCGAGGCCGGCCGATCGGAGGACCGGAGGATCGATGGCTCTGATACTCGACTCAGTCGCGAAGCGTTTCGGCGACGTACAGGCGCTGGACGGCATATCGCTCCAGATCGAACCCGGCGTGGTCTTCGGGTTTCTGGGCGCCAACGGCGCGGGCAAGACCACGGCCATGCGCATCGTGCTCGACATCCTCCGACCCGACTCCGGCACGATCACCTGGTCCGGCCGTTCCAACACTGAGCTACCCCGCGAGACCTGGGGCTACCTTCCGGAAGAGCGCGGGCTTTACGCCAAGATGAACGTGCTCGATCAGCTCGTGTTCTTCGCCAAGCTCCACGGCGTGAAGCCGAGAGAGGCCAGGCGCGAGGCGTTCGAATGGCTCGAGCGTTTCCGCATTCCGGAATACGCGAACCGCCGCGCCGAGTCGCTGAGCAAGGGCAACCAGCAGAAGATCCAATTCATCGCCGCGGTCCTCCACGACCCGCAGGTCCTTCTCATGGACGAGCCGTTCACCGGACTCGACCCGGTGAACGTGGCGCTGCTCAAGGAGGCCTTCCTGGAGATCAAGAACCGGGGCAAGACCCTCATCTTCTCGACCCACCAGATGGAGACCGTCGAGGAGCTGTGCGAGTCGCTGGCCATTCTGGATCGGGGCAGGATCGCGGTCCAGGGAACCGTGCGAGGCGTGCGCGCCTCGACGGGAAGGCAGGTCGTGCGGCTGGCTATCGACGGCGATCCGGAGATCGCCTGGCTCGAAACGATAGATGGACTCAAGGTCACGCGCCGCGGCCAGGACTACACCGAAGCGGAACTCGAGCGCAACCGTGATCCCTACCTCGTTCTCCAGGCGGCGCTGTCGCGCAACCTCCGGGTCCGGCATTTCGAGATAGCGGACCCCTCCCTCGAGGAGGTCTTCATCTCACACGTAGGCAGGATCGACGACAGCGAGCGTCGGCTCGCTCCCAGGGCGGTGCACGCATGAACGGCTGGCGAACCCTCTTCCCCAATGCGCTGTACATCGCCGTTCGCGAGTATCGGAGCCGGGTGATCGGCCGGACATTCGCGATCGGCACCGTCTTCCTCGCGGTCCTCATCTTCTCGGGCACGCAGCTGCCGATTCTCATCGACTACCTGCAGGGGAACTCTCAGACCAGGATGGAGGTCCTGGTGAATGCCCAGTCCGTGCCCGCCGACTGGCGCGAAACTCTGGATCTGGTACTGAATGGAGCGCCCAGTGCTTCGAACCCCCGTCCGAGCTGGGTAATCACGCCCGTTACCGGGACTCCGGACCGGGCACAGCAAGATCTGGAGAGTGGCAAGTTCGGCGCGCTAATGACGATCGACCGCGACGCCTCCGGGAAACTCACGTTCACGATCCGGGCCGATTGGTCGCCGGATGGGCGCAACGCCGGCTACATCAAGAATGCGGTCCAACTGCTCGCGATCGAGGATCAGGGCCACCTGACCCTCTCGGACGTGACCGCGCCGGTGGCCCTCCGCCTTTTGCCCGTCAACCCGCAAGACGGACCCACTTCCCTGCCAAAGAGCACCTCGCAGGAGGTCTCGTCCATCCTGGTCTCCACCGTGCTCGTGGTCATGATCTTCATGGCGATCATCACCTACGGGACCTGGGTGGCGATGAGCGTCGCCGAGGAGAAGGGCAGCCGTGTCATGGAGCTGATGCTCAACGCCACGACGCCGCTCCAGATGTTGACCGGCAAAGTCATTGGCAACGGCGCCGCGGGGTTGACTCAATATGGCGTGGTCATAGCGGCCGCGGCGATCGGTACGGTTGCGCAGGGACCGATCCGCCGGCTGGTTCTCCCCGATTCCGGCGGTAGCTCCACTTTCGAGGGCCTCACGCCGGCGGTACTCGCGGCCTTCCTCATCCTGTTCCTGCTCGGTTTCTTGCTCTACTCGCTGCTGTACGCGGCCCTCGGGTCGTTGGTCAGCCGGCAGGAGGATGTCCAGAGCGCGACTTCGCCGCTCATGATGATCATCATGGTCGGCTACTTCGCCGCCGCCCTGGGGCCCGATATCGTGGGCGAGCAGGGGATGGCGATCATGTCGCAGGTTCCGTTCTTCAGCCCCTACGTGATGCTCCGCCGCGTGGCCGAGGGTACGGTCGCGCCGTGGGAGTTCGGCCTTGCCGTAGTGCTTCTGCTCGTATCGATCGGGATCGCCCTGTTCGCTGCGGCGCGCATCTACAGCGCCGGAGTGCTCCTCTACGGGCAGCGGGCGAGCCTGCGTGAGGTGATGAAGGCGGCACGAGTCTCGCGGTAGTCCGCCCTCAGTCGTCGAACGGCAGCCTCTGGATCAGCGCCAGCACCGGCCTGGATGCCGGCGCCTCGATCGGCTCCGGCAGGACGTGAAGCGCGATCTCGCCGGGCTGCGTTGCTATCGAACGCCACAGCGCGCTCTTTCGCCCGGGCAGATACGGGCTGCGCAGGTGGCGGGCCATCACCCCGCGCAATCCTTGCTGGGCTACGGCGAAGTACAGGTCCAGGCCCTCGCCGACGACGCCCGGTAGCACAACGAGTTCGGGGCTTGGGCGGACGATCTTCGCCAGGCGTTCGCGGCGCTTGGTCAGGGGCTGGGCGATCATGGGCCGGCCGGCGGCCCAGAGCAGATCGAAGACAAGGAAGATCGGCGTCGACGCGTGGCCGGAGGAGGCCGCGGCCACGCCCATGCCTCGGGGGGAAGAGCCCGGCACGCCGGATCCGGCAGGTAGCTCGGCGGCCGCCACAGGGACCGTGCCGGCCAGGCGGTTCACGAGTGCCTCTTCGTCCATGCGGCCCACCTTGTCGGGAATCACGATCTCCCCGTCCAGGATGAGCGGCTTGTCGTTCACGAGGTCCGGGAGACCTGCGAGTTCGGGCAGCAGCGGCGCCAGGTCGCGGCCGAGGTCGTCGAGGAGCCGAAGGCGCGGGCCGCGGCACCCGTCCGGCTCGATGAACGCCAGAGCTCGCCGCCCACCCCACCGCGGCTCGAAGACGTGCTCGTCCGAGTCGAACGCGGCCACGGCCGGCCTCGGCATCATGGGCCGCAACGATCGCGGCAGGCGCGCGACGTCGCCGGTCAGGCTGAGGTCGAGCTGGTCTGTCATGCGCTCGATGGTACGCCTCGCGGCTGGTCCGCCCTCAATACTCCTGCGGCACGAAGGTCTGGCTGCCGATTGGAGGCCGGACGTACTTCTCGTCGGCCTGCCGCGGCGGCAATTCGATCCGGGGCCGGACGATGTCCTCGTACGGGATCAGGCTCAGCAGGTGTCTGATCGTATTGAGGCGGGCACGCTTCTTGTCGTCGGCGGCCACCACCCACCAGGGCGCCTCGCGAATGTCCGTTGCCGCGAACATCGCGTCCTTGGCCTTGCTGTACTCGATCCACTTCGAACGCGATTGGACGTCCATCGGCGAGAGCTTCCAGTGCTTGGTGGGGTCCTTGAGGCGGTTCTGGAACCGCCGCTCCTGCTCCGCGTCGCCCACCGAGAACCAGTACTTCACGAGCACGATGCCGGACCGGATGAGCATCCGCTCGAACTCCGGGGTGGTCCGCAGGAACTCCTCGTACTCGGCCGGGCTGCAGAAACCCATCACATGCTCCACGCCCGCCCTGTTGTACCAGCTGCGGTCGAACAGAACCATCTCGCCGGCCGCGGGGAGCTGCGCCACGTAGCGCTGGAAATACCACTGGGTCTTCTCGCGGTCGCTCGGCGTGCCCAGAGCCACGACCCGGCAGACGCGCGGGTTCAGCGGCGCCGCGATCGTCTTGATGACACCGCCCTTGCCCGCGGCATCGCGGCCTTCGAACAGCACCACGACCTTGAGACCGCGGGCCTTGATCCACTCCTGGAGTCTCACGAGCTCAACGTTGAGCTTCGTGAGTTCGGCGAGATAGAAGTCCGGATCCAGCTTCTTGCCGTGGTCCTGGTGGAAGTCCCCCTCGCCCTTGGCGTGGGCTGCCGCGTCCGCCACGGCCTTGCGCGCCCGGCGCTCCGTGGACGAGTGGGCGAGGGCGCGCTCCCGCGCGACGACTGCCACGGCGGTCGCAGACGCGGCTTCGTTCTGGGCCAGTGGGTCTACCAGCGGGCCTGAACGGTTGCCTTCGATCGCTCTATTGCCCGGAATCTGCCGGGGGGCTTCCTTGCCTTGCTTCGCCACATCCACTCCTTAGGGACCAGCGGAGGCTTCGGCGGCCAACCGTCGCAAGCGTAGTCTGCCCCGCAACGCAGATCTCGGGAAGTCCTACGTAGAGGCGGGGAGGCGTGAAATCCCGGAGTTTCGCTACCATTTGCGAAATGCGCTGGCTGCGAGCTCTCTACCTGTCCAACGGGCTCGCTGTAGGCGCCCTGTTCGGCTTCATACCCGTCCTCCTGCAATCCAAAGGCTTCGATCCGGCCCTTGTTGGAGTGACTACGAGCCTGGGGTCGCTTGCCTTCGCGGTCGCCCTGCCCGTCTGGGGGCACCTGGGCGACGTCGTCAGCGGTCCGCGACGGGCGCTCCAGATTGCGTGCCTTCCGGCCGGAGTCATCGCTCTCGGCCTCAGTTTGCCGATGCCAGTCCTGGCGATCATCGCCTGCCAGGTCATGTTCAGCGCGTCGGGCGCCCCGACGATGGCCCTCGCCGACGCGATGGCTGTGCCCGTGATGGCCGATCCTTCGCGCGAGTATTCGCGGCTTCGATTGCTGAGCAGCGTTGGGGCCGGAGGTGGTGGGATCATCTTCGGACTCATCTACAGCGTCACCGGCTATATGGCCGCCCCGGTGATGTACGCGCTGATCATGGCCGCGACGATCGTCTGCGCCCAGTTCATCTCGCACGGCCGCGACAGCGAGCGCCACCGGAAGGCGCGCGGCGAACATGACGGCCGCCCGCCGGGCGCGCCCATACGGGGAAGATTCGGGTCCGTCGGAGAGACGTTCGTGGTGCGGCCGCGCCTCCTGGCCGTGTTCGCGTCGGTCACGCTGGTGTTCATCGGGGTCATGGCGTCGAGCACGTTCATCGGCCTGCGAATCTCGGACCTCGGCGGTGGGGCCGTGGAGGTGGGCTTCGCCAACGGGATCGGTTCCGCGGCCGAGATCCCCGGCCTTATCCTCGCCGGCTGGCTCGTGGCGCGCTTCGGGGCGCGTCCTGTCGTAGCCGTCTGCGCGATCGGGTTCGCCGCATGCCTCGCCAGCTGGATCGTTATCACGGATGCCGTGCCCATCCTGATCACTCGGGCCATATCGGGCGTCTTCTTTTCCGGCTTCTTCCTGGCGTTCGTCTTGACCATCTCGGCCATGCTGCCGCCGCGGCTCCAGTCCACGGGCCAGACACTGTTGCAGTCGACATGCTTTGGACTGTCGGCCATCCTCGCGAACCTGCTCGGCGGGATCCTCTACCAGGTGGCGGGCCCGCTCGGCGTGTTCGGCGGCGCGGCTCTCTGCGCCGTCGTAGGAGGGCTCATGGCCCTGGTTGCGCTTCCGGCGATTGCCCAGGCGCCCGACGAGTCGGGCGTACCGACGATGGTTCCGCTGCCGAGTTAGCCCGCGCCGGGGCGGGTACCATTCGGCCATGAAGATGTGGGGCGGCAGATTCGAAGGCGCTTCGGACGAGCGGATGGCGGAGTTCACCCGTTCGATCGATTTCGATTACGTACTTGCCTCGGACGACATCGCGGGTTCAATCGCCCACGTCCACGGCCTGGGCCGGGCGGGGTTGCTCGAGGCCGACGAAGTGGAGGCGCTCGTAGCCGGGCTCCAGGGTCTGAAGGCGGACCTGGAAGCGGGCGCTCTGGTGTGGGACGTCAGCCTCGAGGACATCCACATGAACCTCGAGGTCGCGCTCCGGGCGAAGATCGGGCCGCTCGCCGGGAAGGTGCATACCGGCCGCTCTCGCAACGACCAGGTCGCCACGGACATCCGCCTCTGGCTGCGGCGCACCCTGGACCGGCTGGACGGCTCGATCGCCGAAATGCAGGGGGCGCTCCTGGGCCTTGCGGAACGTGACGGCGACGCGATCCTGCCCGGCATGACACACATCCAGCCGGCGCAGCCGGTGCTGTTCGCCCACCACCTGCTTGCCTACGTCGAGATGCTCGACCGCGACCGCGGCCGCATTGCCGACTGCCGCCGCCGCGCGAACGTCTGCCCGCTCGGGTCGGGCGCGCTCGCCGGCGCCGGGTATCCGCTCGACCGTGAAGCCACGGCAACCGAACTGGGTTTCGACGGAGTCACGCGGAACTCGCTCGACGGCGTCAGCGACCGCGACTTCGCCGTGGAGGCTCTGGCCGCCTTCGCGCTCTGCATGGTCCACCTCAGTCGCATGGCCGAGGAGATCACGTGGTGGTCCAATCCGCGCATCGGGTTCGTTCGGGTTGCGGACGCGTTCTCCACGGGCTCATCGATGATGCCCAACAAGAAGAACCCGGACCCGGCCGAACTCGTGCGGGGCAAGTCGGCGCGAGTCATCGGCGAGCTGACCGGCATGCTGGCACTCATCAAGGGGCTGCCGCTGGCCTATCAGAAGGACATGCAGGACGACAAGCCTCCGCTGTTCGACGCGGCGTCGACGCTCGATTCCTCCCTGCTGGTCATGGCCGGGCTGATCGCCACGATGACCGTGAACCGTGACGCGATGCGGGCGGCGGCGGGGGAGGGGCACACGACCGCGACTGCTGTCGCGGATGCGCTCGTCCGGCGCGGAGTGGCCTTCCGATCCGCGCACCATATCGTGGGCGCGCTCGTGGCCGAGGCCGATCGAGCGGGGTCGGCGCTCGACGCGCTGACCGACTCGACGATCGCGGCCGCACTCGCATCTTCCGACGACTCCATCGCGATCGCGTTGACGGGTGACGCGTCGCTTCCGGCGGAGTTGCGAGAGGCCGCCGCACTTGAAGGGGCGATGGCAGGCTGCGACGTGATCGGCGGGACCGCGCCGCGACGCGTGGCCGCGGCACTGGCGGAGGCAAAGGCGCGCCTCGGCGCCTAGGGGAGTACTGGCCGGCACATCGCCGGCCGGCACCCGGCCGTGCGGCCGGCGCGGCCCGAGCG
>PMBG01000082.1:224-2616 GCA_003153755.1 Chloroflexota bacterium | reverse complement strand
ACGAGAAGACCGCCGACAAGGTCGGCTCGGTGATCCCGGCCCAAATCACGATCTTCGAGGATCGATCCTTCACGTTCGTCCTCAAGACACCGCCGGCTCCGGACCTTCTGAAGAAGGCCGCGGGCATCACGGCGGGCACCGCGACCGCGGGACGCGCAGTCGCCGGCAAAGTGACTCGCGACCAGGTCCGCGACATCGCGATGATCAAGATGCCGGATCTCAACGCCACCTCGATCGAGGGCGCCATGGCCCAGATCGAAGGCACCGCCCGCAGCATGGGCATCGAAGTAGTCTGATTGGACTCAAACCGCCTGCAGGCGGTCTGAACGACCGGGCGGGTTGCCCGGCGCGAACCCCGCGACAAGGGGGAGGCTCAACCGGGAGACCGGCGGCCGCCAGAAGGAGATGGAAATGTCGGATCACGGCAAGAAGTACCAGGATGCAGCAAAGCTCGTCGACCGGA
The DNA here is from genome assembly GCA_003153755.1 of Chloroflexota bacterium. Lineage (GTDB taxonomy): Bacteria > Chloroflexota > Limnocylindria > Limnocylindrales > CSP1-4 > Fen-1039. The sequence goes on along the minus strand of PMBG01000082.1, from coordinate 2,153 downwards.
GCAAGCTCTATGCGCCCGCCGAGGCCGCCGAGCTACTGAAGCAGACGAGCTACGTTGGTTTCGACGCCAGCGCCGAAGCCCACCTTCGCCTGGGCGTCGACCCGCGCCACGCCGATCAGATGGTCCGCGGCACGGTAGTTCTCCCGCACGGAACCGGCAAGGTAGTTCGAGTCGTGGTGTTCGCCCAGGGCGAGAAGGCCCTCGAGGCGCTACGCGCCGGCGCCGATGAAGTCGGAGCCGAGGATCTCGTCAAGAAGGTCGAGGCGGGCTGGACCGAGTTCGACGTGGCCCTCGCCGCCCCAGACGTCATGGGCATGGTTGGCCGCCTCGGCCGCGTGCTCGGCCGCAAAGGCCTCATGCCGAACCCCAAGTCCGGCACNNACGATCACCTTCGACCTCGAGCGGGCCATCAAGGAAGTCAAGGCCGGCCGGGTCGAGTTCAAGGTGGACAAGGGCGGCATCATCCACTGCCCGTTCGGCAAGGCCAGCTTCGAGGCCCAGCAGCTCGTCGACAATCTCGCGACGCTGCTCGACGCCATCAACCGTGCCCGCCCCACCGGCGCCAAGGGTCAGTACCTCAAGACGCTGACGATCGCCCCCACCATGGGGCCCGGCATCCATATAGACATTCCGGCCGTTCTGGCCGTTGCCGCCGCCAGTTAGCGCCGCGGCCCAATACATGAGGCTCGACGGCCGGAAGCGCGATAGCGCGTCCCGGGGTCGGCCGGGCGGAGAATCAGCCGAATAGGCTCTCCTTCGCCACCAAATCGAATATGACGGACCGCCGCAGACAGCATGGGCCCTTGGGCTTAATCGTCGGGCGTCGGAGCAAACGCTCCGGCCCTTGACCCCACGCCGAGGCAGGGAACCAAGCCTCCACCCGGGTGGTGGGCGCGCCCCTGTGGCATATCCGTCGCAGGGGCTTTTCGTTTCTCCGGGTCCGCCGGGGCAACGGATCGTCCGCACCGGGCGCGCCGGCTGCGCGCATATGGCAACCCGATCGAGGTTCGGCGACACGAGCCTCCGGCGCAGGCAGATCCAGGCGCTTCCGAGGACCCAGAGGAAGCGACCACGAGCTGACCCGCCCGAGGCGAGGCCGTCAACCCGAAGGAGGACCCGATGCCAACCGAGGCCAAGCGAGAGACCGTCGCAGCGCTCACCGAGGAGACTCGGTCGAGCACCGCGATGATCGTCTCGGAATACCGCGGCCTCAAGGTCTCTGAACTCGGCGCCATTCGTCGAGAGCTGCGCAAGCAGAACGTCACGTACCACGTCGTCAAGAACCGCCTGATGAAGATCGCGGCAAAGGACGCGGGCAATGACACCGTCAATGCCCTGCTTACCGGCCCCACGGCGATCGCCTTCATCAAGGCCGACGAAGGGGCTTCCGCGAAGGCCGTCATCGACGCGCTTCGGCCGTACAAGCTGATCAAGATCACCGGTGGTGTGGTCGGCAATCACGTGATGAACGTCGAAGGCGTCGCGCGCCTTTCCGCGCTCCCGAGCCGCGACGTGCTCCTGTCCCAGGTCGCCGGCGCAATCGCAGCCCCGATGGCAACGGTTGCCGGCCTCTTCGATGCCCCTCTTCGGGACGTCGCAGGCCTGGTACAGGCTCTCGCCGATTCCAAGAGCGCATAGTCGCGCCCCGATTGAGACCAAACTCCGGGCCCGCGGGCTCGGATAGCAAGGAGTGACAACTCAAATGGCAAAGATCAGCCAGGCCGACCTTCTCGAGGCCTTCGCGTCCATGTCCGTCCTGGAGCTTTCCGACTTCAAGAAGGCGTTCGAGGACAAGTTCGGTGTCACCGCCGCCGCCCCGGTCGCGGTAGCCGCCGCTGCCGCCGCCCCGGTCGCCGCCGCCGCGGCCGCCGAAGAGGAGCAGACCGAGTTCTCCGCGATCCTGACGGACATCGGCCCGAACAAGATCCC
>PMBG01000082.1:0-169 GCA_003153755.1 Chloroflexota bacterium | reverse complement strand
GCCGTGTTCCGCAGGGTGCAACAGCGGCGGGTCCGGACTCGATGGGGCGGGGGTGGCACCCGCTCCGTCCCGGCCGTTTGGAGCCCCGGCCGGGTCGCAATTCCGGGGTTGGTAGTGGCGCGCCCATTTGACAACCGTGAAATGCGCGGTATCCTACTCCTTCTGTGAG